>CAJQQC010000155.1 GCA_905480385.1 uncultured Winogradskyella sp.
TTTCAGAAAAAGTAATCACACCAGGAGTTACAACTACAACAGATGTCGAGTGGTGGATGAGAGATAAAGTAACAGCATTAGGATTAGAAACTTGGTTTCATCCCACAGTAGATGTGCAACGAACAACAGAAGAATTAGGTAATCATTTGTATGCTTTTTCAAATAGACCAGACGATATGGTTATTATACCAGGTGATTTATTACACTGTGATTTCGGTATTACTTATTTAAGACTAAATACAGATTGTCAAGAATTAGCTTATGTATTGAAACCAAATGAAAAAACACCTCCAAAATTTCTTCAAGATGCATTAAAAGATGGTAATCGCGTTCAAGATATATTTACCAATAATTTTGAAACTGGAAAAACAGGAAATCAAGTTTTAAAGGAGTCTCTGGAGCAAGGAAAAAGAGAAGATCTAAGACCAGCAATTTACACGCATCCATTAGGTGCATATGGACATTCTTCTGGAACCACACTGGGTATGTGGGATTCTCAAGTTGGCGTCCCAGCTACTGGAGATTATCCACTGCACGAAAATACAGTCTATGCCATTGAGTTAAATACCACGGTAAATATCCCTGAATGGAATAGGGATATTCGAATTATGTTAGAAGAAGCTGGGTTTTGGGGCACAAATGGCTTTAGGTATGTAAATGGAAGACAGACTAAATTATTGACGATTCCAAGAGTTAAAGACCATCAAGGAAATTAGATCATTTTAGAATATAAATGCTTGTATAGCATGTAAGAAGCTAAAAGTCAAAATACTGTAAAGACCTTCAAAATAAAACGCATATTTTAAACTTGTAAAACCCCTAAGTTAAAAGGTTTTTCAATAGGAGCATGGTTTGCTGCTTCAATACCAATACTTATCCAAGTTCTAGTGTCTAACGGGTCAATAACGCCATCTATCCATATTCGTGCAGCTGCATAATATGGAGAAACTTGGTCATCGTAGCGCGATTTTATCTTATTAAAGAGCTCTTCTTCTTTTTCTTTGGTAATCGTTTCACCTTTCTTTTTAAGTGATGCTGTTTCTATTTGTAGTAGAACTTTAGCTGCAGACTTACCACTCATTACTGCAAGCTCCGCACTTGGCCATGCTACAATTAATCTAGGGTCGTAAGCTTTGCCACACATGGCATAATTACCAGCACCATAGCTGTTGCCGATAATAATTGTAAATTTAGGTACAACAGAATTACTTACAGCATTTACCATTTTAGCACCATCTTTAATAATCCCACTATGTTCGGATTTACTACCAACCATAAAACCAGTTACATCTTGGAGGAATACTAAGGGAATTTTCTTCTGATTACAATTTGCAATAAAACGTGTGGCTTTATCTGCGGAATCATTATAAATCACGCCACCAAATTGCATTTCGGCAGATTTTGTTTTAGAACCTTTTGTTTTTACCAATTGACGTTGGTTAGCAACAATACCAACTGCCCAACCATCTATTCGTGCATAACCTGTAATTATGGTTTGTCCATAACCAGCTTTATATTCTTCGAACTCTGAATTGTCAACTAAACGGCTAATGATAGCGTTCATATCATACTGTTCAGAGCGACTTTTAGGTAAAATACCGTAAATATCTTCTTGATTTTCTTTCGGTTTTGATGACTTAATCCTGTTATAACCAGCTTTATCAAAATCACCAATTTTATCTATTATATTTTTTATTTTATCTAAAGCGTCCTTATCATCTTTGGCTTTATAATCTGTTACTCCAGAAATTTCACAATGTGTAGTTGCTCCACCAAGTGTTTCGTTATCTATTGTTTCTCCAATAGCAGCTTTAACCAAATAACTACCTGCTAGAAAGATACTTCCAGTTTTATCAACTATAAGTGCTTCGTCACTCATTATAGGCAGGTAAGCGCCACCAGCAACACAGCTCCCCATAACAGCCGAAATTTGAGTAATACCCATACTGCTCATAACAGCATTATTTCTAAAGATGCGACCAAAATGTTCTTTGTCTGGAAAGATTTCATCCTGCATAGGTAAAAATACGCCAGCACTATCAACCAAATATATAATAGGTAATCGATTTTCTATAGCAATTTCTTGGGCCCGTAAATTCTTTTTCCCTGTAATAGGAAACCAAGCACCAGCTTTAACAGTAGCATCATTTGCTACGACGATACACTGTTTTCCTTTGACATAGCCAATTTTTACTACAACACCACCTGAAGGGCATCCTCCATATTGTTCATACATGCCTTCGCCTGCAAAAGCTCCTATTTCAATAGATTTAGCCTTTTTATCTAATAAATAATCAACACGCTCACGAGCTGTCATTTTCCCTTTATTATGATGCTTTTCTATACTTTTTTGACCACCACCAAGTTTTATTTTGACAATCCTTTTCTTAAGGTCAGAGATTAATAATTTATTGTGATCTTCGTTTTTATTAAACTTTATATTCATTTGAATTTTGTTATTGCCACGAATTTACGAAACTTAATCTTCATGTTTTTATAGAATCTCTAAATGATATGTTAAAAAACAGTTACATGGAAATATATTCCATGGAATATATTATATTTATATAAATCAAAAACATATAATTATGAAACAAATAATAGCATTTGCAGGTAGTAACAGTAAAACATCTATAAATAAACAATTAGCAACTTATGCAGCTTCTTTGGTTGAAGGTGCTGAAGTTAATGTATTGGACTTAAATGATTTTGAATTACCCTTGTATGGTATGGATTATGAATTGACAAATGGAATTCCAGATAATGCACATAAATTTTTAGACTTAATTAAATCTTCAGACGGAATCGTATTGTCATTAGCAGAACACAATGGAACTTACGCTACAGTATTTAAAAATTTATTTGATTGGATGTCTCGCATCGATGGTAAATTATGGAGTGATAAGCCAATGTTGTTGATGGCTACTTCGCCTGGTGCGAGGGGTGGTGCTACTGCTTTAGAAATTGCCAAAGAACGTTTCAGATTTATGGGTGGCAACATAGTAG
>CAJQQC010000156.1 GCA_905480385.1 uncultured Winogradskyella sp.
TACAAAATATACAATGTAGTCAAGCAGAACTATTACAAGTACTATCTTTACTTACTGAAGAGGAAACCATTACAATTACTCATACAAACACTTACAAACTAAAATGACGAAACAAAGAGATTTAAGAATTGTTTTTATGGGCACGCCAGATTTTGCAGTGGCGACTTTAAAGAATTTATTAGACCATAATTATAATGTTGTTGGTGTCATAACAGCACCTGATAGACCTGCAGGTCGTGGAAGAAAACTAAAATCATCTGCAGTTAAAAAGTTTGCTCTAGAAAATCATTTAAAAATCATGCAGCCCACTAATCTTAAGTCTGAAGATTTTATTTTAGAATTACAATCTTTGAATGCTAATCTTCAGATTATAGTTGCTTTTAGAATGTTACCAAAAGTCGTTTGGGATATGCCAGAATATGGCACCTTTAATTTACATGCTTCACTTCTACCAAACTATCGTGGTGCAGCACCAATACATTGGGCTATTATTAATGGTGAAGTAAAAACTGGAGTTACAACCTTTTTTATAGATGACAAAATAGACACAGGTGCTATTATAATGAAAGAAGAGAAAGATATCACAAAGGACGAAACTGTTGGTGGACTCCATGACAAATTGATGGACATTGGTAGTGATTTGGTCATTAAAACGCTTAAACTAATTGAAGCAGATGAAATTAAAACAACTATCCAACCAGAAAATCAAGATTTAAAAACAGCCTATAAGCTTAATCGAGAAAATTGTAAAATTAACTGGAATAAGAACCTAAATCATATATACAATAAGATTCGTGGATTAAATCCTTTTCCAACAGCTTGGTGTTATTTAGACAATGGTGATGGTAAAAAACTATCTATAAAAATATACGGTGTTTCAAAGACTGAAGAATTACATAATTCTGAAAATGGAACTGTAATAATAACTGATAATAAAATAAAAGTAGCTTGTAAAAACGGATTCATTAATATTAAGGAATTACAGCTTCCAAATAAACGAAAAATGGATTCTGGTTCGCTTTTAAATGGTTTTGAATTTCATGAAAATGCAAAAATGCTCTAAACCCTTATTCTCATTAGGATTCAAGAAAACATCGATAAAATACACACCTTTATTAACAAATCGGTCGAGTTATCAACAAAACCTCGTATTTACTAGGGTTTTCCTTGCATGAGTGGATTATACGTATAAATTTGTTAATGATTTTAGCACTTATGTTAGAATCCAAACATTTAATAATTTAAATTTTACATTTTATGAACAAAACAGATTTAGTTAACAGTATGGCTGAAAATGCAGGTATCACAAAAGCTGCAGCAAAAAAAGCATTAGACGGATTATTAATTGATATCGAAGGATCTTTACAAAAAGGTAACCGTGTATCATTAGTAGGTTTCGGTTCTTGGTCAGTTACTCGAAGAGCTGCAAGAGATGGTAGAAATCCACAAACAGGACAAACAATAAAAATCAAAGCAAAAAATGTAGTAAAATTTAAGGCAGGATCTGACTTAAGTGATGCTGTAAACTAAGCTTAGTTTATTTATAATATTAGAGCCTGCTTAACAAAGCAGGCTTTTTTTATTTACAAATTTGACATTCATTTAATTGCTTATCAGAAAAATATCATTATTTTTAATTAGTATAATTCTGACGATACTCGTGAAAAAGCCAAAGAAAGGAAATTTATTAATTGCAGAGCCATCTATTATTGGAGATTTATCCTTTAACAGAGCTGTTGTACTATTAGCTGACCACAACGATTTAGGTTCAGTTGGTTTTATATTAAATAAAAAATTGGATTTCTATCTCAAAGACCTTATTGAAGATACAGATTCAGAATTTCCAGTTTATAACGGTGGACCTGTTGAACAAGATAACCTTTATTTTATCCATAAATCTCCAGATTTAATTCCCAATAGTATTGAGATCTCTCAAGGGATTTTTTGGGGTGGTGATTTTAGCACTGTATTAGAACTCATAAATAGTAAAAAGATAACTTGTGAGGATATTAAGTTTTTCCTTGGGTATTCAGGTTGGGAAGAAAAACAACTCAATGATGAGTTGGACTCTCATGCGTGGGTAGTTTCAAAAAACACATACAAAAACCAACTTATTTCTAAATGCTGTGAGGAATTTTGGAAAGAAAAAATGTTAGAAATGGGTGGTGAATATTCTATTTGGTCTAACGCACCAGAAAACCCAAGTTATAACTAACCCAATCTTAATTTTACATTCAGACTTTTTAAAATATCTTCTGCAACTGTATTATTATATTTCTTTTTGCGGTATTGTCCTATAGACTGAATGCCTACAATTGTATTTGTAATAAATAATTCGTCAGCTTTTTGTAGTTCAAAAGGAGAAATTGATACTTCTTCAATATTGTAATTAGGATTATTTTGTAATAGACTTAAAATTTGCTTTCGCATTACACCCTTAAGACAACCATCTTCTAGCGGCGGTGTTTTAATACTATTACCTTTAACCAAAAACAAATTCCCGTTTAAAGCCTCTATAATACTTTTGTTCGTATTCAAAACCAAGCAGTTTTTCCATCCATTTTCTTCGGCATAAACACTACCAATGATTTGTATGGCTTTATTATTTGATTTTAAACTAGAGAGTAATCCTGGAGCTACATAAAAATCCTTATATAAATCTACAATGTAATCTTGAAAAGTATGTGATAAATAAAAAGGACTATCTAAAGTTTCGGCAACAATACTAAAATTAATTTTTGCATTCTTATTAGGCATGTATTTTCCGCCATCACCTCTATCCACATTTAGTCTAACTCTAGCAAAATTACCATCAAAATTATTAGCTTCAACAGTTTTTATAATTTCTTCATCAAAAAACTCCATCGTATAATTCATAGGAATATCCATACGCATAATCCGCATTGACGCCATAAGTCTAAAATAGTGATCTTCTAAAAATAATGCTTTTCCACTTACTACTCTAATAGTTTCAAAAAGTGCATCTCCATATTTGTAGCCTCTATTTGTAATTGATATCTTGGCTTCTGAATTGCTAACTAAATTGCCATTAAAATTTACCATAAAAAATCCCGAATAAATTCGGGATAAAGATACTATTTGTATGCGATATACTTTTAGGCAGAACCTAAAACTTGTTTTAGACTTCCTATCATGTTTTCCCACAGCATTTTAGATTCTTCTACCTCATCTTCATCTGCAAAATCTGTAACCATTAAAGATACATCTTTGGTTATTTCATCGACTTGTATACGGATTTCGAAGTAACATGTCAATCCATCCTCTTCATCTTCTAACCAACGAAATTTCACACGCTCATTACTTTTTTTATTAAGTAGTTTAGCTTGTTCTTCACTGCCATCCCAAATAAAAGTAAACAACTCTCCTCTACTATTAACGTTATCTGCGTACCACTCAGACAAACCAGAAGGTGTAGATATATGTGTGTATAACATAGCTGGTGATGCATGTATAGGAAATTCTAATTCGTACTTAATTTTATCATCCATAAATAAATAATTATTTGCTCAATATATATAATATTAGTGGAGATTAAAACATTAAACTAAATTTATTTTTTTTAGAAAGTAATGTTTGCTGTAGAAGAATTTGTTTTTATATTTGCAGCCGCATAAATGGCGAGGTAGCTCAGTTGGTTAGAGCGTCGGATTCATAACCCGGAGGTCACGAGTTCAATTCTCGTTCTCGCTACAGCAGTAAAACCCCAGCACTGACAAGTGCAGGGTTTTTTTATGCGCCAAGCACAATCGTGTTTGCAAATGCAGGCGCATAAAAAATACTGACAAAACGAAGTTTTGCAGGTTTTTACTGTTGTAAAGCTTACTTACGAAGAATCACAGTATGTAATTCTCGATATCGCTACAATTAAAACTATTACGATATTAAAATCTTAACCGCATCAATGCAAAAATTTCGTTATCTTTTATAAAAAATAAAATGCAAAAAATAACAATTACAAAAGGACTATTTCTTTTTTTATTATCCTTTTTCTATGGCCAAGGCTTGGCAAATCTTTCCAGTGCAGCTTGTAATGCTGTTGCCATTCTGCCGTCTGCAGCATGCGAATAGGATATGAAAGCATTATACATTATTAAAATCTATTTAAAATTAAAGATATTGATTTTCTTTATATCCGCATTAAGCTAAGAGAATATGTCATTTTTTATACTATTATTATTTACTTAATTTCTTAACAACACGACTAATCATATTCTTTAAATATATCCGTAAAATCACCACAGATATTTTAAATAAAATAAAATTTAAAAATAGTAAATACGCACTTTGTCTATTTTTTTTGCGTTTTAACGATGATTTATCGAATATTATTCTATATTTGACCCAAATTCATTTTAACCCAAATCTAATGAAAAGAATTACCCTCGCTATCCTATTGGCATTTTTTGCCTTAGCACAAACTGCTATTTCGCAAACTCATAAGAGGATTAAAATTAATAGCCATAGTCAAGCAAACGTAAATAGACTTGCAGACTTAGGAATTGATTTAAGGTGTGGTGCTACACATCATGAACATTCATCAACTATTGATATTAGTAACGAAGAGCTCGGATTATTAAGAGAAAATAATATCTCATATCAAGTAGTTATTGATAACTTAAATGAATTTTATCAAAAAAACTCTACTAAAGATATATATAGAGCACAACGGGAGTTTCAAGCAGAACGTACTAAGACTTTGGCATTCCGTCAAGGATTAACTCAAAGGTCATCAGTAGCATTAAACACCATAAATAATTATCTACAATATATTGGAGCTACCGAAGAAGATTGGAATGTACCATTAAATTTCCCTGATGTAACTTCTTCCTCAGAAGTACCTATGGGCGGCGCTCTAACAATATCTCAAGTTTTAACAGAACTTGACGAAATGCGTGCTTATTCTCAGAGTAAAGGACTAAATATAGTTTCAGAAAAAGCCGATGCCTCTGGTACCTTAAATATGAAAACTTGGGGTAATCCGCTAACTACAATTCCAAATCCTTTGTATGATAATATGCTTCCTGAAAACTCATTAAGCAATCCTGAGGATTATATTGGCGTAGGAACCACAGCACAACGTTTTGATCCACAAACTATATATTATATTAGAATTACAGGTAACGAATCTAGTACAACAGAAGGAACTAAACCTCAAATTTTATATACCTCGATGATTCACTCAAGAGAGTTAAGTGCTCAAATAGGTAACATCTTTTTTATGTGGTATTTAATTGAAAATTATGATTGCAATCCCGCTATAAAAGAATTAGTGGACAATAACGAACTTTATTTTATTCCAGTAGTAAATCCGGACGGATTAAAATGGAATGAAGTGACAGAACCTTTTGGTGGTGGTATGCAACGTAAAAACTTAAGACCAAACACAAACTCTTCATCACTTGACAATAGAGGCGTAGATTTGAATAGAAATTTTGATTACTTCTGGGGAAATGCTGGTTCAGGTTCTTCCCCTTCTACTTCAAGCTCCGGGTATAGAGGTCCTGCAGCAGCTTCAGAGCCTGAAACAAAAATCATTGTGAAGTTTGTAGAATCAAGAAATTTTAAAACAGCTGTTTGGCAACATACTTTTGCCAACTCAATACCACACCCATATGGCGGTAATCCATCATTTGTTTCTGGTAGAGAAGATGAAATGCAAAAGTGGCACGAAGACATGACCAGATACAATAGATATGTATCTGGCGCAACAATATTTCCACCTGCAAATGGAATTGCAGATGATTGGATGTTAGGTGGTGCTGAAGATGATAATGGCTCATATGGTGCTGTTCCTTTTGGTCTTGGTACTACTCCAATGAGAATACTTGCTACAACACCAGAAAATGGTTCAAGTAGTGAAGCCTCTGGAAATGGGTTTACTAATAATGGAGCAAATCAAGGTTTTTGGCCGACAAGAAACAATATTATACCTATTGCTAAACGCATGTTGCGTATAAATCTAATGAATGCATACTATGGTGGACGTTATGCAAAATTTCATGACCTAACACCATCAAATTTATTAAGTGGACAACCAGCTTCAAATTTAACAACTGACTTAACATTTGGTGTAGAAAGAGTTGGGCAAACAGATGGAAATTTCACATTAACAATTATACCAATTCAAAACATTCAATCTATAGCAATACCAACTATAGCAATTAATGGCCTAAATTCATTAGTTCAAACAGAAGTTTCTAGTTCAATAACTTTAACTTCTGGCATACAACCTAACGAACGTATAATTTACAAAGTACAATTGGCAAATAGTACAGGAGCCATTTTTTATGATGCCACTTATGAGAAAATTTATCAACCAAATTTATTATTTCAAGATAATCCAGATAGTAACTTACTTAGTAATTGGACAACTGGCGGAAATGAAATCTGGACAGCTGCTACAGTATCTGGTGCCTCATATAATTCTGGTGCTAACACAAAAGGCATAAAATTGGGAGGTAATAACAATAATGCTTACGGAACTTTTAGAGATGCAACTATTACAACTAAAGCCCCTTATGATTTTTCGGCAGATCCAGAATACTTGATTCAGTTTTTTGCAAAATGGGATATAGAAAGAAACTACGACTTTGTAGAAGTATTAGCCTCTATTAACGGTGGTGCATATCAGCCTGTAGAAGGTAAGTACACAAAACCAGCAGCCACAACAGCAACAAATGACCACACGAATAATAGTGGCGCTCCTCAGGCCAGTAATAGCTCCGGAATAATATATGACGGTGACTTATACGACCAATGGAAAATGGAAGAAATCGTAATTGATTCAAATACCAATTCTTTTCTTTTAGGTGCTTCTAACGTTAGAATTCGTTTCCGGTTTGTAAGCGATGATAATAATGTACTAGAAAACTATTCTTCTACGCCGACAGGTTTTTATTTTGACGACTTTAGAATTATGGGATTAGATGTCCCATGTGATGCTACACTAGAACCTAATAATATAGAAGTAAAGAATATTAGTTTTACAACTGCAGATGCTTCGTGGTCAAATATTTCTGGATCTACTTATGATTTAAGATACCGAGAAACTGGCTCATCTACTTGGACACTAATCACAAACATTAGTGGTCCAACACAAGCGTTATCTGGGTTAAATAATAATACTGAATATGAAGTTCAAGTTGCTACAAGATGTAGTAGCTCTGTTTCATCGTTTTCTGAATCAGTAAAGTTTACGACTTTAAATCTTTGTGAAAATACAATTTCTACATTTCCATATTCTGAAAGTTTTGAAGCTTCCTCAACTTCGACTGGAGATTGGGACCAAAGTAGTGACGACACACTAGATTGGACTAATAATTCTGGTGAAACACCTTCCGGAGCTGGTAATCCTGATCAAATAGATAAAACAGGACCGAGTCAAGCATCTGATGGCAATAATTACCTATTTACTGAATCATCAGGTAGCGGTTCTAACAAATCAGCCTGGTTAGACTCTCCTTGTTTTGATTTATCTGGTTTAACCAATCCGCAATTTTCTTTCGATTACCATATGTTTGGTTTAAATATGGGAGATTTAACCATTCAAGTTAGTACTGATGGTATAAATTATACTATAATTTCAAATTCATTAATTACAACTAACTCAAACAATCCAGGACTCAATCCAATTTCTGGTCAACAGCAAGGAAGTCAAACTGTTGCGTGGAGAAATCAAACTGTTGATTTATCAGATTATGATGATAGCACTATAAAATTAAGGATTATTGGAGATACAGGTTCAAATTACACAAGTGATTTAGCTATAGATAATTTTAATTTTACGGCTGATGTTGCCACAGCTGGACCAAATGTAATAACTCAAAACATAACAGTAAACCTAGATGCAACTGGTAATGCAACCATAACAGAAGATGCTGTGAATAATGGAAGTACAGGAACAGGTACATTAATCTTTGATACGGACATTACATCTTTTACTTGTGCAAATATTGGAGCAAATACTGTAACTCTTACTGTAACAGATGATAATGGTTCTGATACAGGTACAGCAATAGTCACAATAGTAGATACCTCTGACCCAATAACACCAACGCTAAGTCCTGTCACTGTCGATTGTAATGGTACACTTGCTGCACCAACAACTACCGATAACTGTGCGGGAACTGTTACAGGAACAACTACGGATACACTTTCGTTTGTGGAAGGTGGGTCGACTACAATTACTTGGACCTTCGATGATGGGAATGGTAATGCGATTAATGTCAACCAAACCTATAACTATGACGATACCTCTGACCCGATTCCTAATGTAATGACACTTACAGATGCTACTGGACAGTGTTCAGCTACTATTTCTTCTGTGCCTACAGCTACGGATAACTGTGGTGGTACTATTACGGGTACAACTACAGATAGCTTAACAAGCTCTACTCATGGAACAACAACAGTAACTTGGACTTTTGATGATGGCAATGGAAACTCGTCTACACAAACTCAAAATATTGTTGTCAATGATATGACTGCGCCTGTATGTGCTACTCAAGATATAACTATACAACTAGATGGTACTGGAAATGCATCAATTACAGCAAATGATATAGACAATGGTTCTAGTGATAACTGTGGAATAGCTTCGATATCAGTATCGCCAAATACATTTAACTCATCAGATATAGGAGATAATGTAGTTACATTTACTGTTACCGATATTAATGGTTTGAGCACAATTTGTAACGCAACTGTTAGTGTAGAAGACATGACCTTAGATATTGATGATGATAAAATTGAAATATTTAGTATCTCACCTAATCCATTTAAAGATG
>CAJQQC010000157.1 GCA_905480385.1 uncultured Winogradskyella sp.
CTCCTTCATTTGCTAAATGTTCTACTAAAGCTTCACCAACATTACCTATACCTTGTACGAAAATATTTTTATCTTCTAAAATATCTGAACCGTACTTAAATTTAGCCGCTGCTTTCATCCCCATAAAGACACCATAGGCAGTAATTGGAGAAGGATTACCTGCACCACCTTTACTTTCTGAAATTCCAGTAACAAAAGGTGTAACTTCTCTAACAATATCCATATCCTCGGTGGCCATACCGACATCTTCAGCTGTTATATACCTTCCGCTTAGTGAATGGACAAATTCGCCAAAACGACCCATCAATTCAGATGTTTTTTGAGTTTTTGCATCACCTATAATTACAGCTTTACCACCGCCAAGGTTTAAACCTGTAATAGCAGACTTAAACGTCATTCCTCTAGATAATCGCAAAACGTCATTTAAGGCTTCCCATTCGCTATTATATTGCCACATTCTAGTACCACCAAGTGCTGGTCCTAAAACTGTATTATGTATTCCTATTATTGCTTTTAAACCAGTATCTTTGTCGTTGCAAAAAACAATCTGCTCATGGTCATCAAATGACATTTGTCCAAATACAGGATCTGAATTTTTAAGCTCTTTTGCATCAATAACGTCTGTTGTCATGAATATTGTGATTTAGCGCTGTTGAATTATATGTAAAAACAGCGGTCAAAAATAAATGATTATTGAAGCATTAGCAAAATATTAACCGAAAAATAAGATTACAACAATAGTTTTGTTTTGTTTTACTTTTTAATGAAAGCATTAAAACATCTTAATAAATATTTTTTTAAATACCGCTACAGATTAATAGTCGGTATTTTTATAACCATAATTGCAAAAATATTTGCGTTGTTTACGCCACGACTTATCGGAAAGTCAATAAATATTCTAGAAAAATATTTTGAAGGTACTATTGAAATTTCAACTGCAAAAAGTAACTTGCTAGAAACTGGACTCTTCATTGTAGTAGCAGCTTTAATAGCTGGTCTGTTTACATTTTTAATGCGTCAAACAATTATCAATGTATCTCGATATATTGAGTTTGACCTTAAAAACGAAATTTATAAACATTATCAAGTACTGTCATTAAGTTTTTATAAGTCCAATCGTACAGGTGACTTAATGAATCGTATAAGTGAAGATGTTGGTAAAGTACGTATGTATGCTGGACCAGCTATAATGTATACCATAAATACAGTTACGCTGTTTACGGTAGCGTTAACACAAATGCTTAGCACTGCTCCAAAACTAACGCTATATACAATGTTACCACTTCCTATATTATCTTTTGTAATATACAAGCTTAGCCGCTTGATTAATCATCGAAGTAAAATTGTACAAGAATCACTTTCAGGTTTATCATCTTTTACCCAGGAACAATTTAGTGGTATCTCAGTAATTAAGTCCTACACTATAGAACCTAGTGTAAATAATGAATTTGAAACACTTTCTTCAGAAAACAGGAAGAAACAAATTGATCTTGCAAAAGTCCAGGCTTTATTTTTTCCTTTAATGATATTACTAATTGGTGTCAGTAATCTTTTAGTTATTTATATAGGTGGAAAGCAATACATTAATGGAGAAATTGAAAATATTGGAACAATAGCAGAGTTTATTATCTATGTAAATATGCTAACATGGCCAGTGGCTACAGTAGGTTGGGTAACATCAATTGTTCAGCAAGCCGAAGCTTCTCAAAAACGTATTAATGAATTTTTAGAAACCGAACCTGAGATTAAAAATAATGTTGAATGTCTTACTGATATTAAAGGTGCAATAGAGTTTAAAAATGTAACTTTCACCTATCCAGATACAAATATTACAGCTTTAAAAGATGTTAGTTTTAAAATTGAATCTGGAGAAAAACTAGCAATCCTTGGGATGACAGGCTCCGGGAAATCAACCATATTAGATTTAATTGGACGTTTGTACGATACGCAACAAGGTTCGATTTTAATTGATGGTAAGCAAATAGATGACATTAATCTCTATAACCTAAGGGAAAGTACCGGTTATGTTCCTCAAGATGCATTTTTATTTTCGGACTCAATAAAAAACAACATTAAATTCGGTAAAGAAAATGCTACTGAAGAAGAAGTGATTGAAGCAGCGAAAAATGCTAGAGTACATAAGAATATCATTGATTTTAAAAACGGTTATGATACTGTTTTGGGAGAAAGAGGTATTACACTTTCAGGTGGTCAAAAACAACGTGTATCTATAGCTAGAGCCATTATAAAATCACCTGAAATTTTATTGTTTGACGATTGTCTTTCAGCAGTAGATACTGAAACTGAAGAAAAAATCCTCAAAAATTTAGAATGTGTTTCTAAAAACAAAACAACTATTATTGTAAGCCATCGTATCTCTTCTGCTAAAAATGCCGATAAAATTATTGTGTTAGATGAAGGTAAAATAATTCAAGCAGGAACACACCAAACCCTCAAGAAAACAGCGGGTTACTATAAAGATCTTTATCGCAAGCAACGCTCAGAAAAAGAAATGTAATTATTTGTTGGTTACTATTCTTTTTTTTTAGATTTTTGGATTGAATTTAAAAATTAAATCCAAATTATGGGCGATTATGAAATGATGGACAAAGAAGAAATATACTCTAAAGTATTACGTGCTGGACGAAGAACTTATTTCTTTGATGTACGTGCTACCAAAGCAGGTGATTACTACTTGACCATTACAGAAAGTAAAAAATTTACAAATGATGATGGATCTTTTCATTATAAAAAACATAAAATTTATCTATATAAAGAAGACTTTACTGAGTTTAAAGATATTTTAGGTGAAATGACAGACTATATTATTAATGAAAAAGGGACGGAAGTGATTAGTGAACGTCACCAAAAAGATTATAAGAGAGAAGATAACGATTTTGTAGCTCAAAAGGCAAAAACTCATGAAGATACCTCAACAGACAGCTTTACAGATATTAGTTTTGAAGATATATAAAACTAAGCTTGTTAAATAATATTAAAAACCGTTACCTCTGTAACGGTTTTTTTATTTTTATGGACTCAACAATTAACCAAACTAACTCACATGCGTAGCATTCTATTATTGGTATTTACTTTAATTTACACAACCTTATTTTCTCAAGAAAAAGTTGATTTAACATATTACTTACCTCAAGGTATTCAGTATAACTCTGAAATCCCGACACCTAAAAGTGTTGTGGGACATGAAGTTGGCGAATGGCACATTACACACGACAAACTTGTCCAATACATGTATGCATTAGCAGAAGCTTCTGATAGAATAACTATCGAAAATAGAGGTAAGACATTTGAAGACAGACCTCTTTTGTTATTAAAAATAACATCTCCAAAAAACCACTCAAATCTTAAAGCTATCAAAACAGCACATGTAAATGCTACCAAAACAGATAATACTAATATAGACAGACCTATAGTTGTTTATCAAGGCTTTTCAATACATGGTAACGAGCCAAGTGGATCTAACGCAGCATTAGCTGTAGCTTATTATTTAGCTGCTGCTCAAAGCTCAAAAATTGAAAATATTTTAGACAACACTGTCATACTGTTTGACCCTTCATTTAATCCAGATGGATTGCAGCGTTTTGCATATTGGGCAAATACAAATCGTAGTCAAAATTTGAATCCAGACCCTAATGATAGAGAGTATAGTGAGATTTGGCCAGGTGGACGAACAAATCACTATTGGTTTGATATGAATAGAGATTGGTTACCTGTTCAATTACCTGAATCTCGTGCTCGTATTAAAACTTTTCATGATTGGATGCCAAACATTTTGACTGATCACCATGAAATGGGAACAAATTCTAGTTTTTTCTTTCAACCAGGTATTCCTTCTCGAACACATCCATTGACACCAAAACTAAACCAAGAATTAACTAAAGAAATCGCAACTTATCATGCAAAAGCTTTAGATAAAATTGGTTCTTTATATTATTCTGAAGAAAGTTTTGACGATTTCTATTACGGAAAAGGATCTACTTTTCCGGATATCAATGGTAGTATAGGTATTTTATTTGAACAAGCTAGTTCTCGAGGACATATACAAGAAAGTGTAAATGGGCTTCTTACATTTCCATTTACAATTAAAAATCAATTTACAGCAGCTTTATCTACTCTAGATGCGGCAAACAGTATGCGTTCTGATATTTTGAAATACCAATCTCATTTCTTCAAGAATTCTAGAAAAGAAGGAAAGAAACAAGGTAATAAAGCCATAGTTTTTGGTGATGAAAAAGATGCCGCACGTACTTATCACATGGCTGAAATATTAAAGCGTCACAATATTAAATTTCATCATATTGACTCTGACTTTCAGGTTAAAGGCAAACGTTTCAAAAAAGGTTATAGCTATATAGTGCCAAAAAATCAAAATAATACAAGATTAATTAATGCCATGTTTGAAAAACGTACTCAATTTCAAGACAGTTTATTTTATGATATTTCTGCGTGGTCATTTCCACTAGCTTTCAATCTTGATTATGCTGAAACCTCACTGATTAATGCGGGTACTGTAGTTTCTGATTTGAAATTTAAATCTGGTGGCGCTAACTCAAAAAGCAACTACGCTTATCTCACAGAATGGCATGAATATTACACGCCAAAATTCTTATACGCATTATTAGAAAAAGGTATTAGAGCCAAAGTAAGCCAAAAGCAATTTAGAGCTAATGGAAAATCTTACGATTACGGAACATTAATGATTCCTGTACAGAATCAAAAGTTATCGGTAGCAGAGTTATATACAACCTTAAATAAATTAGCTCTAGAAAGTCACATAAACCTTGATCCAGTGTCTACAGGATTAAATGATGGTATAGACTTAGGAAGTAATAACTTTAGATCTATAGAAATACCTAGAATTGCTCTTTTGGTTGGTGATGGTATGACATCTTATGATGCTGGCGAAATATGGCATTTATTGGATACGCGCTACAATATTAAAGTGACTAAATTAGATACTAAAAACTTTTCTAGAGCAGATATAAGTCGCTATAATACAATAATTATGGTCAATGGTTCTGGTTTAAATGAAGGTAACACAAAAAAACTACAATCTTGGATTAGAAGCGGCGGAACACTAGTTGGTTATCGTCGCGCCCTTAATTACATAAACAGCAAGAAATTACTTAAAATCGAATTTAAAAAACTTAAAATTGTTGCTAAAGGTATTACTCGTGAGCAAGCTAATGACTTTAGAGGCGCTCAAGTCGTTGGTGGTGCTATTTTTGAGGCTGAAATTGACCGTTCTCATCCAATAAACTTTGGCTATAAAAACAAGACTTTACCAATGTTTAGAAATACTACTCTATTTGTAAAACCAAATAAAAACAGTTATGACAACCCAATTCAGTACACCGAAAATCCACTGTTGAGCGGTTATATTTCTAAACAGAACTTAGACAGTATTTCTAAAACAGTACCATTAAAAATTGGAAATTATGGTCGTGGTAATGTTGTCGCTTTTACAGACAATACCAACTTTAGAGCATTTTGGTATGGTACAAACAGATTGTTGATGAATGCTATATTTTTTAGAGAAGACTTATAGCTAATGGAATATCTATTGTCTTAATTAACTGAACTTCCATTTTTAACCTTACTTTCTGGTTGTAAAAGATACACATCGTCATCCTTTACAGCTCCCATGACTAGGCATTCGCTCATAAACTTAGCGATTTGCTTTTTTGGAAAATTAACAACCGCTACAATTTGACAGTTCTGTAAATCGGCTTTACTGTATAGTGTAGTTATTTGAGCAGAAGACTTTTTAATACCTAAGTCTCCAAAATCAATTGTTAATTGATAAGCTGGGTTTCTGGCTTCAGGGAAATCATTGACTTCTATTATTGTACCGACACGCAAATCTATTTTTGTAAAATCTTCAAATGTTATTATCTTTTCCATATCCTTAAAATTAATAAAAAAAATGGCATTAACTCCTTCAAATATGTTACCCTTGGGAACAAAAGCTCCAGATTTTAAACTTATTGATACCGTAGATAACATTTCAAAATCACTTGATGAGCTAAGAGGTGCTGTTGGAACGCTAGTCATGTTTATTTGTAACCACTGCCCTTTTGTGGTTCATGTAAACGAGCAATTGGTAGAACTTGCTAATTATTATTCTAAAAAAGAGATTAATTGCATTGCCATTTCCAGTAATGATGTAAATAATTATCCTCAAGATGGCCCAAAATTAATGCAACAAAATGCCATAAATAACAACTATCCTTTCCCCTATTTATATGATAATACTCAAGAAGTAGCAAAAGCTTATGACGCTGCTTGTACACCAGATTTCTTTTTGTTTGATAGTCATTTAGAATTAGTTTACACAGGGCAATTAGACAACTCACGACCTGGAAATGGTATACCTGTTTCAGGAAAAGATTTACGTTTTGCTATGGATGCATTGGTTTATAATAAGCCAATTAATTTAAATCAAAAACCTAGCATGGGCTGTAACATTAAGTGGAAATAAAAAATCTCACTAATAACAATCCAAAAGTTATGTATTGAGACTAGCGAGACTTAACTATTGTAAACCAAACAATATTTTAATCCGTTTTAATTTAAAATTGATAGGAATACTATAAGGCACACCGAAATTTCTGTCTCTCTGTTTACCAGGTGTCATTTTTTGGTAAAATACCTATAATACGTTCAGCTTCTGTTTCCAAAGATTTATCATGAAATTGAAGTTTGTACTTGGTTGTTGAGACCAAGCACTGAAAATAAGATTATTATTAATGGTTTCATTAGTTGTTGATTTACTGTTCGTTTTTATTGATAAAGCAAACATCCACACTTTTTCAGTTTTGCAGAATTATAGATTACCAAATTATAATAATCTAATGACGAATTGCATTTATTTATTTATTTCGTCCAAAAACTGTAACATATCTTTAACTTTGATGACTTACAGAATAACTAAATCAACTAACTAAAACTATTGGACAAAGAACTTGAACATAGCTTTGTAGAGCAGCTTCAAAAACATCAGAATATTGTGCATAAAGTATGTCGACTTTATAGCAATAATCAAGATGCACATAATGACCTTTTTCAGGAAATAACCATACAATTATGGCGTGCATATCCAAAATTTAGAGGTGATTCAAAATTCAGTACTTGGATGTATCGTGTAGGTTTAAATACTGCAATTACGCTATACCGAAAGTCTAAACGTAGTATCAAAACCTCGGATTTTGATGCCTATCAGTTTAAGATTAAAGCTGAAGAATACGATAGCACTGAAGAAGAGCAATTAAAATTGTTATACCAAGCTGTACATCAATTAAATGATATAGAAAAAGCGCTTGTACTTTTATATCTTGAAGATAAAGACTATAGAGAAATTAGCGAAACCCTAGGTATAACTGAGGTAAATGCAAGAGTGAAGATGAATCGCGTGAAGAAAAAATTAAAAGCAATATTAAATCCGTAACACTATGGATGAATTAGAATTATTAAAAAAAGATTGGCAAAGCAATCGGACGGAATATCCAGAATTGTCATATGATGAGATATATAAAATGTCTCATGCTAAATCGTCAAGCATTGTAAAATGGATTTTTTATATCAGTCTAATTGAATTCGCAATTGGATTGATACTTATTTTATTGAATCCAAAGATTGAAGGTCAGATAGAATTCCCTAGATGGGTCGAAATTATGTCCTATGCGACTTTCCCAGTTATAGGTGTTTTTATTTATTTCTTTTATAAAAACTATAAAAATATAACGGCTACGGACAACATCAGAAAACTTATAAAATCTATACTAAAAACAAGACGTACCGTAAAATATTACGTACTATTTAACCTAGTCATGGCTGGTGTTTTTTCGTGTGTTGGTCTTTATGTAGGCTATGTTACTAGCGAAGGTGGTGCTGAGCAATTTAGTGCCAATGCACACTTTGCAGAGTATGCAACCTTAGGTGTTGTAATTGTATTAGTTACAGCAGCAATTATTGCTTTCTTCTATGGTATCTACTACTTACTGTATGGTATACTTTTAAAACGTTTAAATAAAAATTACAAAGAGTTAAAAAAGTTAGAGGTCTAAATTAAAATTGAATGATATTACAAAGAAAATTATCCGTTTTTGGTTTTGTGACGTTATCCTTCTTATCACTTTACTTTATAGGAACCTCTTCAGTTTTTGAAACTGAAACTGCTCGGTTATCGCCATTAATTACTATTGATGTAATACTAACTATTCCGTTGGTGTATTTTTTATTAATCCGGAAAACCAGCATTCCTAAAATCACTGTAATACCGATTACAATTACTGGTGTTATACTAGCTTCATACATCATCCCTGAAGAAAATCAGAGTTTACTTAGTTTATTTAAGACATGGGTTTTACCAATTGTTGAGTTATTTGTTTTGGCATACATTATATTCAAAGTCAGAAAAACAATTAGGCTATTTAAAGAAAATCGAGAAGCAAATGCGCAAGCAGATTTTTTTACAATTCTAAAACAGACATCTACAGACATCTTACCCAAATTTATAGTTATTCCGTTTGCAACCGAAATTGCTGTTATTTATTATGGTTTTATACATTGGAAAAAACGGAAGTTAAAGACCAACGAATTTAGTTATCATAAAAATAGCGGAAGTATTGGCTTGTACATGGCATTAATACTTTTAATTGCTGTAGAAACGGTTAGTCTACATGCTTTACTTAGCAAATCGTCAAATATGGTAGGTGTCTGGATTTTGACCATTTTAAGTACTTATACAGGTATACAAATATTTGGATTTGCAAAGTCCCTTCTAAAACGTCCAATTATTATAGAAAATGATAAGCTATACATTCGTTATGGTATCATGAAAGAGACAGAAATTGAGATTAATACTGTTGCTTGTGTCGAAATCAGCTCAAAAGATTTAGAAAAAAATTCGGAGGTTACAAAAATGTCTCTACTTGGTGGTTTAGAAGCCCACAATCTCATCATTCACCTAAAGCAGCCCAATACGATAGTAGGTTTGTATGGTATTAAAAAAGAGTATCAAAGTTTGGCGCTAAGTATCGATAAAAAAGAAGAATTTAAAATCCAAATAGAAAAACTGATAACCAAAGACTGATAATTACCAGTCGCGAAGCTCTTTATTAAGGCGCTCTTTCTCTTCGAGCTCTTCCTGCGGAATTACTTTTAAAAATGATGGATGCTGTTCAATGGCATATTCTATCTTTTCTACAATATCTGCAATCGACTCATTATCGTAATCAATCTCTAAAGGTTTTTTGATTTCAAAAGATTGATAAATATTTTTCTTTTTAATTCGCAGTCCTTTTTTATCAAAAGAACGTCTAAATCCATCAATTACAATAGGTACAACAATAGGTTTGTATTGTTTAATGATATGGGCAGTTCCCTTTCTAATAGGTTTAAATGGTGTGGTTGTTCCTTGCGGAAAAGTTATCACCCAACCATCATCTAAAGCTTTTTTTATAGCGCTAATGTCACTCATTTTGACCTGACGATTCACATCTTTACCTTGAGATCGCCAAGTACGTTCTATACTTATAGAGCCGGTGTAGGCAAAAATTTTAGGTATAAGACCAGACTTCATAGTTTCCTTTGCAGCTACATAATACATATTTAGTTTTGGGTTCCATAAATAGCCAACGTTTTTGATGCTATCCAAACGTCCACTCAAACTGGCATTAAACACATGAAACATCGAAATAACATCTGCAAAATACGTTTGGTGATTAGAGATAAAAAGAACGTTTGTGTTAGGTAAGTTTTTTATAATTTCAGAACCTTCAATTTGTAAATCATTAAAACCTCTAAAACGTCTATGCGTTAGCAAACCAAGAATTCTGATTAGCCATTTTTTTAAAAAAAGTATATGTCCAAAAGGATTGGTTTTGAATAAACCCATAGTATCATTTAACATTTATCGCATAACAAATTTAATAAAATATGCTGCTTAGAGTACCTCTTTTAATAATACTTTAATTTCTGAGAGCATCATGGCAGTTGCACCCCAAACTATATGACCATTTAGTTTAAATGCTGGTACTTCTACCTTAACATTATAACTTGTTGCCACTTTTGTATTTATAACATTATTCTCATTTAAAAAATCAGCAAGGGTTACTTCTATAATATCTTCAACTTCAGAATCTTGTTTTATAAATTGTAATTGCTGTTTGGCTATTCCCAAAAATGGATACACCATAAAATTACTTGGTGGAATATATAATGGCGATAAGGTTTTTAGCACTTCTATTTGATGAATTGGAACACCAACTTCCTCTTCTGTTTCGCGTAACGCTGTTTCTTGCAAATTGGTATCTGTATCTTCTACTTTACCACCTGGAAAACCAACCTGAGCCGAATGCACACCTTTGTAAGATTTTCGTAATATAAAAACTAAATGTGTAATACCATTATCATCGGGATAAAAGAGGGCCATCACTCCTGCCTTTGGAGCCTTTTTTCGTTTTTTTTTATACTTTTCAGCGAGTTCTAATCGGTATGGTGGTGATAGTTTTGCATGCGCTTGTTCTCCTAAAAGCGGTAAATCTTTTATATTTACAATTAATTCTAAAAACGTATTAAAGTCCATTTATGAGAATTCTTCTTTTCTTTTGTGTTTGTTTAATTATGAGTTGTGAAGGTAAGCAAACTTCAAAACAAAACACAAAAGTCACAGACAGTAAACTCGAGACAAAAACTGAGACTTTAAGAAAACAAAAAGACGAGCGTGAATATCCAAGATTAACTGATGATAATGCCATGGACTTCTTCAGGGAATATGGTAATAATCATAAACAAGATAAAGTACGTATCGTTACCGATTTTGGCAACATAGACATATTACTTTATGACAAAACGATTTTTCATCGGGCCAACTTTATATTTCTTGCAGAACAGAAGTATTATGATTTCACACAGTTTTATCGTGTTGTACCTAACTTTATAATTCAAGGTGGAAGTAGCGATGGTATGAATATCGCTAAGCGTCGTAAAAAGATTGGACGTTACTTATTACACCGGATACCAAACGTGGTTATACACACAAACGTGGTGCCGTTTCGATGCCAAGTAGCGAGATTGAAAATCCATACAAACTGGCCTCTCCATATCAATTTTTTATTGTAAACCGAAAAGGTGGTGCACCATTTTTGGATGGGGATTATACAGTTTTTGGCGAAGTAATTTCTGGTATGGATGTCGTTGATAAAATTAACGCCGTAGAAACCGATGAAGGCGAATGGCCTGTAAAAAGTGTTTACATTAAAACTGTTGAAATAATAAAATGAAATTCAAACAAAAAACTAATATTACACGTTTATGCTAACTGATATTCACTCAAAATTACCAATGCGTAACAAAAATATTACCAAAAATTATTACATTAATGAACTTGAATTTACAGAATTGGTTAGTGTTGATTATGAGGAGTATTTAATACTTAAAAAAAATAATATAGAAATTCATTTTTTTGAATTCAAAAGCTTAAACCCAAAATAAAATTATGGACAGGTTTACATAAGGTTAGAAAATATTGAAGCTTTTTATCAGTCTCTATTGGATAATGATATCGCTATTCATCCAAATGGCTCTTTACAGACCAAACCTTGGGGCACAAGGAATTTGCACTACTAGATCCAGATAGTAACCTATTCACCTTTGGTAAAAAGATATGAGTTAAGTTTTAGTTTTATACAAACTTGGCAAACTCACTTTAAAAATTACTGCTACTAAACGTACGATGATAACAACCGCGCCGGCGATTATAAATAGATAGTTTTGCTCTTCCAAAAATTGTAACATCAAAAAATAGGATAATCCGCCAATAATACAGGCAGATGCATAGACTTCTTTTCTGAAAATCACAGGGATTTCGTTACATAAAATATCTCTAATAACACCACCAAAACAAGCGGACATCGTACCTAAGGCTATACAAATTAATGGATTTAAATTCGCAGCTATGCCCTTTTCTATACCAATAACCGTATACAATCCTATTCCAATAGTATCGAATAAAAATAAAGACTTACGTAAATGTTTGATGTGATTTCTGAAGATCACAGCAAAAAATACTGAAGCAGAAATCACTATTATAAAGGTCATATTTACCATCCAAAAAACTGGTGTAGCACCGATTAGAACATCTCGTAAAGTACCGCCACCAACAGCAGTAACAAAAGCAATAATAAATACCCCAAAAGCGTCCATCTTTTTATTCATTGCCACCAATACACCAGAAATAGCAAAGGCTATGGTTCCTAAGATGTCGATAGTTTGTATAAACATTGATTACATATTTTGGGTATAATAATTATAATCTTTTAAGACAGTATCGATAAATGCAATATCGTATAGTTCAGAATTAACCTCTAGTATTTCGCTTATCTTTTTTCGCAATAAGTTTAGTGTTTTGTAATCGCTATTCTTTTTAGAAATTAAAAATGCTTCTTTAACAATTCTTACATCTTTATCAGAAAGCAAAGTCACATTACTAAAAACAGGCTGGTAATCATCTGTAATATCTTCTAAAATGGTACTAGAAATTTTATGCTTCTTCTTTACACTTATAACTACCGTACCAGAAGCGGAATCACCAATACGTTGTTTTTTTTCGGATAGCAAAATACTTAAAACACCAATTGACGAGAAAAACAACCAAATATCAACAAGACGTAGCATCCACCTTACTAATAAATTATACCATTGTGTTGGTGAGCCATCTAGTCGAACTACTTTTATCTTCATTATCATTTTACCAATGGTACGTCCACCGAAAGCAATATGACAAATCAAAGAATAAAAAAAAGCTGGTAGATAAAATAAGCCTAAAAAACCTCTTCTGGTCCAACCGTCTGCATCAAAAATCTGAGACAGATTTATTAGGTTTTCCATAATGATCATATATGTTAGTAAGATTATACCATCAATCAGAAAAGCTACCATGCGCTCACCAAGTCCAATTAGTTTATAATCTAAGTTTACATTTTGTGCAGTGTTAATTGCTAATTTGCTCATTGAAATGTATATTCGTTTTTAAATTAATAATAGTACATGCGTGAAGCATCTTTCGTCAAGCAAAATAAGGAAAAATGGATTGTATTTGAAAAAGCATTAGATAATAATGTGAAAATAAATCCTGATGATTTAGCTTCGTACTACATTCAGCTTACTAATGATTTGTCGTATGCGCAAACCTATTATCCTGAAAGTAAAACCTTACTTTATTTAAATTCTTTAGCCTCACAAGCACATCAAAAAATCTATATTACTAAAAAAGAATCCAAAAATAAAATTGTGTCGTTTTGGAGAGATGAGTTTCCTCTTTTCTTTAGACAATATCACAAAACATTGTTGCACACCTTTTTGATATTTATGGCTGCTGTAATTATCGGTATTGTATCTACACTTAATGACGATTCTTTTGTAAGACTAATTTTAGGTGATAGTTATGTAAACATGACTATCGAGAATATTGAAAATGGCGAACCGATGGCTGTATATAAAAGTGGTGGTCAAATGGGCACATTTTTGGGCATTACTATTAATAACATTAGAGTCGCTATAGTAGCATTTGCTTTTGGTATCTTTTTTAGCGTTGGTACTATTTATGTATTATTCAGCAATGGTATTATGCTCGGTGCTTTTATCACTTTTTTTTACAATTACGGAATCTTAGAAAAAACATCGACAGTATGGCTTCACGGTACTATTGAAATATCTGTTATTGTTATAGCAGGTTGTGCAGGTTTGGTAATGGGAAATAGCTTTTTGTTTCCCAAAACATATTCACGACGTGTTGCTTTTATGAAAGGTGCTAAAGATGGATTAAAAATCGTGGTGAGTACTATTCCGTTTTTTATTATCGCTGGTTTTATTGAAGGATTTATAACACGGTATGGTGAGCAAATGCCCTGGCCTTTGTCATATGGGATTATATTTTTATCCTTATTTATTATCATATACTATTACATCATATATCCAATTTTGTTGAATAAAGCCCTAAATAAAAGCGTTCCAAAACTACAATTTACGTGAAACAACCTTATATAGAATTTAGAAACCGTAGTGGTTTTGGAGACATTATTAACAACTACTTCTTGTTTTTAAAGTATAATTTTAAACAATACAGTTCTTTATATCTTAGATATAACACCATAAGTATTATCCTTACTTTAATCAGCGGCTATCTATTAGTTACAGGTTTTATGGGATTAGCAAGTCGAGATTTTAGATTTGGCATGGGTAATAATCTAGATACTGAAATTTATTTTTTTGCTGGAGGTATTATACTATTTCTTGTTGTATTTGTTACATCACTTATTAATTACAGTTTTTCTAGTGCTTATGTGACACAATATGTACTGACTAATGGTAAGCTAGAATCAAAATCTATTTGGAATCATATCATAAAGAACATTGGTAACATTATTATTTTAATCGTCGTTGGTGCTGCTATGTATTTTGTGTATTTAATTATTTCTCTGATGATATCTTTTATTCCTTTCTTAGGTTTTATTGCCCAATATGGAATGAGCTTTACAATATCTGCAATATTTGGATTAACTTTTATGTCAATGTTCTCAAATAACAACGGATTTAGTAACGCGATATCAGAAGGTTTTAGTTTCACCTTTAATAATTTTCTTAAAGTGATTGGTTACGGTTTGGTAATAGGAATACTTAATCTTATGATAACAGCATTAATATTAGCAATCCCAGGATTTATTATCGGGATTTATACCTATTTTTCTGTGGAGAGCAATGTTGATTTAGTTGGAAATACATTTGCTACTTTGATTTTTACACTTGGCTTTGCGATGTTTATTTTGTCTTTCATTTTCACGCAAGCCTTATCACAAGTTGCGTTTGGCGTATTGTATTATAATTTATATGAACTAAAGCATAATACTTTTCTTCAAGGGAAAATTAATCAAATTGGAGTAAATGAGTAATCGTAAAACCAAATATATAACAGTATTAGGTTTTATGTCTACTCTAGTGATTAGTGCTCAAGACACTGTTAGAAAAGTCGCCAGAGATTCTTCAGATATTGATGTCAATTACTTTGAAGAAGGATTAACAAAACGTTATTCTGGGAATGAGTTTGATTATTCCATTAATGATACTGGTGGTGTTAATATGGCACAACGTGTCCTTCAGAAGTTTTTTGGTTGGCTCAGTGACTTATTTGGCTTTGATATAAGCTTTATCAACTACAAAACACTAGAGTATATTATTTATGGATTGTTGGGCTGTGGCGCACTTTATTTATTAATCAAATTTTTACTCGAAAGACCAATAAGCTCTGTTTTTAAAACCGAAAACAAAACTATTGAAGGTTTTAATTATATCGAAGAAGATATCGAGATCGTTGATTTTGATAAGTTTATCAGTGTAGCTTTAAAAGAAAATAACTTTCGCCTAGCGACGAGATACATGTACCTAAAAGCATTAAAAAATTTAAGTACAAATAGTATTATAGAGTGGCATTTTGATAAAACAAACAACGACTACCTTAATGAAATAAAAGACAGTCAGACCAAATCTTTATTCAAACGTGTGTCCTATATTTATGATTATGTTTGGTATGGTGAATTTCCTATTGACGAAACTGGATTTAATAAAAATAAGAATGATTTTAATCAACTTATAAAAATCAAGTCAAATGGATAAACGTTCAAAAATTGCTTTGTACATCATTGCAGCGGTTATTCTAATTATGATGATAACTGAGGTTACAAAACCGAAACCACTAAATTGGAGTGACTCCTACTCTGCTGCCGATAAAATTCCTTTAGGATGCTATGTGCTTTTTAATGAATTAGAAAATTATAGTGATGACGAAGTTCTAGAAAATACAGAATCTATCTTCTTATACTTAAACGATAAGAATGTTTCAGAAAAAAGACAATCTTTATTTTTAATTAATGGTTATGTAAGACTTACAGAACAAGATACCGATGCTTTGCTAAACTTTGTTGATGAAGGCAACACCGTTTTTTTAAGTAGTAAAGGGCTTTATGGCAAACTAGCGGATACCTTGAATTTAAGCCTGCAAATAGATTATACAGGTTTATATAAAGAACCAGCGTTAAATACTTTTTCTAGCCAAAGTTTAGACAAGAACAAACGACTATTTAAAGACGTAATAGAGAATGCTTATATTACTTCATTAGATACATTGAATTCAACCATTCTAGGACAGGTCTCCATCGAAAAAGATCGAAACACCAATACACATCCAAATTATATCAAAACTACATTTGGAGAAAACAATGGTGCTTTCTACTTGCACTCTAATCCTTATGCATTTACTAATTACCATTTGCTTAATGGTAACGAAGATTATACAGCCACTGTATTATCATACTTACCAAAACAACAGATTATATGGGATAACTATAACAAAAGTGGTCGCAAAGTCATCAGAAGCCCACTGCGTTATATCTTGACGAATCCACCTTTAAAATGGGCATTGTACGTGAGCTTGTTTGGACTTATACTGTTTGTAATTTTTAAAGGAAAACGGACCCAACGTATTATTCCTGTCATTGATAAACTCGAAAATTCCACAGTAGAATTTACCCAAACTATAGGCGAACTTTATTATCAATATGGCGATTATTCAAATATTATTTCAAAAAAAATTCAATATTTCTTAGAGTTTATAAGAACAAAATATTTCCTAGACACAAATAATTTGAATAATACATTTATTGAGAAATTAGCCCTGAAATCAACAAATACAAAAGAAGAATCTAAAGCGATGGTCGATTATTTAATATATCTAAAATCAAAGACATATCACACTGAAGATGAACTTATAGAACTGAATAAAAAAATTGAAACATTTACGAAAAACAATTTCTAATGGAAGAACAAAATACATCACCAGAGCAAGAAAATACAGTACCTCATGAAGCCACAGAAGCTTTTGAAAATCGTATAGATTTAAAACCACTTCAGGATAGTGTGGAACAAATTAAAAAGGAAATAGCAAAAATCATTGTCGGTCAAAACGATATGATTGAGCTACTTATCATATCTATTCTGACTAACGGTCATGCTCTTATTGAAGGTGTTCCTGGTGTTGCCAAAACAGTAACAGCAAAACTTTTGGCTAAAACTATGGCTGTTGATTTTAATCGTATTCAGTTTACACCAGATTTAATGCCAAGTGATATTTTAGGAACTTCAATATTTAATGTTAAAACCAATGATTTTGAGTATAAGAAGGGCCCTATTTTTTCGAATATAGTTTTGATTGATGAGATTAACAGAGCCCCTGCAAAAACTCAAGCTGCTTTATTTGAGGTAATGGCAGAACGACAAATAACAATGGATGGTACAGAATACAAAATGACGGCGCCATTTTTGGTGTTTGCCACTCAAAACCCAATTGAGCAAGAAGGGACATACCGTCTACCGGAAGCACAATTAGATCGATTTTTATTTAAGATAAATGTCGATTACCCATCTTTAGAAAACGAAGTTCAGATTCTTACAGACAACCACAATCGTCAAGATCATATGGACTTTGATACTATAACAAATGTACTCTCTGCAGATAACATTACTAAGTATCAAAAACTTATTAAGAAGGTTGTTGTAGAAGATAATTTACTGAATTACATTGCTTCTATTGTTCATAACACTAGAACTAATGCCAACTTATATTTGGGTGCTTCTCCAAGAGCATCTTTAGCTATATTAAATGCATCAAAAGCAAATGCTGCGATTAATGGCAGAGACTTTGTCACCCCAGATGATATTAAGCGTTGTACAAAATCTGTTTTACAACACAGACTTGTATTAACTCCTGAACGTGAAATGGAGGCATATACTGTAGACAAAGTTATCGAGCAAATACTTGAAACTATAGAGATTCCTAGATAGTGAAACGTTTATTTAAACATACCTATTTAACATCCCGATTTTTTAAGATAGTTGGAGCATTGGTTGGTCTTTATATTTTGGCCTATATCTTTCCTGGATGGTTTCCTATTGTAAAAATGTTCTTCTTTATTTCGCTAGGATTAGTGTTGGTAGACCTTATTTTATTATATAAACAAAAAGGCATCCATGCTTCAAGAATTCTACCCAAAAAACTAAGCAATGGCGATGATAACCCAATAGAGATAACTTTAAATAATAATTACAATTATAATACTGAACTGCTACTGATTGACGAATTACCGTTTCAGTATCAAAAGCGAGATTTTGAAATTAAAACTAAACTGAAGTCCCAAGAAAAAAAGAAGGTAACCTACTCGTTAAGACCTTTAGAACGTGGCGAGTATTATTTTGGGAATTTAAATATTTATGTAAACTCACCAATTAACCTAGTTACACGAAGGTTCCAGTATGGTAAAGATGCCGTGGTACCCAATTACCCTTCATTTTTACAACTGCGTAAGTTTATGCTTTTGGCTTTTTCTAATAAGCTATTTGAATATGGTTTAAAAAAGATTAGACGTATCGGTCACACTATGGAATTTGAGCAAATCAAAGACTATGTGATGGGAGATGACATCAGAAATATAAATTGGAAAGCAACTGCAAAGCGAAACCACTTGATGGTAAATCAATTTCAGGACGAGCGTTCACAACCTATTTATAGTGTTATTGATAAAGGTCGTTCTATGAAAATGCCATTTAACGGATTAAGTCTTTTGGATTATGCAATTAATGCGACGCTAGTGATTAGTAATATTGCCCTAAAAAAACAAGATAAGGCAGGAATGTTTACCTTTTCGCGTAAGGTAGACAATAGAGTTATTGCCGAGCGACGTCCTTCACAAATGAATAGTATTCTAGAAACATTATACAATGTTAATACAGATTACTCAGAAACTAATTTCGTTAGACTGTATGTCGATATCAAGAGAAATATCACGCAAAGAAGTCTTTTACTGTTATATACTAATTTTGAAACCTTAGATGCACTACATCGTCAACTACCCTATTTACAAGCAATTGCAAAAAACCACTTACTTGTTGTTATCTTTTTCAAAAACACCGAATTGCACCAACTGACTAAAGACAAAGCAGAGAGTACTTACGAGATATTTCAGAAAACAATTGCTGAAAAATTTATATACGAAAAGAAACTCATAGTTAATGAGCTTCATAAATACGGCATACAAACAATTTTGACTACTCCGGAGAACCTTACTGTCAATACTATAAACAAGTACCTTGAAATAAAAGCAAGAGGCTTAATATAGCTTAGCTTTTATAAATTACATTTCATCTGATAATAATTACAGTTGGGTAAGAACAATTATTATTAATCAGAATCTTGTTAGATATTTGAATCATAAATAACAAACAAATCATTCAATCATGAAAAATTTAATCTTAACAATCACCTTAATATTTTCATCAATATTAACCTTTGGACAAAACGGCATTACAATAACTGTAACTGTCAATAATGTAGCAAATAATGAAGGCGTTGTGGCGATGGCTTTACACTCTGAGAACACTTTTATGAAAGCGGCTCCTATTAAAGCAAAATCATCAAAAATTGAGGGTAATAAAATAGTTATCACTTTCGAAAACGTAAAACCAGGTGACTATGCTGTACTTGGAAGCCACGATGCTAACAACAATGGTAAAATGGATTTTAGAGAAAACGGAATGCCTATAGAAGATTATGGTGCATCAAACAATGTTATGAACTTTGGCCCACCAAATTTTAGTGATGCTAAATTTACAGTTACAGATAAAGACTTAGAATTAAATATTAGGTTTTAATAGCAATCAACTCATCAATCAATCAAAAAAACGACTGTACATTTTGCGGTCTTTTTTTTAAAATTAATTATAATATCATAGTCGTTGCTTATGCTTTTTATTAATTTTATAGTCTAAATTAATACATATGACAATCACTCAACTCAAATATACGCTTGCAATTGCCGAGCATAAAAACTTTACAAAAGCTGCAGAGAGTTGTTTTGTAACCCAACCAACTTTGAGTACACAAATACAAAAGCTAGAAGATGAGCTTCATGTTATCATATTCGATCGAGGAAAAAAACCTATCGAACTGACGGATGTCGGTCGTAAAATTGTATTTCAAGCCAGAAACATAGTTAACGAAGCTGAGCGTATTCAAGATATTGTAGATCAACAAAAAGGCTTTATTGGAGGCGAATTTAGACTAGGAATTATCCCAACAATTATGCCTACATTGCTACCAATGTTTTTGAAAAACTTTATCAAAAAATACCCCAAAGTAAAACTAAAAATAGAAGAGTTAACCACTGAAGAAGTATTAGCTCGAATAAACGATGGACATTTAGATGCTGCCATTGCGGCAACACCACTAGAGAACGAAACTATAAAAGAGCGTGTGCTCTACTACGAACCTTTTGTTGCTTACATACCTGAAAATCATAGACTTAAAAATAAAAAAACAATTGAAATTTCTGACTTAGATATTGAAGATATGCTTCTTCTAGAGGATGGCCATTGTTTTAGAGATGGCGTTCTTAATCTCTGCAAGACATTTAAAGACCAAGCCGAGGAAGGTTTTCAGTTAGAAAGCGGAAGTATCGAAACCTTAATTAAACTATCAAACGAAGGTCTTGGTATGACCCTTTTACCATATTTACATACAGTAGATTTTAGAGAGAAACTGAACCATAATCTGAGACATTTTACAGAACCTTCACCTGCGAGAGAAGTCAGCATAATTTATCACAAAAGTGAACTAAAGATGCAAATAATAGATGCCATGCATAATGTAATTTCTGGAATTATTAGAGGAGCAATCGCCTTTCAGAATGTAGAAATAATTAGTCCACTTCCAAAGCAGTAGAATAAAAAAGCGACTCGAAAGTCGCTTTTTTTATAATTTAAGGTAAATCAAACTTTGATTTAACTCTGGATTTTGATGTATTAAGTTCTGAATAAATATCCTTAGTTCTTCTAATTCATATGGTAATAAGCGCTTTACTGCTTTTTCTACTTCTTTACAGAAAAGTGTTGTATCAAAACTCACCTTATTGAGTACGGTCTTAGTGTACTCGAACATTGCTCTCGCCATAATTATTATAGGGGTTTAAGGTTAACGAAAGGTAGTTTTAACTCAATAGGCTTAATTCAAATATATAATTAAAAATAAAAAAAAAATCCCAGAGTTCATTTTTATAAACTAAAAATTTAATAGCTTCTTATATTAAAAATACAGATGAATGTTAATTATAAACGATTATCGCCATCCAATAAATCGCCAAGACCTCCAAGAATACTGCCTTCTCCTCTACCTTTTCCTCCAGCTTTCGGAGCAGATGCTATAACTCGATCGGCTAGTCGACTAAATGGCAATGATTGTATATATACTTTTCCTGGACCTTCTAGCTTTGCAAAAAACAAACCTTCGCCTCCAAAAATAGAATTTTTAATCCCACCAACAAATTCTATATCATAATTGACATCTTGGGTAAAACCAACTATACAACCAGTATCTACTCGCATAGTTTCTCCAGCTTC
>CAJQQC010000158.1 GCA_905480385.1 uncultured Winogradskyella sp.
AACTACTTTATTCTTTGGAATATGAATGTATGCACCTTCAGCAGAAAATGCCGTATTCAATGAAGATAGGCTATCTTTAGTTGCTATTTTATTGAAGTAATTGTCAATAATCAGTTTGTATTTTGGCTTACTTAGCGCAGAAGACATTAAGCAAACATCAATACCTTCGTGTGTGGTTGCAGAAAGGTGCGAAGAATATTTACCGTCTATAAAAATAATTTTATACGAATCGATATCGTGAATAAAATATTTTTTAACGTCTTTGTATTCAAGTGCTTCTTCGTGTTTAGGAAAAACGCTATAGTCTTCTTTTAAAATTGAATTCAGCGATGTGTATTTCCATGCTTCTTGTCTTTTATTAGGAAAACCGTCAGCTTCAAAACTTTTGAAAGCATCTGTCCGAATATCGTGAATGGGTGAATCTACATCTATGGTATTTTCAAAAGCCATGAAAGACAACAACAATTTTTCTTTTAATTCCATATCTATTAAGTCTTTAGTATTCAGTCAAAACTGTTTACTACTTGCTTGTTTAAGCGTTTACTTCTTCTTTAATCCAATCGTAACCTTTAGCTTCTAATTCATGAGCTAATTCAGCAGTCCCTGATTTTACGATACGTCCGTTGTGTAATACATGTACGTAATCTGGTACGATATAATCTAACAAACGTTGGTAGTGTGTAATAACGATTGTCGCGTTATCTTTAGACTTAAGTTTATTAACACCATTTGCTACAATACGAAGTGCATCGATATCTAAACCAGAATCTGTCTCGTCAAGTATAGCTAATTTAGGCTCAAGCATGGCCATCTGAAAAATCTCGTTACGCTTTTTCTCACCACCAGAAAAGCCTTCGTTTAATGAACGTGATAAAAACTTACGGTCAATTTCTAAAAGTTCAGATTTCTCACGAATCAATTTCAACATTTCATTAGCTGGCATATCTTCAAGACCTTTAGCTTTTCGTGTTTCGTTAATTGCAGTTTTCATAAAGTTAGTTACTGAAACTCCAGGAATTTCTACAGGATACTGAAACGATAAAAAGACACCTTTGTGAGCACGCTCTTCAGCGCCTAATTCTTCAATATCTTCGCCTTCTAGAAAAATTTCTCCTTCACTAACTTCATATTCTTCCTTGCCTGCAATTACAGATGCTAGAGTACTTTTACCAGAACCATTTGGCCCCATAATAGCGTGAACCTCACCAGGTTTGACTTCCAGGTTGATACCTCTTAATATTGGTTTGTCCTCAACACTTGCATGAAGGTTATTTATCTTTAACATAGTCTTAATTTTCTATTTTAATAACGTCGTTTTGTTCTGGATTGGGTGCTTCTACCTTAATTGTTTCTTTTATTTCGACACGGTATTTCCATGTATTTTCCTCATTACTTTCAAAGCGTCTAACTCTTACAGTAACAGGAACCATATCTGTATCTTCTTTTTTGAAAGCTTTTACTTTATCATTTAAAGCCTTCATATTATCATCTACAACTACACCGTAGATTGTACTATTTGCTGTTTGGATTACTGCAGCATTCTGATTTTCGTCATAAATAAAATCACCTTTCAGTGTGATTAAACCATCATTTTGTTCATAAGTCTTGGATGCTGATTCCTCTATATTATCGACTTCCTTTTTTGGATCGTTTTTGCAAGAAACAAGAAGACTTGCACAAAATAAAAGTGTAAAAATTTGCTTTATCATTAGTCTAGGTATTTTGGATATCTTGGTAATCTATTAAAATCATCTTGGCTATGCTGAATGTAAACATCTGCGTTATTTTCTTTCGCAAACGCTTCAAAAATGTCTATACTGTTTAAAGTCATGTCTACATCGAAGTTAAAACTAGGAACACCACGTGAATCTCTGTTTTCTTGGAAGTGATACAAATCACCAGTTAATATGATGTTACCAGCGTTTTCAAGTTTTAAAAATAAAACTTGATGCCCAGGCGTATGTCCTGGCATTGATTTTATAATAACTGTACCATCTCCAAAAACGTCATAATCACCATTTAATTTTTGAACATTAGTTAAAGGTGCTATTGCCGGGTAATTATCGCCCCTTTTTTGTTCTTCACTAGTTATAAAATTGTATTCTGTTTCTTGCACTAACCATTTTGAATCCGCAAATTTTGAAGCAGAACCAGTGTGATCAAAGTGTGTATGAGAAACAGCAATGTAATCGAAATCTTTTGGTGACAATTTTAATTCTGCTAATTGAGAAACTACAGAGTCTTTGCGCGAAACTGTAAATGCACCGTCGGGTGTTGTAAACGGCTCTTGACCCACAAGTCCTTCTGCTAAACCAGCATCCCATAATAATCTCCCATTTGGATGTTTGATGATGTAAAATGCATCAGCAAAAGTTTTGGTTTGACCAATATATGTAGTATCTTGAGAGAACAACTCAAGCATATTTACTTTTACGTTTCCACCATTAAGAGCATATAATTTTACACCTTGTTTTTTTTCAGTTTCAACTTCCTTTTTTGCATCTTCATAGCTGTCTTTAGAACCTTTTTTAAAATCTTTACAGGATGAGAAAGTTAAAATAGCGATTAATAAAATAATTAAATTTTTCATGAGATATATTTTTTTATCCGACTGAACCTTCTAAAGAAATTTCCAATAATTTTTGCGCTTCTACAGCAAACTCCATTGGTAACTTATTTAAGACCTCTTTACTAAATCCATTAACAATAAGAGCAATAGCTTTTTCGGTATCAATACCACGTTGATTACAATAAAAAATTTGGTCTTCACCAATTTTACTAGTTGTAGCCTCGTGTTCTATTTGGGCTGATTTATTTTTTACCTCGATGTATGGAAACGTGTGTGCACCACATTCGTTACCCATCAATAAACTGTCACATTGCGAAAAATTACGAGCATTTTCGGCAGCAGAATTAATTTTCACTAAACCTCTGTATGAGTTTTGAGATTTGCCAGCCGAAATACCTTTAGAGATAATTGTCGACTTGGTATTTTTACCCAAGTGAATCATCTTTGTTCCCGTATCTGCTTGTTGGTAATTGTTTGTTACTGCAATTGAGTAAAATTCTCCGATTGAATTATCGCCTTTTAAAATACAAGATGGATATTTCCAGGTAACAGCACTACCGGTTTCTACTTGTGTCCAAGAGATTTTAGCGTTTTTCTCACAAAGCCCACGCTTAGTTACAAAGTTGTAAACGCCACCTTTTCCTTCAGCATTTCCAGGATACCAATTTTGAACTGTACTGTATTTTATTTCTGCATTATCGAGTGCAATAAGCTCTACAACAGCAGCATGTAATTGGTTTTCGTCACGGCTTGGAGCTGTGCAACCTTCTAGATATGATACATAACTACCTTCATCTGCGATAACCAAAGTTCTTTCAAATTGCCCTGTTCCGGCTTGGTTAATTCTGAAGTATGTCGATAGCTCCATTGGGCAACGTACGCCTTTTGGAATATAACAGAAACTACCATCACTAAAAACGGCAGAATTTAAAGCAGCGTAAAAGTTATCTTTCTGAGGCACAATTGAACCAATATATTTCTTAACCAATTTGGGATATTCTTTAATAGCTTCTGAAATACTCATAAAAATGATACCTTTTTCTGCTAAGGTTTTCTTGAAAGTTGTAGCAACAGATACTGAATCAACAACCACATCCATGGCAACTCCAGCAAGTTTCTTTTGCTCATCTAATGAGATTCCTAACTTTTTAAAAGTGGCTAGTAATTCTGGGTCAACCTCATCAATACTATCGTATTTTGGTTTACTGTTTGGCGCAGAATAATAAGAAATAGCTTGAAAATCTGGTTTTTCGTATGTTACGTTTGCCCATTCTTTTTCTTCCATCTCTTTCCAAACTTTAAAAGCTTCAAGACGCCATTCAGTCATCCATTCTGGCTCTTCTTTCTTTTTAGAAATTGCTCTAACTATATCTTCGTTAAGACCAACAGGAAAAGTTTCAGAATCAATATCTGTGTAAAACCCATATTCGTACTCTTTGGTTTTTAATTCTTCCCTTAAATCGTCTTCTGTATACTTACTCATAAATATTTTTATAATGAAAATGATTCTCCGCAACCGCAAGTACGGTTGGCATTAGGATTATTGAATACAAATCCGGTTCCATTCAAACCTCCAGAATATTCTAAAGTTGTGCCAATGAGATATAAAAAACTCTTTTTATCAACAATGATTTTTACACCATTATCCTCAAAAATTTTATCACTTTCATCTTGACTTTTATCAAACTTTAGATCGTAAGATAAGCCAGAGCAACCGCCACTTTTGACGCCAACTCTTATATAATCTGTAGAAGCATCAAAGCCATCATCCTGCATTAATTGCATGACTTTTTGCTTTGCTGTGTCAGAAACCTTTATCATATCCTTGTGTAGATTTTCTCTAAATAGAGTGCAAAGATACGATATAGCTAGGTTCTTACAACATTTACTAACATTATATTAAGATATGATTTGATAGTATTCACCTATGCTAAAGTGTAAACTAAATGTTTAATCGCAGATAAAAAGAGAAAATAAAAACTAGACCATCTTTCTTTTTAGTAAAAAGAGCACACGCAGCGTACTTTCAAAGGTTTTACCTGCGCCACTTGTACTGAAATTTCCATGTTTATCAATTGTAGTAGAAGAATTACAATGTTTATATTTTAATTGGTCATTATCGCTGATATCTTTTTCAGATTTGAAAAAATTGTGACCAAAAATGATACAAGATATATTATCTGTGTTACTAGTTTTCATTAATTTCAATTTGGGTACCAACAATATACAGAAATTATAACATATAACATGATGAAATACGTGTTTTTTCGATGAAATACACAAATATTAATTCTGAAAGTCAGGATTATTCAAAAAGGACGGATCGGAAAGTGTTAATAAAAAAGCTTTTAAATTAGCTTTGTCTTGGTTAGAAAGTTGGACACCACCTTCATCGACACTCTTCATTAACGGGTCTATGGTTTGTGAGTTTTGGAGACCTTCACTGTAGAAGTCAATAACTTCATCTAAGGTTGCAAATCGACCATCGTGCATGTATGGTGCTGTAAATGCAAGATTTCTTAGAGATGGTGATCTAAACTTCCCATTATCATTAGGGTCGCCAGTAACTCCACCTAATCCCAAATCAGTAAAAGTGATGTCTAGACCGTTGTTATGAAAGTCATTGTCTGTCCAGAGGGGATTGTTGGGGTTACCATGGCAATGAAAACAGTCACCTTTATCTTCTCTAAGAAAAACATCTAGACCATTTATTTCTTGAGGTGTTAAAGTAGCTTGTCCTAAAGAATACCTGTCAAATTTTGAATTAGCTGAAATCAATGTTCTTTCAAACTGAGCAATAGCTTTTGTCGTTAATTCTTTTGTTATTGAGGAAGTATTAAAAGCGCGTTGGAATAATTCTGGATACTCAGGATGATTGGATAGTATATTAACAACATTATCCCAATCACTATGCATTTCAATAGGATTTTCAACGGGTTCTAAGGCTTGCCTTTCCAAGCTTAACTCTTTACCATCCCAAGCAAAACGCTCATTGTAATTCCAAGCCAGATTAAAAATAGGCATTGAGTTACGTTCACCAAATATTCCGTCAACGCCTGAGCTTGTTGGACTATCGTCTGTGAATGCGTTTTGAGGTCTATGACAACTGGCACAAGAAATAGATTGATCACTAGATAAAATCCTATCAAAAAATAAACGTTTACCTAAAGCGACACCTTCTATTGTCTGTGGGTTATCTGAAGGGATTACCGGTGGAATAATATTATTAGAAAATATCTCAGGAATTTCCAAATCTAATGCAACTGGTGTATACTCATTACCATCGTCTTTACTTGTACAAGAAGTGAAAATTGTAGTTATAATTAATATGTAAATGTACTTTTTCAATTTTTTTTATTGTGTGACTGAACCAAGGCTAAAAACATTACGCCCGTTTTCATACATAAGTATTTGTGCAGCAGAATTTGGCATTAAGACAGTATTTAACTGATTTAAATCCCAAGTGTTAGGACCTTTAAACCATTCTGCAATATTAACTCCAATATTAAAAGTCGTGTTATTGTCAATAGCTAAACCTCCGAGATTAACCGTGAAAAATGTGTCTTGTGGAAATGTAGGATTAGCCCCCGGGTTATCTACGGCTCTTATAGCGTGATAATTAAAGTTAGCTTCCATAGCGTTACTATCAATATATTTTCCATCGAATTGCATATAGTGATAACCACCCCCTAACATATCAGGTACATTAAATGAAGCGGAATTTAAATCTAAATAATTTTCG
>CAJQQC010000159.1 GCA_905480385.1 uncultured Winogradskyella sp.
TATAGTTACTTTTTGTTTAAATTCAAAAATCAGAATCAAATAAATAAACTAAAATCTTTTCCATAAAAATATATTAAAATGGTCTACAGTTTAGTTCGCTTTTTTCTATTTAAACTTGAAAATTTAAAATATTACTTTAATCATGATTAAAGTAATATTTTAAGAGTTTCCCAGATAGTGTTGGCTACTATTTGATGACCTTCAACGGTAGGATGTATGCCGTCACCTTGATTTAATTCGGCAATACCACCAACATCTTTTAAAATAAAAGGGATGAACTCAAGGTTATTTATCTCTGCTAACTCCTTAAATATTTGACGGAATTTCATCGTATAATCTTGACCCATATTTGGTGGTAATTCCATACCTGCCAAAATGATTTTTGTATTGGGATTCTTTTTAGATACAGCATCAATTATGGCCTGCAAATTAACACGTGTTTCTGATAATGGTACACCACGCAAACCATCATTGGCACCTAACTCTAGTAAGAATATATCAATATCTTGATTTAATGTCCAATCGATACGGCCTTTTCCGCCAGCTGAGGTTTCGCCACTAAGACCAGAATTAATAACCGTATAATCTAAACCTAACGCATCAATTTTTTGCTGTAAAACCGCAGGATAAGCATCGTTACTATCATCGAGCCCATAGCCGGCAGTAATACTGTCACCAAAACATAATATGGTTTTAGTATCTGTCATAGTCGTTATTTTTGTTTCTGTTTGTTCTGTTGCTGACTCGTTTTGATTTTCAACAGGTATTTTTTCTGAAGATTTTTTAGCACAAGCAACGAATAAAATCCACATCATAAAATAACAAAACTTTAAGAGTTTAGAGGTCTTTACGATTGGATAAATTAAATGCAATTGAGTATTTTGAGCCTTGGACATAACCGTCATTAAATAATAAATTAATATGCCAAAGATATTAAAGATTAGTGATCTTGAAAAGACATATACTAGTGGTAACAAACAATTAACGGTATTGCAAGACATTTCGTTCGATGTAGAAAAAGGACAAACCTTTTCTATCGTTGGACCTTCTGGTAGCGGAAAAACAACCTTACTAGGCCTTTGTGCTGGTTTAGACCAACCCAATGCTGGTACGATTGAGTTATGCAACGAAAATATAAATAACCTTAACGAAGACCAACGTGCGCAATTGCGGAATAGGGAAGTGGGTTTTATTTTTCAGAATTTTCAGTTACTCCCAACATTAACAGCTCTAGAGAATGTCAGTGTGCCATTGGAATTACAAGGTGATAACAAAGCTTTAGAAAAAAGTAAAAACCTATTAGATAAAGTCGGCTTGGCAAAACGCATGCACCATTATCCATCACAACTTTCTGGCGGCGAGCAACAACGTGTCGCGTTAGCTCGTGCTTTTGCCAATGCGCCGTCTATTTTATTTGCAGATGAACCTACTGGAAATTTAGATGAAGAAACTGGTGAAAAAGTCATTCAGCTTTTGTTTGATTTGAATAAAGAAGCTGGTACAACCTTAGTTATCATAACACATGATTTAGAATTAGCCAACCGCACACAGCAAATATTAAGACTTAAAGGCGGACAGGTTTTAACCAACGAACGTACTGAAGTAGTGCTTTAATCCTACAGGCAATAATTATGACTCAAAATATAAATTGGCTAATTAAAATGGCTTGGCGTGATGCCAAAGCAAGTCGTGTACGCTTATTGTTGTTTATGGCTTCGATAGTTTTAGGTATTGCGGCTGTGGTTTCTATTCAGCTTTTTAGTAATAACCTTAAGGATAATACTAAGCTACAATCAAAAGCCTTAATGGGTGCCGATTATATTATCGATAGCCGACAGATACCCAATGAACGTGCACAGTTTATTATCGATTCTTTAGGTCCAGATGCTTCAGAAGTCAATTTTGTATCTATGATTGCTTTTCCCAAGAATGGCGGTACAAAACTGGTCAAAGTTAGAGGTATAGAAGGCGATTTCCCATTTTATGGCACTATGGATACGCAGCCTGTTTCTGCAGAAGGTACATATCAACAATCCGGTGAAGCTCTGGTCGATGCCACCTTGATGCTTCAATTTGACATACAACCAGGAGATTCTATTAAGGTTGGTAAACTGACATTGCCTATTTCTGGAGCTTTAAAATCCATTCCTGGTAGTACGGCAATTTCAACATCTGTAGCACCAACTATTGTTATTCCAAATAGATTGATTGAACAAACTGAGCTCTTACAATTTGGAAGTCGTAAGGAATACCAATTTTTCTATAAAGCTTCGGACACGTTGAATTTAAGACGTTTTGAAAATAAAATCGAACCACTTCTAGATAAAGAAAATGCCGATTTAGATACACATACAAGCACCAGCAGACGACTAGGAAGACGCTATGATAATGTCAGTAAATTCCTTAATCTAGCGGCATTTATAGCCTTATTATTAGGTTGTATTGGTATTGCTAGTTCAGTGCATATTTATATCAAAGAAAAATTAAGTGCCATTGCCGTTTTAAAATGCATGGGCACATCACGATTGTCTAGTTTTTTGATATATCTGATTCAAATATCTGGTATCGGTGTGATTGGCGGATTAATTGGGTCATTTATTGGTATAGGCTTGCAAGAATTATTTCCATATTTCCTTAAAGATTTTTTGCCCTTTACGGTAGAAATTGGCATTTCCTTTCAGCCTGTAATTATAGGTATTGGGCTTGGACTGTTTATGTCTGTATTGTTTGCATTACTGCCGTTATTAAGAACATGGTATGTATCACCTTTAGAAGTATTGCGTGTGGACGAAAAAGGAGTTCAAGAACCCTCAAAAGTAAGACTAACTGTCTTTTTTGTCATTATAATTTTCCTACTAGGGTTCTCATATTGGTTGCTTAATGATATTGGCTATGCTTTAGGTTTTGTATTTGGTACTGTCATTACTTTTAGTGTTTTAGCAGGTATTGCATTGGTATTTATTAGAGTAATCCGAAAATACTTCCCAAAACGTTGGGGTTATATCTCACGCCAAAGTTTATTAAATCTATTTAGACCAAATAACCAAACTGTTGTTTTGGTTGTTGCTATTGGCTTAGGCACATTTTTGATAAGTACTTTATATTTTTCAAAAGACATATTACTCGCCAAAACAAAGATTGAGCAAAGTGAACAAAATGCCAATATGATTATTCTCGATGTGCAGTCGGAACAACGTGAAGCATTCCAACAAAAAATTATAGCCAATGGTCTTCCAATAGTCGATAACATTCCTTTGGTGACAATGCGCATGCACAAAATCAAAGACCGATTGGTTAATGATTTACGTCAAGACACCACAAGACGCGTCCGTGGTTGGATTTTGAATCATGAGTTTAGAACGACCTACAGAAACGCATTAACCTCTTCTGAAGAATTACTAGAAGGCGAGTGGATACCGAGTTTAAAAGAAGGCGACCCGATAGTAATTTCTATCTCTGATAATTTGGCATCCGATGCTAAAGTTGCACTTGGCGATACCATTGTGTTTAATGTACAAGGTGTATTGATGGAAACCACTATTGGTAGTATACGTAAAGTAGATTGGAGCCAATTATCACCCAATTTTACAATTGTATTTCCAGCAGGTGTTTTAGAAAAAGCACCACAGTCTAATGTCATTTCTACAACCGTACCTGACGAAAAAACTTCTGCAGCAATACAAAGTCAACTGGTCAAACAATTCCCAAATGTGACGATTGTAGATTTACGACAAGTCTATACCATTGTCGAGGATATTTTAGATAAGGTCTCTTGGATTATTAACTTCATGGCCTTTTTTAGTATCATCACCGGTATTATTGTATTGATTGGTTCTGTACGAACCAGCAAATACCAACGTATTAAAGAAAGTGTATTGTTAAGAACACTAGGTGCCAAGAATAAGCAGATTTTAAAAATCACAGCCTTAGAGTATCTTTTTTTAGGACTATTAGGCAGTTTGGTTGGTATTGTACTGGCGCTTATCAGTAGTTTTTGTTTAGCTGTATTGGTTTTCCAAGAACCCTTCACACCATCATTAATTCCATTTTTAGTATTTCTACCAGGAATTACCGCTTTAATTTTAGGCATTGGTTTAAGCAATGTGCAAACGGTACTGCGGAGTTCGCCATTAGAAGTGCTAAGACGTGAAGGTTAATATTTACACTTTTATATAACTGATCTAGGAGATATGTACAATGCGAAAAAAAGGTGTTTTTATAATTATTTTTAATTTTGAGGTAGGAATTTCTGATCTTAAGATGTTTTATATAAAAACACTATAACATTATGAAAAAATCAGTATTTATTTTATTAGCATTTTTAATTTTACACGCTCAGGGTTTAGGAGATTTTGATGAAACAATCTTTTATTGGACATCAACTAAAGATGGTTATCAACCATATGTAATGAGTTTTAATTCAAACTTAGGTGGTGAATCCTTTCTAGGTTCATGTTTTAATTCAAACAGTACTTTAATTGCAAGAAAATTTAAGTAGATTTTTATAACACATATATTTTATGAAAGCAGAATCGCCTGATAGGCGATTCTGCTATTTACAACTGGTTTTATCTGTAAATAGCTATAGTTAAACGGAATTCTCAATATTCATATATTTGTACTATAATTTATATTATGTAAAATAAAATGTTTAACTATATATAGTATATCCTCTGTTTCGATACCTTAGTTATTATCGATAATATCATCCATTTATTAACGCTTAGCGAAAAATTAATTATCTCAGCTATAATATGCTAAAAATAAAAGCATCTGTTTCTAAATTGTATGTGCCCACGATTTATAAAAACTTATGTATTATGGATAAAAATTTAGCATTATTCACGCAAATCAATAGTTTGTCATATTGGTTACTTATCGAAAGTAATTTTAAAAGCTCAATCGTTTTTAGATGCTAACGACGATAGTTTCTTTATATCTATCAAAGATGGTTTAGAATCTATATACAAACATCACATTGAGGATTTCAGTAGAAAAGACAGCCATTTTCTTAAAATTGAGCTATCTGCTTATGTTTCTCAACTATTACAAATAAAACTTACGATAAATGACCAAAGACAAGCGTCTTAGTCTTCTGGTGGATAGCCGTGAATATCTTCAAAGACTTTATTAAAATTAGCACGTATATACGAGTTTAGTTTCTTCTGGTAATCGTCCTTAAGCCATTTCAGAAAATTATATGTACTTTTACTAATACACTCCGCATAGACTTCGATACGTTGGTTAATATCGTCTTTAAGCAATTTGGCTAAAGCTATGGCATCGTAAACGTCTTCGCTATTTTTTATACATATCTTAGCATGCTGTTCTAAAGAACGCTCTAATACTACTTTTGAGCTTTCACCATTAGCAACGGCATCTTTATAAGTTACTCGAATATCAAAATACGTATTTTCAGACTTTGAGAATTCATCTTTGATATCTTCGTGTAAATCGTGTTTAAAATTGGCTTCAATCTTGTCGTCACTAACAATACGGTCCGCATACCAATTTGGCGATTTAAAAATCAATTGCCAGTCCAAATCTGCGCCCCAAGGTCCAAATCTGTAGGCGTTATTTCCTAAATCTACAACGGTAAACTTGGATTTGTTATTCAAAATACGAGACCCACGACCTATCATTTGGTAATATAAGGTCAAGGATTTGGTAGCTCTATTCAGTATAATCGTGTCTATCGTTGGCTCATCAAAGCCTGTGGTTAAGATACTTACAGAGGTTAATATGGCATTTGGTGTTTCATGAAACCAATCCAAAATTTGCTTTCGTTGCTTCTTGGTCGCTGTATTGTCCAAGTGCATGATTTGGATGCCAGCTTCTCTGAAGGCATAATACACATTAATACTGGTGTTTATACCATTATTAAAAATAAGGGTCTTCTTCCCTAGCCCATGTTTTTTATAGGCATCTATCAGCTTTTGTAACATCGCTGGACTTGAGTATAAATCCTCAGAAGACTTTACGGTATAATCACCGTTAGAACCGACTTCTAATGAGGTCAAACCCATATCGTACTGAAACACTTCTGGTCGTGCCAAAAACTCGTTTTCTATGAGGTTTTCAATAGTTTCGCCAGTAATCAACTCGTTATAATTATCCTTCATAGGCAGCTCTTTATTAGAGCTTAATGGCGTTGCTGTTACGCCAAGAATAAAGGACTTTTCGAAGAACTTAAATAGTTTTGTAAAGGAATTGTAATGCGCCTCATCGATAATTACCAAGCCAACATCAGATATATCTAACACATTGTCATTCAGTCGATTATTCAGGGTTTCTACCATGGCCACAAAACAACTGTAATCCGCCTGGTCATCAAGGTTAGCTTTACTATCAACGACCTTATTGGTCACCCCAAAACTGGTCAACATTTTTGAAGTCTGCGAACACAACTCAATTCTATGCGTCATCACCAAAACCTTTTTATTATGGTTTTTTAAGTATTGACGGACCATTTCAGAAAAGATGACGGTTTTACCACCACCAGTTGGCAATTGGTATAACAAGTGATAATCCTCAGGTGCGTTATCGAACTTATCAAAGATTTGCTGGATGGCACCTTGCTGATAGTCGTAAAGCTCTTTATCAGTTTTCTTTTGTTGAATTGCGGTATTATTTTGAGACATAAAACAAGACTAGTTTGGGAGAGCAAAATTACTAAATATTTCATGTCAAAAATCTTTAAATTTCTTTATTTTGGATGTTTTAAACTCAATATTAATACATGAAAGTTTGTATAGCTGAAAAACCTAGTGTTGCTCGCGAAATTGCCGCTGTTCTTGGTGCAAATATCAAACGAGATGGCTATTTCGAAGGTAATGGTTATGCGGTTACCTATACCTATGGACATTTGTGTACACTTAAAGAGCCGGCAGATTACAAGCCTTACTGGAAAAGTTGGGATTTGAATAATCTACCAATGCTTCCTGATAAATTTGAAGTTAAAGTTTCTGATAAAGACGGAATTAAAAAACAATTCAACATTGTAAAAAGTCTATTTGATAAAGCCGAAGTGGTGATTAACTGTGGTGATGCTGGACAGGAAGGAGAATTGATTCAGCGTTGGGTATTAAATGAAGCTAATTATAAGGGAAAAGTCCAACGTCTTTGGATTTCATCGTTAACTACTGAAGCTATAAAAGAAGGGTTTAATAATCTAAAGCCTTCTGAAGATTATGATAACTTATATTACGCAGGATTTTCGCGCTCTATTGGCGATTGGCTACTAGGAATAAATGCCACACGATTGTATACAGTAAAACATGGTGGCTACAAGCAAGTCTTATCTGTTGGTCGTGTGCAAACACCAACATTAGCAATGCTTGTAAAACGTTTTAAGGAGATTGAAAATTTTATGCCACAACCCTATTGGGAATTACAAACAACTTACCGTGATACTTTTTTTAGTTATGAAGAAGGACGCTTTTTAAAACAAGAAGATGGAGAAATACTAGCAAATAAAGTAAAGGAAGATCAGTTTGAAATTGTGTCTATAAACAAGAAAAAAGGAACCGAATACGCGCCTAAGCTATTTGATTTAACAGGATTACAAGTCTATTGCAACACCAAATTTGGTATGTCTGCGGACGAGACATTAAAAACTGCGCAACGTTTATACGAGCAAAAAGCCATTTCATATCCTAGAGTAGACACCACTTTTTTACCAAACGATGTGTATCCAAAAGTTAAAGATATTTTAAGCAAGCTCACCAATTTCTCGACTTTGACGTCTCCTCTATTCAATAACAAAATAAAGAAATCTGCAAAAGTTTTTAATGATAAGAAAGTAACGGATCACCATGCTATCATTCCGACCGGAATACAGATCAACATGCAATATAATGACCAACGAGTCTATGATGCGATTGTAAAACGTTTTATTGCTATCTTTTATGAGGATTGCAAAGTCTCAAATACGGTGGTTATTGGTAAAGCAGCAGAAGTTAATTTTAGAACCACAGGAAAAGAAATAATTTCTAAAGGTTGGCGTGTGATCTTTGAATCTGTTAATTCAGAGAATAAGAAAGACAAACTTTTACCCACTTTCGAGCAAGGTGAAAAAGGACCTCATAAACTATCATTTCTAGAGAAACAGACCAAACCACCTAATCAGTTTACGGAAGCCTCACTTCTACGCGCTATGGAAACTGCAGGGAAACAAGTCGATGATGATGAGTTGCGTGATATAATGAAAGAAAATGGTATTGGACGTCCATCAACTCGAGCTAATATTATTGAGACCTTGTTCCGAAGAAAATATATTAAACGTAATAAAAAGCAAATTGTAGCAACAATTACGGGTATTCAGCTGATTGATACGATACAAAATGAACTGCTAAAATCTGCAGAACTTACAGGTTCATGGGAAAAACAGCTGAAGGACATTGAAAAAGGCAAATATTCGGCTTCCGCTTTTATAAAAAGCATGAAACGTATGATAGATGCTTTGGTTTACGAAGTACGTACCGAAAAAGTAATCAA
>CAJQQC010000160.1 GCA_905480385.1 uncultured Winogradskyella sp.
TTTATTGCATGAGCGCAAAAGGCATATTTTCTTGGTGTTTCTTTAACATTTAAACCATAGCTAGATTTAAACCATTGACGGTTATTGTCTACTAAACTAATTAATGAGATTTCAGTATCACATATTTCAGCAGCAATTGTAGTTAAATTGTCATAGTCAGATTCTGGAAGGGTATCGAGTATAGAATAGGACTCTAAATCTTGTATTCTTTCTTCTTCTTTCTTATATTTTTTTGGTTCTATCATATGTTAATTTTCAATTATTGCCAACGTATTTGTGTATGGTTTGTTGCACGTTTAAAAAACTAATTTAGTAAATAATTACAGACAAAGAAAGTCCGCGAGGGCTTTTGTAAGTAGTCGATAAGCGAACAATAAATTTTATACGTGTTGTTGTGCTTAGTGTTTATTTTTTCAGTTCCTCTCTATTGTCAGACGTCAGAATGATAGTTGCGAGTGATTTTTTATAGCAAATAGATTTTTATAATTCGAAGGCATTATTGTTAACGAAGAAAATGGAGTTGACTAAAAATAATTTTCCGTTTTCCCAAAAGCTTCTAAATAGAGGATTATCGACCATATAGATAAAACTTCCGTTACCCATTCTTTCTTCTCCGAACACTAAATTTTTTTCTAAGTTTTTTAGTGCGTTTTGCCCAGCAAATCCAGAAAATACATTAGTTTCTGTAATATATCCTACATTGTATCCTCTGTTAAGAATATCGTAGGTTGAGCTACCAATCTTTAATGTAAAATAGTCATCTCCGTAACCAAAAGCCATAGGGTGCGTAGCGTCAATTTTACTTTTAAAGATAGCACCTGTGATTAGGTTATTAGCATTTTCTCGCTCGCGGTCACCATAAGCAGTAAGGTTTTCTGTTTCTTCCGTATTTTTAGTCTTTTTATACTTTAGACTAAAGTCATCTTTTCCTGCAAAACTTCTTAATGCAGCATCGATGGCAATCACTTTTCCACCAGAACGAACCCAATCTTTTAAGGTGTTCATCGTATCCTCATTAAGCAAACTACCATAATCTCCACTTGGCATAATCAAAATATTGTATTTATCAAGGTTTGTTCTGCTAAGATTTTCTGTATTGAGAGAAGTTACAGGATATTTTAGTTGTTGCTCAAAGAAATGCCATATTGCACCATAGTTTAGAGATGATGTGCCTTTACCTGATAACATAGCAATTTTTTGTTTGTTTATGAGTTTAATGTCTGGTGAGCCGATATCTGGCTTGTTCTCCGAAAACCCTGAATTTATAGTCTCTAGTTTTTTATCATGTGCTTTAGCAATAGTATCCAAAGTAGAGCGCATGTTTTTTAATTTTAAATTATCACCTTTTGTAATGATCAATGCACCTCTTTTAAAATCTTTTCCGTTAGATGTAAAAGGTTTTTCAGTGAAGCGAACTCTAAAATCTGCTTTTAAAACCGAAGCCAAGAATTTAGCATCTTTCATAGAATTCCAATCGCTAACATAGCCGTAAGCGTCAGACAAAGGTTGGTAAGGTTTTCTGTTTTTTATAAGCTTTACAGGTTTACTTGGTATTTTTGAAGTACTAGCAACGGCATCTAGACCGAAGGCATAAGGCATGCTCCAAGCTGTAATATCGTAAGTTAAAGAGTCAGTTAATTTGGCATTAGGCTCAAATAAAACCTTAACCATTTTTCCTTTTGGTTGGTCTGTATGTACTACAATAGAATTTTCGTCTAAGTTTATATTGCCTTGTTGTCCTGTCGTATAGTTATATCCGCTCGCTTTGTTTGTGGTTACTTTTTCATATTGAATATGATGTTTTAGTAAAAGATTTGTTAAGCTTCCTATATTATCAGGGTTACCACTTAATGCGTAGCTTTTATATTTCAAACCTGAATTATCAAAGAATTTTGAAAATTCAGTATTCAAACGCTTTGCATTTTTCGAAGCCATTTCAACAGTCGATAGTCCAGAAGTTGTATGATGTGTCAAACGTTCTACCAATGTTAATACATGGCCTTCGTCATTCAAAATTCCTAATCCAGCTCTACCATGACCACCTTGCTCATAAGTCATGCCTATGGCTCCCATATAAGTCGGATACGTATCTCCGTAACTTGGATAGAACAAATCAAAACGTTCTCTGGTAAAAAACAACCAACCTTCTGCATCAAAATATTTGGCGTGATTTTTTCCTATTTCAGTCTGGAAATCTCGTTGAAAGTCTGAAATAATTTCATGAAAGGGCTCTGCCGCAGGCGCAAAATAATAAGGTTCATTAATACCTTGCTCATGAAAATCTACATGTATATGTGGCATCCATTTGTTATATACTTTTAGTCGCGATGCTGATTCTGTCTGACTTCCCCAAGCCCAATCGCGGTTAAGATCAAATAGGTAATGGTTAGGCCTTCCGCCAGGCCAAGGTTCATTGTGTTCGCTGGCTTGCTGGTCGATATCATAAGGTTGACTTGCTGTTTCGTTAAACCAATTAACATAGCGATCACGACCGTCAGGGTTTACACAAGGGTCAATAATGACTACCGTATTTTTTAACCAATCTTGTTTTTCAGTAAGGAGTTTATATAATGTAAGCATTGACGCTTCTGTGCTTGAGGCCTCATTTCCATGAACATTATAACTCAACCAAACAACTGCAACTTCTGGATTATCAGATGCGCCATTTCTTAGCCCAGCATTTTTTAAGTTGTTTTCTCTAATAGCATTTAAATTTCTAATGTTTTCTTCACTAGAAATGTAGGTTATGTATAATGGACGACGTTCATAGGTTTGACCGTATTTTTCCATCTTAACTTGGTTTGGAAGCGCTTTAGCAACAGCTTCGAAATAATCAACGACTTGGCTATGTCTGCTAAATTGAGTCCCAATATCATAACCCAAGAAATCGTTTGGTGACGGTATATTTTGAGAATATAAGGAGATGGAAATTCCTAGAATAAAAGTTACTGATAATAAAAGTCTTTGCATGGTCAGTTTATTTTAGCTTCAAATCTAGTAAAAATAAAGACTGAGTTTTAGAATATAGACTTCCAATGCCATATTAACTAAAAATTAGCAAATGCCATTTTCACTTGATGTATATTTATACCCAAATTAAAGATTGCGCATGCCAACCGATTGTATTTCTTTTAGAGACACCAGTTATTTTTCTTCCTTTATCTGTGACTACTTAGATGAAAGTCCAGAGTTAAAGGTGTTTTATAATCGTTTTCCAAAGCTAGAAAACTTTAAATATCAGATTGAAGAGAAGACATCTTCTTATGATAAATCAGTTAGAGAAGTTCTCACTAATCAATTAGAACAGCAATACCAACATATTGAAACTTCTGAGCTTACGCTTCAGAATATTGAAAGTATTAGATCTGAAAATACATTCACAATTACAACAGGTCACCAACTCAACCTTTTTACTGGACCATTATATTTTTTGCATAAGATTATTTCAACAATAAACTTAACAAAAGCTTTGAAGACAGAATATCCTGATTATAATTTTGTGCCGGTGTATTGGATGGCGTCTGAAGATCATGATTTTGATGAAATCAATTATTTTAATTTTAGAGGCAAAAAAATTCAATGGAATAGAGAAGATGGTGGTGCAGTTGGACGTTTTGATACCGAAGGCTTAAAAGATATTTTAAATATTATTTCTGCAGAATTTGGTGAAGGACGTAATGCAAAACAACTAATTCGCTGGTTTAAAGAAGCTTATATCAATCATAATAATTTGTCAGATGCTACTCGATATCTGGCTAATGCGTTATTTTCAGAATACGGTTTAGTGATAATAGATGCCGATGATAGAGAGTTAAAGCGTTTATTTATTCCGCAAATGCAAAAAGAGTTATTAGAGCTAACTAGTTACACAACAGTTAAAGAAACTAATAATAAAATTGAAGCTTTAGGATTAAATATTCAAGTCAATCCTAGAGCGATTAATTTGTTTTACTTAGGTGAAAACCTAAGGGAACGTATTTTGTTTGAAGATGGTTTTTTTAAAGTAAATAATACCGCTATTTCATGGACTAAAAATGAGCTTTTGAAACATCTAGATGAGAAACCTGAATGCTTTTCTTCAAATGTAATTTTGCGTCCTTTATATCAAGAAGTGATTTTGCCAAATCTTTGTTATATTGGTGGTGGAGGAGAGATGGCTTATTGGTTTCAACTTAAATCTAATTTTGAAGCACAAAACGTAACGTTTCCGATATTATTATTGCGTAATTCTGTTCTTATAAAAACTGAGAAACAGTCTAATAAACAAGAAAATTTGAGTATTTCTAATACTGATTTGTTTTTGAAACGCAATAGTTACATCAATAAACGTGTTAGAAAAATATCAAATATAGATATTGACTTTTCCGAACAGCTAGAGTATTTACAACAACAATTTTCAGCTTTAAATGAGCTAGCTAATAAAACTGACAAATCATTTTTAGGAGCTGTTGAAGCTCAAGAGAAAAAGCAGATAAAAGGCTTAAAGCATCTTGAAAAAAGACTGCTAAAAGCACAAAAGAAAAAACTTGCAGACCAAATCGCACGTGCTACAGAATTACAAGAGCAATTATTTCCAAATAACAGTCTGCAGGAGAGAACCACAAATTTTTCTGAATTGTATTTAGAGTTTGGTGAAGCTTTGATTCCCGAATTAACAAATTCATTGGACCCGTTAAAAGGTAATTTTACGATTATCACTATTTAAATTTACTGTTAATAAACAGGTTAAAAGTTCTTCAAAAAATCAGTAATCTTAAATAGTAATTCCTAAATCATTTCTATTTTTGTGCATGCAACATAACAAAGTCCTAATTTTAGATTTCGGGTCGCAATACACACAGCTTATTGCGCGTCGCGTTAGAGAGTTAAATATCTATTGCGAAATTCATCCATATAACAAAATTCCTTCAGATTCAGACAGTTTTAAAGCTGTGGTATTATCTGGTAGTCCAAACTCGGTAAGAGGAGAAGATGTACTTCATCCAGATTTATCAAATATTCGCGGAAAAAAGCCAATGCTTGCCGTTTGTTATGGTGCACAATATTTGGCTCATTTTTCTGGTGGTCAAGTTGCAGAGTCTAATACTAGAGAGTATGGTCGTGCTAATTTAGGTTTTGTAAAAGAAGCCGAAGATTTCTTTGAAAACATCCATGAAGGCAGTCAAGTTTGGATGAGCCATAGCGATACGATTAAAAAACTACCAACAGGTGGTGTTTTATTAGCAAGCACAGAAGATGTAGAAAATGCAGCCTTTAAAATTGAAGGCGAAGATACATATGCAATTCAATTTCATCCAGAAGTTTACCACACAACAGATGGACATCAATTATTACAAAATTTCTTAGTTAAGATTGCTCAAGTTGAACAAGATTGGACACCAAATGCTTTTGTTGAAGAAACGGTAGATGCCTTAAAAGCACAATTAGGAAAGGATAAAGTTGTCCTTGGTTTATCAGGTGGTGTTGACTCTTCTGTTGCAGCAATGTTATTACATAAAGCTATTGGAGAAAACCTTTATTGCATATTTGTAAATAATGGTTTGTTACGTAAAAATGAATTCGAAGATGTGTTACATCAATACGAAGGTATGGGACTTAACGTCAAAGGTGTTGATGCTTCGGCACGCTTTTTGGATGCCTTAGCTGGTAAGAGTGACCCAGAGGAAAAGCGAAAGACTATAGGCGCTATGTTTATCAATGTTTTTGATGATGAAGCCCATTTAATTCAGGATGTCAAATGGCTAGCGCAAGGCACAATTTATCCAGATGTCATAGAGAGTGTGTCGGCAACTGGTGGTCCAAGCGCTACTATAAAAAGTCATCATAATGTTGGTGGTTTACCAGATTTTATGAAGCTAAAAGTAGTAGAGCCATTAAAAGCTTTATTTAAAGATGAGGTCAGACGAGTTGGTGCTTCTATGAATATGGATAGTCAATTATTAGGACGTCATCCTTTTCCTGGACCTGGATTGGCAATTCGCATTCTTGGAGATCTAACGCCAGAGAAAGTTCGTATATTACAAGAAGTAGATGCTATATTTATAAATAACCTACGTTCTTGGAATTTGTATGACAAAGTTTGGCAAGCAGGAGCAATGTTGTTGCCAGTAAATAGTGTTGGTGTTATGGGAGATGAAAGAACCTACGAAAAATGTGTAGCACTAAGAGCAGTAGAAAGTACAGATGGTATGACTGCGGATTGGGTAAATTTACCCTACGAGTTTTTACAAAAAACTTCGAACGAAATAATTAATAAAGTAAAAGGCGTTAATAGAGTAGTCTATGATATAAGCTCAAAACCACCTGCTACTATAGAATGGGAATAATAGTGACTTTATTTAGTCTATTGTTTCTAAAATAATAAGTGATTAAAATAAGACTAATGAAAAGTATTTTATCTGTTATAATAATTGTTTTTAGCATACATCTTAATGCTCAAAATTATAAAACACATAAAGTAAAACCTGATGAAACTATCGAGAGTATTGCAAAACAATACTTAGTTACACCGTTTGATATTTTAGCTCTAAATCCTGATGCTAAAAATAACTTCGCAGTAAATACAATTCTTATTATTCCTAACTCTAAGGTTAAGAACGTAGCAATCGAATCTTCCTCAAAAGAAGTGATTGATTATAAAAAACATAAAGTAAAACGAAAAGAAACGCTTTTCGGTTTATCCAAAAAATATAATGTTAACGAAGCTGAAATAAAAAAGGCAAATCCAAGATTGTATTCTGAGAACTTAAGAAGAGGCGACAAAATTAGAATACCACGTTTCAAAACTGTTATTTCAAAACAAACATTGTCTAATACCATAAAAAAATATGCGGTTAGGCCAAAAGAAGGGAAATGGCGTATTGCTTATAAATTTGGTATTACAGTTCAAGAATTGGAAGATTTAAATCCAAATATTAAAGAAGTTCTTCAGCCAGGAGATGTGCTAAATGTACCAAATATTGCTAATAACGAAGAAAAAGCAGCTACCGAAGAATTTAATTATTATGAGGTTCTACCCAAAGAAGGTTTTTATAGGCTTAAAGTAAAATTAGGTTTATCTCAAAAAGAGATAGAAAATCTTAATCCAGGACTTGTTGAATCGGGTTTAAAGAATGGTATGGTTTTGAAGTTACCAAAAGATGTTGAGATTGCTTCTTCAGATATTGATAAAGACCCAATTACAACAGACCTAAGAGATAACATTGTAAATACATCTACCAAGCGATTAGCTGTTTTATTACCTTTCAAGTTACATAAAATAGATTTAGACTCTGTAGCTGAAGCAAAGGCTATGATGAAATCTGATAGAGTTTTGAGTACAGCTTTGGATTTTCATTCAGGCATTTTAATGGCATTAGATTCTGCTAAATCTTTAGGTATAAGTACAAACCTTAAAGTATTTGATACACAAAATCGAACATCAGAAGTAGCTAGTATAGCTGGTAGAGAAGATTTTTCTAATTATGATGTGGTTATTGGACCAATGATGATTAAGAATTTTGACCGTTTTGCATCTGAAGTTAAAGACGATGCTGTTCCTGTTTTTGCGCCATTGACTTTACCTTCAAAAGTATCACGGAATATTTATCAAACTATTCCTAACAAAAAGATATTGTCTCAAAAAATGATTAATTATGTCAAGCAAGATTCGACTATAAATCAGGTATACATTATTTCAGATCAAAAGCATAGAGCAGAAAGCAATAATCTAAAAAAAGAGTTTCCTAATGCGAAGCAGTTATATTCTGAGTTAACAAAAGAAGGGAAAAATAAAGGTAAGGATGCTTACTTCATATATCCTGTGACGTTTGAAGAGCTTTTTAAAGAAGGAAAAAATATAGTTTTTTTAGAGACAGACGATGTGTCTTTTGGATCAAGTATTATTAGTTTACTCAATGGTTTATCTACAGAAGATATTCAAATTATATTGACAACAACCAATAAGAGTATTGCTTTTGAGAGTAATGATCCAGATAATAACTACCATTTATCTAATTTACAATTTCACTACGCAACAATTAATAAAAAGTATGATACTGATAAAAAAATAGGATTTGTCAATGAGTATAAACGAAAATATGGTGTTTCGCCGAGTAAGTATGCTACTCGTGGCTTTGACTTGACATTAGATATTTTATTGCGTTTATCTGCAAATGAAGATGGTTTTGACAGCTTAGAAGAGAATCTTGAAACGGAATACATTGAGAATAAGTTTCGCTATAATAAAAAAACTTTTGGAGGTTATGTCAACGAAGCAATATACATTGTAAAGTATGATAATCTTAAAGTTATCGAAGTCAAGGAATAACAACACTTTGGTCTAATTTGTGTAATAAGAAGTTTTCTATTGCGTTATATTGAAAATTAAATCTCTGCTTTTGATGAATTTTTTTTTAGTCTTCTTTTTAATTTTTTCTTTTAGTTTTGGTCAAAATCAAAATCTTAAGACATTATCATGGAAAGAAGATAGACCTTTAGCTTGGAAAGATTTTAGGGGTAAACCAAAGGTTAATACTAACGCTGCAGCATTGACGGCTTCAGGTGTTTCTTTTGGGTTTTCAATTGGTAAAACAGGAAACAAAATTACAGATTTTAACACAAATGTGGAGTGTGTATTTTACCCAACAGAATCTTGGTATAAAGTCGAAGATGCCAATCCACATATCCTCAGACATGAGCAAATACATTTTGATATTACAGAATTATTTGCGCGTAAGTTTAGACAACAAATAAGTAAACTTAGAGCTTCGCCAAAAATTAAAAATCAGCTTAACAGTTTGTATAAAGCTATAAGCAAGGCATCATCAAAAATGCAAAATTTATACGATGAGGAAACTAATCATTCTATAAATAAGGTGCAACAAAAAAAGTGGGACGATTACATCGTTGCAGAACTCAGAATTCTCGAAGCTTTTAAAACTAAATAAAAAAGATAAATAACTAAATATCACGCTTAGCTAGTCTAAACGTTTTCTTAATGCAACCAAACATACAAGTTTTAATAGAACTCGCTAAATACAAAATGCCCTTTGGTAAATACAAAGATCAATACTTGGTCGATATCCCTGAATATTATTATACCTGGTTCAAACAAAAAGGTTTCCCAAAAGGAAAGTTAGGCAACATGATGCAACAGATGTATGAAATTAAGGTTAATGGTTTGGAAGAATTGATGTACACTATTCGAAGAGAGTATTGATTTTTAGATCCGTTTATGTTTAGTTGATAAAATTGTTTTAATACTTATATAAAACTCAATACAGATATTTTAACATACATCAAACGAAGTTAGATTAAAAAGCTAAAATATCAAGCATTTTTATTACTATTAATTACTCCAAACAAACCTAAAACAATTCACAAATAAGTAGTTTTATTTTGTACATTTGCTCACGTTTAAAAGCGTATCATGACAAGCAATCCAAAGTATATTTTTGTAACTGGCGGCGTAACTTCTTCTCTTGGAAAAGGCATTATAGCTGCATCCTTAGCCAAATTACTTCAGGCTCAAGGTTACAGAACAACCATCCAAAAATTAGATCCATACATTAATATTGACCCAGGTACATTAAATCCATATGAGCATGGCGAATGTTACGTAACTGACGATGGTGCCGAAACGGATTTGGATTTAGGTCATTACGAGCGTTTTTTAAATGTACCAACATCACAAGCTAATAACGTTACAACAGGTCGTATTTACCAGAGTGTTATCGATAAAGAACGTCGTGGTGAGTTTCTAGGAAAAACGGTACAGGTCATTCCTCATATTACAGATGAAATAAAAAACCGCATTCAGATTTTAGGAAATTCTGGAGATTATGATATTGTAATTACTGAAATAGGTGGTACTGTTGGTGACATTGAGTCTTTACCATATGTTGAGGCTGTACGTCAATTAGAGTGGGATTTAGGCGAAGGAAATACTTGTGTTATTCATTTGACTTTGGTGCCCTATTTATCTGCTGCTGGAGAGTTAAAAACTAAACCAACACAACACAGTGTTAAAACCTTGATGGAAAGTGGTGTACAAGCCGATATTTTGGTATGTCGCACTGAGCATGAGTTAAGTCATGGTATTAAAAATAAATTAGCACGTTTTTGTAATGTAAAAGAAGAAGCTGTTATACAATCGATTGATGCTTCTACGATTTACGATGTTCCGAATTTAATGTTAGATGAAGGTTTGGATAAAGTTGTACTTAAGAAATTAAAACTCAAAAGCAATTCACCAGATTTAAGTCAGTGGAACACTTTTGTAAAACGCCATAAAAATCCCAAGAGTGAAGTTACTATAGGATTAATTGGGAAGTATGTTGAGCTTCAAGATTCTTACAAATCTATTTTAGAGGCTTTTATACACGCTGGTGCTGAAAATGAAGTGAAAGTCAACGTAGAATCTATACATTCAGAATTTTTATCACCAAATGATGTGGAAGAGAAACTTGGACATTTAAATGGTGTATTAGTAGCTCCTGGTTTTGGAGAAAGAGGTATCGAAGGAAAGATTGATGCTGTTCGTTATGTCAGAGAAAAAAATATTCCTTTTTTAGGAATTTGTCTTGGGATGCAAATGGCAGTTATTGAGTATTCTAGAAATGTTTTAGGACTTACAGATGCCAATTCTACTGAGATGAATGAAAATACATCGCATCCTGTTATAGATTTAATGGAGTCACAGAAAGATGTTATAAATAAAGGTGGTACTATGCGTTTGGGCTCATGGGATTGTAAGCTTGAAAGTGATAGTTTAGCTTATGAATCTTACGGTCATACCGAAATTAAAGAACGTCATAGACACCGTTATGAGTTTAACAACGATTATAAGTCACAAATCGAAGATGCAGGACTTAAAGCTACCGGTTTAAATCCTGATACTGGTTTGGTTGAAATTGTCGAAATCTCAACTCACAATTGGTTTGTTGGTGTACAATATCACCCAGAGTATAAAAGTACGGTTGCCAATCCGCATCCACTTTTCGTATCATTTGTATCAGCAGCTTTGGATTACAAAACAAAACAATAGTGTCAGTTTGGCATAAGTATAACTTTGGATAGCTTTTTGGGATATCAAAGATAACTAATCAATTTACGGCCGATACTTCGGCAAAATAAATATGGAAGAAAAAAAATTTGACATTAACTCAGTCATAGGATTTATACTCCTCTTTGGAATTATGATTTGGTACTTCTACCAAAACCAGCCAACACCCGAAGAGTTAGAAGCTCAAAAACAAGCCGAAACAGAAAAGGTAGAGGCAGAAGAGAAAGCGAAAAAGGCAGAACAAGTATTAACTAATAAGATAACCACAGCAGAGGATTATTCTAATGTATCTGCTTCAGATTCACTACAACAGATCGTAATTCAGAATAAATTAGGAGCATTTGCTTACGCTTCTAGATTACCGTCTGCGACTGACGCTACAACTGATATAGAAACTGAACTTTTAGCATTGAAGTTTAATAATAAAGGTGGACATTTATCAGAAGTTAGGCTTAAGGCTTTCGTAGATAATGATGGTGCGCCCATCTATTTGGTTAAAGATGGCAATACTAACTTTAACATTAATTTTTCAACTACAGATAATCGTGTTTTAAATACTGAGAGTTTATATTTTCAACCTACTGTCAGTAAAAGTGGAGATAATACAATAGTTTCGATGAGGCTTAAAGTTTCAGAGACACGTTATTTAGAATATAGATATGATCTAAAACCTAACGATTACATGATTGATTTTTCAATTAAATCTCAAGGCTTAGATAATGTTGTTAATAGTTCTCAGGAGATTAATTTAGACTGGAAATTAAAAGGATTTAGTCATGATGAAAGTATATCTTATGAGAATAGATATACGCGACTAACCTACCAACATGAAGGTGATAAGATTGATAAGCTAGCTCAAATGAATGATGATGAAGAGTTGGTCTCTGATGTGAGTTGGTTATCATATAGACAGCATTTCTTCAGTAGTATTCTTGTTCCAGATTCGCCGTTCAAGTCAGTAAAAATGTCGTCTATAGATTTAGTCAAAGACGAAGAGATAGATACCGTTTTTACAAAACTTTATGCCTCTAAAATTCCTTTGACGTTAACAGGAGGTGATTTTAATAAATCTATGGGACTTTATTTTGGACCTACAGATGCTAAAACTCTTAAAGTTTATGATAAAAATTTAGAAGAGAGTATCCCATTTGGTTGGGGTATTTTTGGTTGGATTAATAAAGCTGTTTTTATACCTTTATTTGGATTTTTAAGTGGCTTTTTACCTTATGGTATTGCCATTATTGTAATGACAATTTTAGTTAAAATTTTATTATCTTTTGTTCAGTACAAACAGTTCTTATCTCAAGCAAAAATGAAAATTCTAAAACCAGAATTAGATGCTATAAGAGCTAAGTATAAAGACAATAAGCTAAAGTCTCAGCAAGAAACAATGGCATTACAAAATAAAGCTGGTGCAAGTCCACTTAGTGGTTGCTTACCTGGTTTAATGCAAATTCCAGTGTTTTATGCTTTATTTATGTTCTTCCCAACGGCTTTTGATTTACGTCAAAAAAGTTTCCTTTGGGCTGACGATTTAAGTTCTTTTGATTCTATTTATGATTTTCCTAATGGATTTAGCATTCCATTTTATGGAGACCATATAAGTTTGTTTCCAATATTAGCAGCTATTGCAATTTTCTTTTATATGAAAATGACAACAGGTCAACAAACAGCTATGCAAGGTCCACCTCAAGAAGGTATGCCAGATATGAGCAAAATGATGAAGTATATGATTTACTTCTCGCCAATATTAATGTTGGTATTCTTCAATAACTACGCTTCTGGATTGAGTTTATATTACTTCATCTCTAACTTAATTAGTATTGGTATCATGTTAGTGATTAAAAACTATATTATCGATGAAGAAAAAGTACTAGCTAAGATCCAAGTAAGTAAGAGTAAGCCTAAAAAGCAAAATCGCTTTCAGAAAAAAATGGCTGATATGATGGAGCAAGCCGAAAAACAAAAGCAAGTGCAACAACGCAATAAGAAAAAGTAATTTTATAGTTTATAAATAAAAAAACCACAGCCGATTGTTGTGGTTTTTTTATTCGATTTAAGCACTATTGATTTTTGAATTTATCACATTTATTTCAGAATCGTATTTATTTAGTGTCTTCGTGGATAGCCTTACATACTAATATTTTAAAAAGGCTTTATTTTTATATAATAATACAGAAGGTAAATCTTCAATACTTTAAATATCATTAATAATCTCCATATTATTTTTCCAAGAAAGAATAACTTTATTATCTAATTCTTTTAGAAAATATTCTTTCTTTTCTATCAATATTATCATAGAATTTTATTCATTATCTTTTTTGGAACATGAAGCGCTAAAAAATAATACTGCAGCTATAACTCCGATTTTAGTTGTCTTTAATTAAGGTAACATTGTTTTCTTCTATTATGTATCCAGTAGCAAATATTACACCAAAAAAAAGTGGTAACTGTAATTGATTTTGTTTCGTGTAATTATTTTAGATTTATTTCTTTATCGGTTTAAATCATTTGGTTTTATTTTGTTTCAGCTGTGAAAATATTACAAAAGAAAAGCCTCCTGAAAAGGAGGCTCCTACTAACTAAATCAATCAATATAAAAATGAGGTAATCAGCCCCGATTTTCCGAATTTAAGATGCTGGTAATAAAACAGCATTTACAACGTGTATCACTCCGTTTGATGTTTGCACATCCACAGCAATGATTCCTGCGTCGTTTCCGGCACCATCAACAACATCTACAACTGTAGTTGTAGTTGGGGGATTGTTGTAGTCATCATCACTACATGCAGTTAAGATCAAAATCAATAAAAATACTGGTAGTAATTTAAAGTAATTTGATATTTTTTTCATTTTTTTGGGTTTTAAGACTATTTTTTGTTCATATTGTTCAACAAATTTATAAAATGATTAAACAAAAACTTATTTTCAGTATTATTTTTACAATAATTTTAACATCGCTTACAGCTCAAAATGAGTTTAATGGATTTGATGAAAATGGAGAAAGACAAGGTATATGGCGTAAAAATTATCCAAATAGCTATCAATTGCGTTACGAAGGAAAATTTAATCACGGAAAAGAAATAGATACATTTAAGTACTACAAACTTAAGCGTAAGAAGAGTGTTTTGAGTGCGGTTAAGGTTTTTAATTCTAATGATAATACCTCAGAAGTTTTATTTATGGCTTCAAACGGTAGTATAGTCAGTAAAGGTAAAATGGATGGTAAAAATTTTATTGGTAAGTGGCTTTTTTATCACAAAAACTCTGATAGAATCATGATTGAAGAGTATTACAACGCTCAAGGAACGTTAGAAGGTAAACGCAAAGTATTCTTTATAAATTCTGTTTTAGCAGAATCTACAGAGTATAAATCAGGAATGAAAAATGGATTCCTCAAAATTTATTCACAATCTAGCAAGCTTTTGCAGGAGTCTGTTTACGAAGACGATAAATTAAGCGGTAAAACTACCTATTACGATTTAAATGGGAGTGTAGAGGCTTCAGGTAATTTTATGGCTAATCTTAAAACTGGCGTTTGGGAATACTTTAAGAACGGAATACTGACCAGAAAAGTAGATCACGATAACGACAAAGTTCTTTTTAAAAAACAATAGTATTTCTCAATACTTTAGATTTATAGATACTATACAAAAAAATGCCCATTATGGGCATTTATTTTTTAAATTTGCATGCTTTTAACTAGTAGATTAAATGAATAAAAAACGTGTCATAGTTGGACTTTCTGGCGGTGTAGACTCCAGTGTTGCTGCATACCTACTGAAAGAGCAGGGGTATGATGTTATTGGGCTATTTATGAAAAATTGGCACGACGATTCTGTAACGATTTCAGATGAATGTCCGTGGTTAGAAGACAGTAACGATGCTATGCTAGTTGCTGACAAGCTTGGTATCCCTTTTCAAACTGTAGATTTAAGTCTGCAATACAAAGAACGTATTGTAGATTATATGTTTAAGGAATATGAAAATGGACGTACTCCAAATCCTGATGTATTATGTAATCGCGAAATTAAATTCGATGTCTTTATGGATATTGCTTTAGAACTAGGAGCAGATTATGTTGCTACTGGACATTATTGCCGTAAAGCTATTATTGAGAAAAATGGAGAACAGATTCATCAACTGTTAGCAGGTGTTGATGGAAATAAAGATCAGTCCTATTTTTTGTGTCAATTATCACAAACACAATTGGCTAAAGCATTATTTCCTATTGGAGAATTAACTAAGCCAGAAGTTAGAAAAATAGCAAAAGCTCAAGATTTAATTACCGCCGAAAAGAAAGACTCTCAAGGACTTTGTTTCATAGGTAAGGTTAGACTACCAGAGTTTTTACAACAACAGCTAAAACCAAAAGAAGGTGTTATCGTAGAAATTCCTAATTCTTTTGATGGTTACCACAAATCTAGTCCTCGTTTTGATTCCAAAGAAAGTGAGTTAGCATTTTATGCTCAAAAATTTGAGTATTCAGTTTCAGACGGTAAGGTAGTAGGTAAGCATCAAGGTGCTCATTATTTTACAAAAGGCCAACGAAAAGGATTAGCAGTTGGTGGCACTGTAGAACCACTTTTTGTTATTGATACCGATGTCAATCAAAACATTATCTACACAGGTCAAGGCAATAAACATTGCGGATTATACCGTTCAACATTATTTGTAAACAATGACGAATTACATTGGGTGCGAGAAGATTTACAGTTATCTGAAGGTGAAAACATGTCAGTAAAAGCACGTATTCGTTACCGTCAAGCTTTAGAAAACGCAACACTATATAAAGTTGAATCTGGACTTTATGTTGAATTTGAAAACAAACTTCAGCAATTACAGAAGGCCAATTTGTTGCTTGGTATATCGATGATGAATTGATAGGTTCTGGAGTTATTTCATAGACAGATATTCTTGAATTGTCGAAAAATCTTTTCATTAACTTTACACTATCAAATATTCAAAGTTAATGACAAATAAAATCACCTCACTTTTTAATATTAAATACCCAATTATCCAAGCCGGAATGATTTGGAATAGCGGTTGGCGTCTAGCTTCTGCTGCAAGTAACTCAGGAATTTTGGGTTTAATAGGCGCAGGATCTATGTATCCAGATGTATTGCGAGAGCATATACAAAAATGCAAAGCAGCTACAGATAAGCCATTTGGTGTCAATGTGCCAATGTTGTATCCAAATATCGAAGAGATAATGGATATTATAGTCGAAGAAGATGTAAAAATCGTTTTCACTTCTGCTGGCAATCCAAAGACATGGACAAAGTGGTTACAAGACAGAGACATTATTGTTGTGCATGTGGTAAGTAGTGTCAAATTTGCGTTAAAAGCTGAAGCTGCTGGTGTAGATGCTATTGTTGCAGAAGGCTTTGAAGCAGGTGGACACAATGGTCGAGATGAGACTACAACCTTGACATTGATTCCAATGGTAAAAGAGCAATTAAGTATTCCTCTCATTGCTGCTGGCGGAATCGCCACAGGTAAGGCAATGCTAGCAACTATGGTTTTGGGTGCAGATGCTGTACAAGTTGGTAGTCGTTTTGTGGCGAGTGAAGAATCTTCTGCACACCAAGCATTTAAACAAGTTGTAGTAGATGCCAAAGAAGGTGATACCCAACTCACTTTAAAAGAACTAGCTCCTGTACGATTAATAAAAAACAAATTTTACAACGACCTACAAGAATTATATAAAACTGGACCAACTACTGAGCAACTCAAAGAATTGTTAGGGCGCGCACGTGCCAAACATGGTATGTTTGAAGGTGATTTAGAAGATGGTGAACTTGAGATTGGACAAATTGCTGGACTTATCCATGATATAAAACCTGTGGCTGAAATTGTTGATGAAATGGTTGTAGAATTTAATGAAGCTAAAATACAAGTTAATTCATTTTAGCTTTTAGACTGATAAATACAATGACAAGATACAGAGCTCTAAAATTTCAATATTTTTCTTAAAACAAAGTAAAACCAAACAGCTACTTTTACGCAATGGTTTTTAGCAACTACACCAAAGAGTTTTCATACAATTTAAAGTTAGCCTATCCGGTAATTTTAGGTATGCTCGGACATACCTTTGTTAGCTTTGTAGACAATGTTATGGTTGGACAATTAGGTGCAGCAGAGTTAGCCGCAGTATCTTTAGGTAATAGTTTTATTTTTATTGCTATGTCTATTGGTATTGGTTTTTCAACAGCAATTACACCATTAGTTGCAGAAGCAGATGCAGAAGGTAATTTTGATAAAGGTAAATCTGCTTTTAAGCATGGCTTATTTTTATGTACTGTTTTATCACTTTTACTTTTTGGCCTTTTACTTTTAGCCAAACCCTTGATGTATATTATGGATCAGCCAGAAGAAGTGGTTGTTTTAGCATTACCATATTTAGATTTAGTGGCTTTTTCTTTGGTGCCACTGATTGTTTTTCAAGCATTTAAGCAGTTTAGCGACGGTTTGTCTTTAACAAAATACCCAATGTATGCTACAATAATTGCTAATATTTTAAATGTTATTATCAATTATATATTGATATTTGGAAAGTTTGGTTTCCCAGAAATGGGTATTGTAGGTGCAGCAGTGGGTACTTTAGTTTCTAGATTTATTATGTTATTTTATTTGTGGTTTTTGTTATCAAAACGAGAGAAATCCAGACTTTATGTGACAGGAATTAAATTCTTTACTTTAACAAAACAGGCTTTAAAAAAACTAACCAACTTAGGTTTGCCAAGTGCCATGCAAATGTTTTTTGAAGTTGGTATTTTTACAGCTGCGATTTGGCTAAGTGGTACATTGGGTCGTAACTCTCAAGCCGCAAACCAAATAGCACTTAATTTATCCTCAATGACATTTATGGTAGCTATGGGATTAAGTGTTGCTGCGATGATACGCGTTGGTAATCAAAAAGGGCTTAAAGATTTTAAAGCTTTAAAACGTATTGCCGAATCTATATTTTTCCTTGGGTTTATTTTTGCTGTTGTTTTTGCACTGATTTTTGTAATGTTTCATGATCTGTTACCAACACTTTATGTTGACTTGGATAATCCAACAGATGCTTTAGATACAGCTGAGGTTGTAAAAATTGCTGCAACATTATTATTAGCAGCTGCAGTATTTCAAATTACAGATAGTCTGCAAGTTATTGTTTTGGGTGCGCTTAGAGGACTTCAAGATGTATACATACCAACATTAATTACCTTCATTGCATACTGGCTTATAGGTTTTCCTATTAGCTATTATTTAGGTAAGTCCAATGCTTATGGTAGTCTAGGTATTTGGCTTGGATTATTAGCAGGTTTAAGCTCAGCAGCTATTTTATTGTATATTAGGTTTCAATATTTAACAAAGCGTTTAATTTTGCAAGACCAAAACTAATTAGATGGAATTACCAAAATTTATACTTGGCGATAATACCGATTATCCAGATGCTATTTTTATTGTACATACAGAGTTTCCTAGATTTATTATTAACCTAGAAAATGATGAAGTAGAGTGGTTTGAAGAATTTGACCAGCATGATGAAAAAGAATTGGCTACTGAAACCGAAAACTATATTCGTTTAGCCACAGAATTTTACGATAGAGAAGTAGCTAGATACGAAGACTAATGTTAGAGCAACTGCTAGAATACGATACAGAACTCTTTGTTTTTCTCAATAGTTTAGGAAACGAAACTTGGGACGGCTTTTGGTTATTAGTGACTAATAAGCTAACTTTTATTCCTTTGTATGCAATTCTTTTACTGTTAATTTACAAAAAATATGGTTGGCAAAAATTATTACTGTTAGCCATAGTTATTGCCGCTATGATAACTTTTACTGACCAATTGACAAATGTTGTCAAACGCTCAGTATTAAGATTTAGACCATGTGCTTGCGATGATATTATGGACTCTATACGTTTCATTGCAGAGCGTTGTAGCTCTAATCGTAGCTTCTTTTCTGGACATGCCTCTAACTCAATGGCAGCTGCGGTTTTTGGAGGACTTATTCTTCGTCCTTATTTTAAAAATCTAATATTTATTCTGTTGTTCTGGAGCGCAATGGTGGCTTATAGCAGAATTTATGTAGGTGTACACTTTCCTATTGATATTATATGCGGAATGGCTTTTGGTGCACTTTCTGGTTATGGTTTTTTTAAACTCTCAGGAGTACTAATAAAACGATTTATTAAGTCTTAAGACTTTTTGTCTATTTGATAATTAATATATTTTCGTTTTATCCATAGATAGGCAAAGCAATCTGCTAGTGGTCCAAATACCCGATTTCTTAAACCGTACTTTGCCTGTCCGGCTATACGAGGAAAATGTTGTATAGGGACTTGTTTTATGGATCCACCTTGAAGTAATACCATTGCTGGTAAAAAGCGATGTAGACCTCTAAACATTGGTACACGTTTGGCATAATCAGTATGTATGATTTTTAATGGACAACCGGTATCATCCATACCATCTTTAGTAAAAGCTCGACGAATATTATTTGCAATTTTTGATGATATATTTTTTATAAAACTATCTTTTCTATTTACTCTCACTCCAGTAACCAATTGATAATTATCGATGTGTTTTAGAAGTAGATTAAAATCATTAGGAGAGGTTTGCAAGTCAGCGTCCATATAACCAACCAAGTCACTCTCTACAGTGTCAAAACCAGCTTTGATTGCTGTACTTAAGCCTTTATTTTCTTTCAGTGATATAAAATTGAAAACACTGTTTCTATCACAGATTTCTTCAATAAGTTGAAGACTTTTATCAGTCGAACCATCATTCACAAAGAGTATTGATGTTTTTACCGATGCTATTTTCAGGTAGTTTAATAGAGCTTCTTCAACCCTAAGAAGATTGTCTTCTTCATTGTATACAGGAATAATAATGGTTAATGAGTATTGCATAAGTAGTTATTAGTCAACAGATACAAAAGTATTGTTTTTACTTAACTTGTTTTACCATAGGTTAAATACTAAAAAAGATGTTTATTTGTGTATCATTCGTTTGAAGTAAATGAAAATATTAGTTACAGGAGCAGCCGGATTTATAGGATCACATTGCGCAGAACGCTTTTTGCATATGGGACACAAGGTTGTGGGTATAGATAATTTTTCTACCTATTACAGTAAAGACTTAAAGATTAAAAATGCTGAAGCTGTCAAAGCCAGTGGTGGAGAAATTCTGACTATAGATTTACGTGATTTATATGCTTTAGATGATATAGATTCTGATTTTGACTATATATTTCATTTTGCGGCCCAACCAGGTTTATCAAAAACGGCCACATACGAAGATTACTATTCAAATAATGTCATTGGTACTCAAAATCTAATTGTTTTTTCAAAAAAATGTAAGAACTTAAAGTTGTTTGTAAACATTGGAACGTCCTCAATCTATGGTTTAGAAGCGACATTTCCAGAAGCTGCTACTCCTAAACCAGCATCAGATTATGGTGTTACAAAGTATAAGGCTGAACAACTTGTTATAGAAAATAGTTACAATAAGTTTTTTAAAGCTTGCTCATTAAGATTGTATTCTGTTATTGGTCCACGAGAGCGTCCAGAAAAAATGTATACCAAACTGATTGATTTGGGATTAAAAGGCGAATCATTCCCACTTTTTGAAGGAAGCGAAAAACATTTACGAAGTTTTACTTTTGTTGGTGACATCATTGATGGTATTATTAGCGTTATAGGTAATGAAGATAAAGTCAACGGCGAAATTATTAACCTCGGGACAGAAGCAGAGTATACTACAAAGCAGGGTATTGAGGCTGTAGAAAAAGTAATTGATAAATCTATTAAACTTGAAGTTAAGCCAAAACGTACGGGTGACCAATTGCGGACTAAAGCTAATATTGATAAAGCTAGAAAACTACTTGGGTATAATCCACAAACAACATTATTTCAGAGTGTAAAAGCTCAGGTAAAGTGGTTCAAGGATAATTGTCTATAATTTTTAAAGCCTCAATAAATACTCAGCAGCAGCAAATGGTGTGGTCTTGCCAGATTCAATAAGTTCAATCTGTTGCTGTAGTTCAGATTTTATTTCAGTTTTATTATAGAAGTTAGATTTTAGGCGCTCTTCAATGGTTTGTAGTAACCAAAACTTATTTTGTTCAGTACGATGTGCTTCAAAATAGTTGCTAGATTTTGTTTCTGTAAAATAATTGGTAATCATTTCCCAAATTTCAGAAATACCTTCATTTTGTAAAGCACTACACAAAGCTGTTTTTGGTGTCCAACCAGAGGGTTTTTCAGGATAAAGGTGTAATGCACGATTAAATTCTAGTTTAGCAGCTTTAGCAGCTTTTACATTCTCACCATCTGCTTTGTTAATAACAATAGCATCGGCCATTTCTATTATACCACGTTTTATACCTTGTAGTTCGTCTCCAGCACCGGCAAGTTTTAGTAATAAAAAGAAATCTACCATACTATGTACAGCTGTTTCACTTTGACCAACACCAACAGTTTCTATTAAAATGGTATCAAAACCTGCGGCTTCACATAAAATAATAGTCTCCCGAGTTTTACGAGCTACACCTCCCAAAGAATCGCCAGATGGTGAAGGTCTTATAAATGCATTTTTGATTTTTACCAAATCTTCCATACGTGTTTTGTCACCTAAAATACTGCCTTTACTCAGTGAGCTACTTGGGTCAACAGCCAATATGGCTACTTTTTTGGTATTTTCGGTTAGATACTTTCCTAAAGCTTCTATAAACGTACTTTTTCCAACACCAGGCACACCAGTAATACCAACCCTAATGGATTTATTAGCATGAGGTAAACAAGATGTAACTATTTTGTTGGCTTTTTCGGAATGTTTTGGGTTAGTACTTTCAACAAGTGTAATAGCACGACTTAATGCAGTAATATTTCCTTCAGTAATTCCTTTGACTAAATAGGGAACAGAAGGTTGCTTTTGCCGTTTGGACTTTATGGCTTTGGCTGAAGCTGAACTTAAAGTATCAGGTGCTTTTATACCTTCCTTCTCATTTAATGCAGATGCTTTGGATGTATCAGATTTTGCCACTTAGATTAATTTATTGTTTCTGTCTTATGCTTTTAGTATTACTACCTAAGCTAGCTTCTTGTATTGGGACTTCAATTTTTGTAGTGTCCCAAGCCAAGGCCAGCTTTAAACTCCCCGTAGTGTTATCAAAAGCTATAGTAAACTTTTCTACAGTATCACCAAGTTTTTGGGTTGGTAACTCTAATTCTATGACGTCATAATTTGGGTCCCACATAGGTTCCATCTTTTCGTCAACACCCCATTTGTACTGTCCAGAATTAAACATTACTTTCCAAGAATTTGCCGTTGGTACTGTCCATAACGTATACTTTCCTTTTGGTAACAGCATACCTTGGATAATTAAGTCTTTGTTAGTAGAAAACGTAGTCGCTTCGTTGGCACCAGTTCTCCAAACTTTATCAAAAGGCACTAAGGCACCAAAAATTTCACGATCGCGTTTTGAGGGTCTATTATATTCAACCTTTAACTTTAAATCATTCAACTCTATTGCTGCAGAATCATTTGGACTCAGCGGCGGCGAGAATATATTTTCGACAAATACAGAATATAATAATAGCGCAGTAGCTGCAATGGATAGGAAAATAAGGATGCGTTTCAACATAAATTTAAAGGCGAAAACAATTTTAAAAACTAAAGATAATCGAAATCCCTAAATTTATAAACTAAGGCCGTTTAATTTTATCTTAAATAAAATATTTTGAATTTTTTTTTAAATTTTTGCAACACTCTTTCTTTTGTGTCGTCTTTAAGACAAACCAATCAAAACCAATCAAAAGCTAGCCAAGCATGTTTCAAGTAGATATTGTTGAAAAATGTAGACAGAATGATAGAAAAGCACAACTAAAGCTTTACAATCAGTACTGTAATGGTATGCTCATTGTAGCACAACGCTTTGTGAAAAATACGATGGAAGCTGAGGATGTTGTGCAAGAATCTTTTATAAAAGCATTTGCAAAACTCGAACAGTATAAAGCTGAAGTGACATTTGGAGCTTGGCTAAAAAGAATCGTAATTAACAAAAGTATAGACGCATTAAAGTCTAATAAGCAAAGATTGGTAGACTTAGAAGACGTACAATTAAAAGTGGTCGATGAAGACGATGATTGGAATGTTGATAGCACCTTAACTATTGATGAGGTAAAAGTAGCGATACAAAAATTACCAGAAAAATATAAGTATGTGGTCATGTTGTACTTAATTGAAGGTTATGACCATCAAGAAATATCAGAAATATTAAATATCTCAGAAGTTGCATCCAGAACGCAATTATCCAGAGGGAAAACAAAATTAAAAGAACTTTTAAATCTAGACAACAATGGGACAGAATCTTAAAGACCTATTTAAAAATCAGCCTCATGATGAGAGTGTTAAAATGTCTCAAGGACATGAAGCACGCTTTTTAGAAAAGCTAGATAAGGCATTACCACAAAAGAAAAAGTCTAACCACTTTGGATTTTTGAATATTGCAGCAAGTGTTATTGTATTATTAGGATTAAGCTATGGCGCATTTCAGTTTTTTAATAATCCATTACCTCCTGATGAGCCAACAGAAGTAGTTACAGTAGATAAGATAAAAACGATGGGAGATATTTCTCCTGACCTAAAAAAGGTCGAAGATTTTTACTTAGCAAGCATTAATCTAGAATTATCTAAAGTTAACCTAACACCTGATAACAAAGACTTAGTTGATGGTTATATAGAAAGGCTTAAGGAATTAAATTCAGAATACGATAACTTAACTATAGAGCTTAATGAAAACGGACCGAATGAAGAAACTTTGGATGCATTGATAGATAATCTAAAATTCAGACTGAATTTGGTCATGCAGCTAAAACAAAAATTACAAGAGTTCAGTCAAGATAATTTTAAAGAAGTAAGCATCTAATCACAATTATAAATCAAAAAGCGAACAGTTTTAAAACCAAACAAAAATGAAAACAATCAAAATTTTAACCTTGTGCTTAATCACCACATTAGGTTTTGCACAAAACAAACAAAGTAAAACAACAAAGATCATTAAAGTCAACAAAGATGTTGTAGTAGATTTAAATACCAATTATGTCGAAATTGAAATTGATACGTGGAACAAAGACATTGTAGAAATCGAAGCTTACGTTGAGAGTACTAAATTGTCAGAGGAAGAACTGAAGAAATCCTTAAAGGCATGGAATCTTAATATAGATGCTTCGATGGAAAATGTAATCATTTCGTCAGAAGGTGGCAGAAGACCAGCATTATTTTCTGAGGGTTCTTACGATGACATTTTAAAAGACTTAGAATTTAGTTTAGCAGATTTACCAGATATGCCATCGCTTAAGAATTTACCGCAAATGCCCAACATGCCAAAAATGCCAGAATTACCTATGCTTCCAGAGTTACCAGAAGGCGTAAATACCATTAAGTTTGATTATGATAAATATCAAAAAGACGGTGAAAAATATTTAGCTGATTGGAGTAAGAGATATGAAAAAGAAGGCGGAAAAGAATTACAGAAGCGTATGGAAGATTGGGCAAAGAAATTTGCAGATTCTGGTTACGAAGAAAAAATGGCCAAATGGGGAGAAGAATATGGTAAGCGTTTTGAAGGCAAATGGGCTAAGGATATGGAGAA
>CAJQQC010000161.1 GCA_905480385.1 uncultured Winogradskyella sp.
ATATAGATGGCACGCTTAATAATCCAAATGACATAGACAATTATTGGGCATTAGAAATAGCAATACCTTTAAAGCCTTTAATAAATCTTAAAAACAAACCAAAGACAGCTCCTAAAGAAGGAGAGCAATGGCGACTAAACTTCTCGAGAGTTGAATGGGATTTTGATATTGTAGATGACACATATCAACGAAAGAAAGTAGTTAATAAATTACAAAGAGAATACAACTGGGTTTGGAGTAATCAAAAAGTGATTAATATGCACGAGCCAGAAAAGTGGAGCTATATTCAATTTACAAATCAAGAAAACTCTGATAAGGTAGATTTTATTGAAGATGAAGATATTTTGATAAAACAAGCTGCTTATGCGTTATTCAGAAAAACAAGATACCAAGATTTAAAACACTTTTTAGACAAACCTGTCAACTCAAAATTAGACATTGAGGTCTCTTATTCTGAAACGGATATATTGATAGGTGAATTTTTAAAAACTAATTTCGGTTTTGAATATAAAATCAAAAGCCCGATTACTGAAGCTTTTTATATTATTAACGAACAAGGTAATTTAAAACAATTATGAAAAAATTAAGTCTAATTTTATTTACCTTACTCATGGCTTGTAATTCAAAAACTGAAGATAAAGTTTCATCAAAAGTTGAGAAAGAAAAATTCGTTTTTGCTACTTGGACCAATGGCGGTGGTGAATTTAACGAGTCAAAATGGGAAGAAAAACTGACTTACTATGATTCTCTGGGTATTTCTCAAATACTAGTTGGTGCAAATGCACAAGTCTTAAAAAAATTAGTGCCATTAGCGTCGAAAAAGAATATAAAAGTACATGCTTGGATGTGGACTCTAAACAGACCAGGAGATACGATTGCTCAAAAACACCCTGAATGGTATGCTGTAAATAGAGCAGGTAAAAACTCTTTGGAATATAGAGCCTATGTAAATTACTACCAGTGGTTAAGCCCTTTTCATCCTGAAGCTAGGAATCATATAAAAAATAATGTAAAAGAACTTGCAACTATTAAAGGACTAGCTTCGATTCATTTAGATTATGTACGTTATGTAGATGTTATTTTAGGAAAAGATTTACAGCCTAAATACAACCTAGTACAAACTACTGAAATGCCAGAATATGATTATGGTTATCATCCTATAGCAAGAAATGGATTCAAAGAAATATTTGATAGAGACCCACAAGATATGGAGCATCCAGAACTTAGCACCGAATGGAGGCAATACAGATTAAATGCTGTTACTTCTCTTGTAAATGAGCTTGTTGATATTGCCCATCAGAGGGACCAAAAAATGACAGCTGCTGTATTTCCTTTTCCAGAAATGTCAAGACAAATGGTACGTCAAGCATGGAATGATTGGAATTTGGACGCAGCGTTCCCTATGGTTTACAATAATTTTTATCAAGAAAATATTAATTGGATTGGTTTTGCTACAGAACAAGGCGTTAAAGATGTTGATTTCTCTATATACTCTGGTTTATATAGTCCAGCACTACAAAATCCTAAAGATTTAGAAAAAGCTATACGTCTTGTAAAAGAAAAAGGTGCTAAAGGATTCTCCATTTTTACAGCAGATAATCTATCAGCATCACAAAAAGAAATTTTCATAAAACTGAACGAAGAATTTAATAATGAATAGAATTAATCAAAAACTAGAAGAAGACAAAAAGCTATTGTCTATTTATTTCACCGCTGGTTATCCAAATATCAACGATACGGTTTCCATAATTCAAAATCTTGAAAAAAGTAATGTTGATATGATTGAGATTGGTCTACCTTTTAGCGACCCATTAGCAGATGGACCAACCATACAAGACAGTTCAACAAAGGCTTTAAGAAATGGAATGACTAGTGAGTTACTTTTTAAACAAATAAGGGATATTCGTGAAACAGTTTCTATTCCATTAATTATCATGGGATACTTTAATCCTATGTTACAATTTGGTGTTGAGGCGTTTTGTAAAAAATGCCAAGAGGTTGGAGTTGATGGTTTAATAATACCTGATTTACCAGTAGATGTTTATCATAAAGAGTACAAATCTACTTTTGAAAAATATGGTCTCATTAATGTGTTTCTAATCACACCTCAAACCTCAGATGAACGTATTCGATATATAGATTCTGTATCTGATGGATTTATATACATGGTAAGTTCAGCTTGTACAACAGGCGCTAAAACAGGATTTGGTAATGAACAGGATGTGTACTTTGACCGCATCGCGAAAATGAATCTTAAAAACCCTCAGATTGTTGGTTTTGGAATATCTAATAATGAAACATTTACCCAAGCTACAAAACAAGCCAAAGGCGCAATTATTGGTTCTGCTTTTATAAAATATTTAACCAAAAATGGTATTGATACAATTGATAATTTCACAAAAACAATTTTGAATTAATATGCCACTTAACATTGTACTTATCGAACCGGAAATACCTAACAATACAGGTAATATAGGACGTTTGGCTTTAGCCACAGGTTCTCGTTTACATCTGGTAAAACCTTTTGGTTTTGAAATCGATGATAAGAGACTAAAACGTGCTGGACTAGATTATTGGCAACACCTAGAAGTGATTTACTACGATAATACCGAAGCATTTTTTTATAAAAATAAAAAAGCTAGTATGGTTTTCTTAAGCAGTCATGGCAAGCAATCACATTGGGATATTAAATTTAAGGATGAGATGTTTTTAGTTTTTGGTAAAGAGTCCGTTGGACTTTCTATAGATATCACAACAAAACATACTAATAGTCTTTTTAAAATTCCGATGTATGATGATAATATAAGAAGTCTTAACTTAGCAAATGCAGTAGGTATTGTAACTTATGAAGGTTTAAGACAGTTGTAAAAGTGATTTTAACGACGCTTTTCTAGCATATTTAGATACATCTTCTCAACCTTTGTCCTTGCCCAAGGTGTACGCCTCAAAAATTTTAAACTTGATTTCACAGATGGATCATGTGTAAAACATCGAATATTTATTTGGTAACCCATGTATTCCCAACCATAGTTCGCCACTAAATCTTCAATGATTTGTTGAAGCTTTACGCCATGTAGTGGATTATTAGGCTGAGAGTCCATTAATTTCTATTATCGTTGTTACGTCTTCGATTTCTATTACGGCTTCGGTTACGATTAGAGTTTCTTGAGCTTGAACCTTCACTTTCGCCTTTAGGTTTGTTATTTCTTCTAGGGTTTCGCTGTCTATTCTGACCAGGTTTTATTGGCTCAGTCGATGCGTTTGGATCAGGTTCAAAACCTTCAATAATTTCTATAGGAATTTTTTGAGCAATAAGCTTTTCAATATTTTTTAAATAAGACGTCTCATCGGCACTCACTAAAGATAAGGCTTCACCACTTGCTCCTGCTCTACCAGTTCGGCCAATTCGATGTACATAATCTTCAGAGATATTAGGCAGTTCAAAATTAACAACGTGTGGTAATAACGGAATGTCCAATCCACGAGCTGCAATGTCAGTCGCGACTAAAACTCTGATTTTTCCGTTTTTAAATCCTGCTAAAGCTTTGGTTCTTGCACCTTGGCTTTTATTACCATGAATTGCAGCTGCTGTAACACCAGCACTTATCATTTTTTTAGTCAATCGATTAGCACCGTGTTTGGTTCGAGTAAAAACCAAGACCTGTTGCCAATCACCTTCGGATATGAGTTTGATAATTAAACCTGTTTTTTTAGTTTTTGCAACACGATATACTTTTTGCTCAATAACCTCAACAGCTGTATTCTCGGGTGTAGCTTCGACTTGTACAGGTCTATTTAAAATAGAATAGGCTAATTTTTTAATGTCTTTAGAAAAAGTCGCCGAGAACATTAGGTTCTGACGTTTATTAGGAATAAGCTTCATCACACGCTCTATATCGCGTAAAAAACCCATATCTAACATACGGTCTGCTTCATCAAGTACAAAAATCTCAACACGTTTTAAGGATAGTAAACCTTGATTTTCTAAATCTATCAAACGACCCGGAGTTGCTACTAAGACATCAATACCATTTTTTATAGTAGCTACCTGTGGCTTTTGGTTAACACCACCAAAAATTACAGCACTACGTATATCCAAAAACTCTGAATACTCTTTGACATTTGTATATACTTGGGCTGCCAACTCACGCGTAGGCGTTAATATCAAGGCTCTTATTGGACGATGTCTCTGTGATTGCTGCTTGGTTAGATTATGTAATAATGGTAAGGTAAAACCAGCTGTTTTTCCTGTTCCTGTTTGTGCGGACGCTAATACATCTTTACCTTCTAAAACAGGCGGAATAGCTTTTGCTTGTATTGGTGATGGTGTTTCGTACCCTTTTTTTGAAATAGCACGTAATAAAGGCTCAGATAAGCCTAAGGATTTAAATGACATAAATTAAGTTTTTGAAGCAAACTCCATTTATTTAGGTCACTCCTTTGATTGACGCGAAGATACTCTTAATTATAAGATAGACAGTTTTTGATTTGTCTATTATTAAATTTTAATTTACTATCTAGTGAAAATCAACTCTGACTCAGATGATAATTCCTCACTAAATCCATAATTTTCTAGATTAAATGCTTTGATATCGTCTATTGTTTTGGCATCTGTATCGATAATAAAACGCGTCATTAATCCACGAGCCAATTTTGCAAAGATGGCTATGGTTTTATATTTACCATCTTTATATTCTTTAAAATTAATGGTAATCACAGGCACTTTTAAGGCTTTTGTATCTATCGCTTTAAAGTACTCGTTACTGGCTAAGTTTAAAAACAATTCGTCTTCCTCTAATTCATCATTAAGTGATTGCGTAACCTTCTTTCTCCAGAATTCATACAAGTTTTTATTTTTACCTACTGGAAATTTTGTCCCCATTTCTAGTCGATAAGGCTGTATTAAATCCAATGGTTTTAGAATACCATATAATCCCGAAATGATTCTGACTGTATCTTCAACTTTGTCTAGTTTTTTAATATCAATAGAATATGCATCTAATCCCCGATACACATCTCCATTAAAAGCATACACTGCTGGACGTGCATTATCTGATGTAAAAGGTAATGACCATTCCTGGTTGCGTTCGTAGTTAAGTTGACCTAAATTATCAGAAATATGCATAAGCTTAGATAAAGCTTTTGGTGATTTCTTTTTTAATAATTTATTAATACGTTCTGATTCCACCAAAAAACAACTTTCTGTTGTTTTAGGTGTTGGCAAATTACTTTCAAAATCTAAGGACTTTGCTGGAGATAAAACTAACTTCATAACTAATTCTTTTTCTAAATCAAAGTTACAACGTCAACACTAGAATTAAAATAAGATTTAAGAATAATTACAAATACTACTATTAGTTTTCTTGATGCTTTGCATAATGTCTCCATTTTTCAATACACTTTTGCATATCTTGAGGAACATCTGTATTAAAACTCATTTGCTTTCCAGTAACTGGATGCTCAAATCCTAGGGTCTTTGCATGTAAAGCTTGTCTTTGTAATACTTTAAAACAATTACTCACAAACTGCTTGTATTTGGTAAATGTGGTGCCTTTGAGAATTAGATTACCACCATACCGTTCGTCATTAAAAAGTGTATGGCCAATGTATTTCATATGTACACGGATTTGATGTGTACGTCCAGTTTCAAGTTTACAACTTAATAAAGTCACATAACCTAAGCGTTCAATAACCTTGTAATGTGTTACGGCCGGTTTCCCTTTATAAGCATCATCACCTTCGTAAACCGTATTCTGCAATCGGTTTTTTGGATGGCGGCCAATATGACCTTCTACTGTACCTTCATCTTCCTTAACATTCCCCCAAACAATAGCCACATACTCACGCTCACTAGTTTTGTCTTTAAACTGTTTTGACAAATGTGCCATGGCATGCTCTGTCTTTGCAACAACCAATAAACCGCTCGTATCTTTATCAATACGATGCACTAAACCTGGACGGTCACTAGAGTTCTTTGGTAAGTTTTCAAAATGAAAAATCAAAGCATTGATTAATGTCCCAGAATAGTTACCATGTCCAGGGTGCACTACAATACCTGCAGGTTTGTTAACGACTAGTAAATCGTCGTCTTCGTAAACAATGTCTAAGGGTATGTCCTCACCAACCAATAAGTTTTCAAATGGTGGATGTTCAAACTTTACTCGAATAACATCAAATGGCTTTACTTTATAATTTGATTTTACAGCAATATCATTTACAAAAATACTTCCATCTTTTGCCGCAGCTTGTATTTTGTTTCGCGTAGCGTTCTCAATGAAGTTCATCAAGTATTTGTCAATACGAAGTGGATTTTGACCTTTATCTACTACTATTTTGTGATGCTCATATAAATCATCTTTGGGCGGAAGTTCTGGAGTTGTATCCATAATTTAGTTTGAAGCACGATTACCATTACCCAAAACCAAATCGATTTTTGTAGTCAATGGCAATTTATCACCAACTTTAATATTCTTGCCATTGTACTTAATACCTAAGACAACATCTTTACCAATATTATCGATATAAGTTTTCTCACCAACTTTAAACCCGAGAGCTTCTAACGTTGGTTTTGCTTGACGAAATGTACGCTGCATAATTGCAGGTACGGCAACTTTACGATAACCCGAAGGATTAAGTGTTAAATATATTTTTCTGTTTTCCTTGACTTGAGCTCCAGCAATTGGGTCTTGCTCAATAACTGAAAACTTTGGATAATTAGGATTAAAATTAGCAGAATCTTGAATCTCCATAGCCAATTGGTTATCATCTAACTCAATCTGCACAGTTTCTAAAGACTTTCCTTTAAGATCTGGCACGGTAATAAACTCACCATTATTAGTGGTAATATCAAGCCATTTTAAAATTAAAAAACAGAAAACTACAATAGCGACTGCAGCTAAAGCTAATTGTTTAAAAAATACTTTACTTGTTAGAAATTTAATGATACTCATGCTATAAAATTGTTCACAAAACTACTAAAAATAGTAGTTTATAGTTTATGGATTTTGTTTTTTTATATACGCTTGTAATTTACAAATCGATTTTTGTCCATGGAATAAAATTATTTATACATTTACATAACACAAATTTCACGAGGATATTATGCTAAAGAATATTGCAATTATTATGGGTGGTTACTCAAGTGAGTATCAGATTTCGCTTAAGAGTGGTGGCATGGTTTACGATACTTTAGACCGAAATAAGTATACACCTTATGCAATTCATATTTTTAAAAATAAATGGGTGTATGTGACCGAAAATGGTCAAGAAACACCAATTAATAAAAATGATTTCTCGGTATCAATAGATGATAAGAAAATAACGTTTGATTGTGTGTTTAATGCCATACATGGTTCACCTGGTGAAGATGGATTTATGCAAGGCTATTTTGAGTTATTGGATATTCCGCAAACAAGTTGTAGCATGTATCAAGCGGCTTTGACTTTTAATAAGCGTGACTTACTTGCTACTTTAAAACCATTTGGTATTAAAACTGCTGAAAGCTTTTATCTAAATCTTGGCGATACTGTTGATGAGGATGCTATCGTTGAAAAAGTTGGCTTACCGTGTTTTGTCAAAGCAAACAAAGCTGGAAGTAGCTTCGGAATTTCTAAGGTTTATAAAACCGAAGATTTAAAGGCTGCAATAGAAAACTCTTTTGAAGAGGACGATGAGATTATAATCGAGCAGTTTTTGGATGGTGTCGAGGTCTCTGTCGGTGTGATTTCTTATAAAGGTGAAACAAAAGTATTACCAATTACTGAAATTGTTTCAGAAAATGACTTCTTTGATTATCAGGCCAAATACGAAGGCAAATCTCAAGAAATAACACCTGCTCGTATTTCAGAGTATTACAAAGACAAAGTAATTACAGAGGCCAAAAAAATATATGAAATCTTAAAAATGAGTGGTTTTACTCGTAGCGAATTTATCTTTAAAAATCACGAACCTTATTTACTTGAAGTTAATACAGTGCCTGGTCTCACAAAAGAAAGTATTTTACCTCAACAAGCTGCAGCTGCTGGCATTTCGTTAGAAGATTTGTTTGGTAATGCGATTGAAGAAGCCATAAGAAATTAATAACTATCTTTGAATTAATGAAACGTGCACTTTTCCCAGGGTCTTTTGACCCAATTACACTAGGACATTACGACATTATTAATCGTGGTATTAAACTCTTTGACGAAGTGGTTGTCGCTATTGGTGTTAATGCTGATAAAAAATACATGTTCTCTTTAGAAGATCGCAAAGCTTTCATCGAAAAATCTTTTGAAAATAAACCTAAAGTCAAAGTCGTCACCTATGAAGGTTTGACTATAGATTTTTGTAAAGAGATTGATGCACAATTTATCCTAAGGGGTTTAAGAAATCCTGCCGATTTTGAATTTGAGAAAGCTATTGCTCACACCAATAGAAAGCTTTCAAAGATTGAAACTGTATTTTTGTTAACTGCTTCAAATACATCTTATATTTCTTCATCAATAGTGAGAGATGTTATTAGAAATAATGGCGATTACACTAAGCTGGTTCCTGAAAGTGTAAATGTCAAATAGAGTTGTAACAATTCATCTTATTTCACAACCTATATGGTAGCACAATGACCAAACTATGCTACTTTCACATGTTAGATATTTATTATTTAAACTAAATGTCCTCCAGCCTTCTCAGGACACAATTAATTTATGGACCAATAACAAGGATTCTATAAAACTCAAATACGTATTACAAAATGGTAATTACAAAACTAGAGTACTTGCAGCTAATGCCTTAAGTTTTATAAGAGATTACTCTGCAATACCATTATTACTTAATAGTATAGATGATAAGATTCAAAACGTATCTATTGCCGCATTAAACGCACTAGAGGATTTAGATACTAATAAAAAGACCATAACTCTGATTTACAAGAAGCGTTTTGAATGGCTTAAACTGAATAGAGAAAAGAAAAATAGAAAAGTTAAAAAAAGAAAAAATAATATTTACAGATGGGAGCGAACAAGTAAAAAGAATTTTGAAATGGTAAAAGAACGATTAAAAAGGCCAATACGCTGATAAAACTAAAAAGTAATATGGTTGTACTTTGACTTTACAATCTCAATGCTCTTTTGAATACTTTCTATAAACTTCTGATGCGCTTCTGAATTTGGGTTAAAAGGTTTATGAGATAATCCTTTTTGAATTATTTCGACCTCAGTCATTGTTTGCTGAGCATCTTCTTTAATCCAAACTGACATAAATTTCTCCCAGATATAATTGATTGCCAAATTATTTGGATGCAACATATCGTTGTTATAAAATCTATAATCACGAAGTTCATCCATCATGATTTCATATGACGCAAAATAACTTAGGCATCTTGACTCTGCTCTTTGGGACAATAATTGATGAATTGCAGAAATTAAATGAGACTTGCTTTGTGTGTTTTCAATAAAACCATCTTTGATGTGTCTCACTGGAGAGACTGTAAATATAAAGTGAGCATTAGGATTAACTGACTTTACCAAACTAACTATAGCGTCAAGTGATTCTGTAATTTGTTCTACAAAAAGTAACTCCTTTAAAAACTTTTTCTGCGGAATTTTATGGCAATTAGCAACAAAGTTATCTGTCTCAATAAAACGATATGCCCAAGCAGTACCTAATGTAATGATAACATGACTAGCGTCACTAAGAAACTTATGCGTTATAGAGATTGAAGTATTAAGTTGACTTAATAATTGATTTTTATCTGAGTTACTTAGCCTTGAATGTGCATCAAAACAATGCCATTGCTCATTATGAAAAAAGATATCTTCTTCTGTAAACTCTTTTTGATTGATTGCATCTGTAATCAATCTTTCGATAGCTAATGGATGAAATTGAATACCAAGAGGATTCTGTAAACTTTGAAATTTATAATACTGGAATTTTTCACCAATGTTTTCAGAAAAACACGAACCTAATAGTACTACTTTTGAGTTATAATCTATTTGATTAAAACGTTGTGGTTGTAATGGTATATTAGTTTGAAGATTCATTTATCAAAAAATACTATTCGATATATGACTTAACAGCATTAAGCGCAGCATTAATTCCATCAGGGTTTTTACCACCAGCTGTTGCAAAAAATGGCTGACCACCACCACCGCCTTGGATATATTTTCCAAGCTCTCTGACAATTGTACCCGCATTAAAACCTTTACTAGCTACCAATTCCTTAGATATGTAACAAGATAGAATTGCCTTTCCGTTGGCTTGGCTTCCAAATAATAAGAATAGGTTATCAGTATACTGACCTAACTCAAAACATAAATCCTTGATTCCGCCAGCATCTAAATCTACTTTTTTAGCTAAAAATTGAACGCCATTTACTTCGGAAATTTCATTTTCTAAAACGCCTTTTAGATTTTTAGCTTTATCCTTTAAAAGCTGCTCAATTTGTTTTTTTAAATCGTTATTTTCTTCTTGTATACTTTGTAATGCTTTAACCGGTTCTTGGGCGTTATTGAGCATGTCTTTCATTTCAAAATATGCTCGGTTATTCTCAAAATAAAAATCTTTAACCGCGTCATTAGTTATGGCTTCAATACGTCTAATACCAGATGCAACAGCACCTTCTGAACGAATTTTAAAATGCCAGATATCACTAGTATTATTTACGTGTGTTCCACCACATAATTCAATAGACTGTCCAAACTTTATAGTTCTTACTGTATCACCATATTTCTCACCAAATAGTGCCATAGCACCATCTTCTATTGCGGTTTCCATTGGTACGCTTCTGTTCTCTTCTAAAGACAGCTTACCTTCGATACGTGCATTAACAAAGTTCTCGACATCTCTGAGTTGCTCAACGGTAAGCTTAGAAAAATGAGAAAAATCAAA
>CAJQQC010000162.1 GCA_905480385.1 uncultured Winogradskyella sp.
GTTTTATTTACATACAAATGCAAACTGCAGCATTAAAAGAAATCTTAAAAATTGATTCTGAAGAATTTCAAGCTTATTGCCATTCAGTAACCGAGAAAACTTTAAATAAACTTTCCGCAATAGGTTTCGAAAGTGATCAACCTTCTGCAAGAGCAAAACATTTATTCGGAATTAAAATTCCAAAATCAGTAAATACAGAAACGCTTAAAACAGAATTAAAAGCAAACAATATTCATTTATCTTTTAGAGGAAAATATATGAGAGTATCCTGTCATCTATTTAACAATGAAACACATTTTGAAAAGTTATTTAAGGTTATAAACTCTGTTGTTAATGGGTGAAATTCTAGACATCTTAGATGCTAATGGAAAACCAACAGGTAAAACTGCTTTAAAATCAGAAGCGCATAAAAGTGGGCTATATCACAACACCATACATCTTTGGCTATATACTGACAACGAAAAAGTCTTACTACAACAACGCTCTCACAAAAAATTAATTTACCCTTTACTTTGGGATGTTTCCATTGCTGGGCATATCGATACTGGTGAAACATTTACTCAAGCAGCAGTAAGAGAAACTGAAGAAGAAATAAGCTTAAAACTTAAAGAAAATGATTTAGTTAAAATCGGAACACATCTACATAAGTCGATTTATAATGATGGTCAAATTAAAGATTTTGAATTTCATCAAATATATATCGCTAAACTTCATAAAGAATTAAAAGAACTGTCGCCTCAAAAAGATGAAGTAGAAGCAATTAAACTTGTATCTTTTGAGGAATTTGAAGATTTATTATGTAATAGTGAAAATAATTCACACTTTATAGCATCAAATACTTCGTACTACTTATCTGTTTTAAAACATATTAAAAACCATACCAAATAATGCAATTACTATTACTTACAGTCGCACCGATATTAGTCATAAGTACATATATATTCAAGATAAACACGAGAAAGAACCTTATGGTTTGTTAATCAAAAGTTCATTACTTGGTGCTGTAGTTAGTATTCTAATTTGATTCATCAGTTTAAGACTGCTACTCTTTTTTTACAGCATCTAAATCTCGTTTATATAGTTTTATTAAGGATTCTGACACCTTATTTAGGTATTGAGTATTTAGAGTAGACTATTTATAAAAGCATTATTGATAACCAAAAGTACCTAATTATTAGCTTACTTTTGCACCATGAGAAATCAAAGGCGGTCTCAAGTAGAATTTATTGTTTTGATGGCTGCATTGATGTCAATAGTAGCGTTATCAATTGATGCGGTACTACCTGCATTACCTGATATTGGTGATTTTTTAAGTGTAAAAGACGCTACTGATAATCCAAAATTAATTACTTCTATTTTTTTAGGTTTAGGTATTGGTCAACTTATCTTTGGACCACTTTCTGACAGCTTTGGACGTAAACCTATAGTTTATATTGGCTTTGTTGTATTTATTATCGCTTCCATTATTTGTGTTACAACAAAAAGTTTTGAAATGATGCTATTTGGGCGCATTTTACAAGGTGTTGGCTTAGCATCACCAAGAACAATGTGCATTGCCATGGTTAGAGACTCTTACAGCGGTGATTATATGGCAAAAGTGCTCTCTTTTGTTGTAATGATATTTATACTTATACCTGTAATCGCTCCTTCTTTAGGACAGTTTTTAATGAATCATTATCACTGGCATTCAATTTTTATTTTCAATTTAGGTTTTGGTGTTTTGGTTATGCTTTGGTTTTGGATACGTCAACCTGAGACACTAAAACCCCAGTATAAAATATCCTATCGCCTATCCATTTTTAAAACAGGAACAATTGCATTTTTTAGAATTAAACCTGCAGTTATTTACACTATTTTATCTGGTTTAATTACAGGTTCTTTCATGGTTTACCTGAGTACATCGCAGCGTATTTTCGAACAACAATATAACATGAAAGAAGAGTTTCCGCTAATCTTTGCAAGTCTGGCCATATCAGTTGGGTTGTCCACTTTTATGAATAGCCAATTGGTTGTAAAATTTGGTATGTGGAGAATTGTACATTTTGCAATGTTAAGTTTTGTATTAATCTCACTAGTCTTTATTATTTTATTTTCATCCGGAAATAACCCAAGTATAGAAGTACTACTTGGCTTCTTCGCGCTTCAATTTTTTACAATAGGGTTTTTGTTTGGAAACCTAAGAGCATTGGCTATGGAACCAATGGGACACATTGCAGGTATAGGTTCTGCACTTAATGGGTTTATATCTACTGTAATGGCTGTGCCAATTGCCAATTACATTGGAAAGTTTGTCATAGATTCTGTAACGCCTTTATTTGTAGGGTTTTTGATTTGTGGACTAGTATCACTAGCACTTTTCTATTCGAACTCTGCTAAATTTTCCAGAGTATTTAAAAACGCTTAAAATATCTCTAGACTTCCTTTTCCTTCACGAATAATTTGAGGTTCGTTCTCTGATAAATCAATTACTGTTGAGGCTTCATTATCACCATAGCCACCATCAATAACAACATCTACAAGGTTATCCCATTTTTCTAAAATTAATTCTGGGTCTGTTGTATATTCTAAAATATCATCTTCATCTCTAATCGATGTTGACACTATTGGGTTACCAAGTAACTCTACTAAACTCAAAATAATTGAGTTATCAGGAACACGAATACCAACAGTTTTACGTTTTTTAAACGGATTAGGTAAATTTTTAGAACCTGGTAATATAAATGTATAAGCACCGGGTAAAGCACGCTTTAATATTTTGAAAGTTGATGTATTAATCTGTTTTACGTAATCGCTTAAGTTACTAAGGTCTTTGCAGATAAATGAAAAGTTGGCTTTTTCTAGCTTTACACCTTTAATTCTAGCAATACGGCCTAAAGCTTTGATATTTGTGATATCACATCCTAATCCATAAACAGTATCTGTTGGGTAGATAACTAAACCACCTTTTTTCAAAATATTAACGACCCTTTGAATTTCTTTTGGGTCAGGATTATCTGAGTAGATTTTTATAAGATCAGCCATAATTATAACTGAACTATTTAGAACCCTTGATCCTCAAAATTTCAAGCTTTGCAAAACGAAGGAGTAATTTTTTTACATCGCCATTACTAAATCTAATTTCAGCTTTAGAATCAGCACCTTTGCCTTCGATTTTAAGGACTTCGCCTCTTCCGAAACGGTCATGGTTAACTACATTACCAACTACAAGTTTACTGTCAAATAAATTGGTTTTTGAGTCGGCATCTTTTAGCGATGTCATCTTTTTTGGCGCACTTATTTTAAAATTTTCTGGTTTTTTACGGTCTTCCTTTTTTTTCAAATTTAGGCTTTTTGGTTTTGCAAATCTTATTTTATTCGGTTCTATATCTCCAAAAATTGAGGCATCAAGCATTGGGTTAAAACGCTGTTCACGCATTGGAGTTGTGTTATTTACGAACTGACTATCAATCTCTTCAATAAAGCGACTAGGCTCTGCTTCTATTAATTTCCCCCATCGATATCGAGAAATTGTATAGGTTAAATAAGCCTGTTTTTCAGCTCTTGTCAAAGCTACATAAAATAATCGACGTTCTTCCTCTAGTTCACTTCGTGTATTCATACTCATAGCACTAGGGAATAAATCTTCTTCCATACCTACTATAAATACATGCGGAAACTCTAAGCCTTTGGCTAAGTGAATTGTCATCAAAGCCACATGATTTGGGTCTCCTTTGTCACCATCTAAATCTGTTGCCAAGGCTACGTCTTCTAAAAATTCTGCTAAAGAATCTCCAGCATCAGCCAATTCTATTTGACCTTCAACAAAATCTTTAATACCGTTTAATAATTCTTGTACGTTATCTAGTTTAGTAACACCTTCTGGTGTTCCATCTTTTCCTAATTCTCTAATCAAACCACTTGTCTTAGTGACATGTTCTGCTAAGTCAAAAGCATTAGCAGTTTGATTCATGACTTTATAACTTTCTATTAAAGTTACAAAATCTTTCAATTTTCCTTTAGTACCGTTATTGATATTGATTGTGACATTATCAATATCCTTCATAATATCAAAAATGGTTCTTCCACTTCCGTTAGCTGCTACAATTAATCTATCTACAGTTGTTTGTCCTATACCTCTTGCAGGATAATTTATAACACGTTTTAGAGCTTCTTCATCTGCTGTATTTAAAATTAATCTTAAATAAGCAGTAACATCTTTAATCTCTTTGCGTTGGTAAAAAGATAACCCGCCATAAATACGATAAGGAATATCACGCTTACGCAACGCGTCTTCAATAGCACGTGATTGCGCATTTGTACGATATAAAACAGCAAAATCACTATTTTGTAATTGATGATTCATTTTGGTTTCCCAAATAGTACTTGCAACATAGCGACCTTCGTCACCATCAGTCATACTGCGATGCACAATAACTTTTTCACCTTCAACATTTGCAGTCCAAACTACTTTATCGAGTTTGGTTTTATTATGCTCAATTACAGAATTTGCAGCACCAACAATATTTTTTGTAGAACGGTAATTTTGTTCTAATCGGTACATCTTAACATCATCATAATCTTTCTGAAAGTTTAGGATGTTATTAATATTAGCACCTCTAAAGGCATAAATACTTTGTGCATCATCTCCAACAACACATATGTTCTGAAAACGGTCGGCTAGAGCTCTTACTATTAAGTATTGTGAGTGGTTTGTATCTTGATACTCATCCACCAAGATATACCTAAATCTACTTTGGTATTGTGCTAGAACCGATGGGAAACGTGTTAGTAATTCGTTGGTTCTTAATAATAAATCATCAAAATCCATGGCACCTGCTTTAAAGCAACGCTCAACATATTCTTGATATATCTCTCCCATTCGTGGACGTCGTGCAGCAGCATCAGCTTCCATAAGTTCTGGGTTTTTGTAATATGCCTTAACAGTGATTAAATTATTCTTGTATGACGAAATACGACTGTAAACCTGTTTTGTTTTATAGATATCTTTATCTAGGCCCATCTCTTTTATAATAGAACCTAGAAGCTTTTGTGAATCTTGGGTATCATAAATAGTAAAGTTACTAGGGAAACCTAAGTGATGCCCTTCAAAACGTAAAATCTTTGCAAATACTGAGTGAAAAGTACCCATCCATAAATTACGTGCTTCGCCGTCTCCAACAATGTCCGCAATTCTGCCTTTCATCTCACGAGCAGCTTTATTAGTAAAGGTTAATGCTAAAATATTAAAAGCATCAACACCTTGACTCATTAAATAAGCGATCCTGTAAGTAAGAACGCGTGTTTTTCCTGAGCCTGCTCCAGCAATCACAATCATTGGACCATCTTTTTGTAGTGTTGGTGCACGTTGAGCTTCGTTAAGTTGATCTAAATATTTATCCAAGAGGTGTAATTTTTAAAAAAATTAAATTTAATTAAATCACTAGTTTTAATGCGCCTTTTTTATGAATAATTATAAACAATCTTTATATAATTTGATATACTATTTTATATAAATATATTTATGAAAAATTAGTAAAATGAAACTACACCTCATATTAACTTACATGTTCATTTTTAACATATTAGCCATTCATTCACAAACAGAAAGAGTTAATGGGAAGATTATTAAAGATTTTGGACAAACATTTAAAGTAGAAAATCCAGATATACCAACTGATACAAATGCGACATTAAAAGTCATTTTTGATGTTTCAAAAAGCCCAGAAGACAATGCAACAATAAACAGCTATATAGTCACGGCAGCCCGATTTTTAAACATGCATGCTGAAGCTGGAATGAAACCAGAGCAACTAAAAGTGGCTATGACCATCCATGGTGGCGCTTGGAAAGATATGCTAAATGACGACGCATATTTAGAGAAATTCAATACTAAAAACCCAAATACGAAATTGATAAAACAACTTACCGATGCTGGAGTTGAAATTATTATGTGTGGGCAAACTGCTAGCTATCGTGGTGTGACTAAAGAAAACTCTAATCCAGACATTAAATTTGCACTATCAGCAATGACCGCTTTAATACAATATCAAAATAGCGGCTATAGGTTCATTAAGTTTTAGAAGCTAATTATTAAAATTATTTAGAAAACCATCTTAATTTCTTTTGAAATGGTTTTCTTTTTTTAAATATCTTAGTACCCAGAATGGGCATTTCTTCAAATGACCTTAAATACATCTAACACTATGAAAAAACTACTCGCTTTACTTCTACTCGGTTCCTTTTGCATTTCGGCTCAAAACTCAATAGATCAAGATATTATTGATATCGAGGACAAACTCATTGAGTGGCGTCATGATTTTCATCAAAACCCAGAACTCTCCAACCGTGAGTTTAAAACTGCAGAGAAGATTGCTGCACACTTAAAATCTCTAGGTCTAGAAGTAGAAACTAATGTAGCTAAAACCGGTGTGGTTGGCATTTTAAAAGGAGATAATCCAGGCAAAGTCGTGGCTATCAGAGCAGATATAGATGCACTTCCTGTGACAGAACGAAATGATTTACCGTTTAAATCAGAAGTTAAAACTACATTCCTCAATACCGAAACTGGAGTGATGCACGCTTGTGGTCACGATACACATATTTCTATATTAATGGCAACCGCAGAAGTGTTCTCAAAGCATAAAGATAAGATTAACGGTACTATAAAATTTATCTTTCAACCTGCAGAAGAAGGTCCACCACCAGGAGAAGAAGGTGGCGCTAAACTCATGATTAAACAAGGTGTTTTAGACAATCCAAAAGTAGATGCTATTTTTGGTTTACACATTAACTCACAAACACCAGTTGGTGTGATTAAATACAAAACTGGTGGTATCATGGCTTCTGTAGAGCGATTTGTAGTTAGTGTCAAAGGAAAACAAACACATGGATCACAACCTTGGTCTGGTGTTGACCCTATTTTAATTTCGGCAAAAATTATCGATGGTTTTCAAACCATTATTAGTCGTGAAGCTAGACTTACAGATGAGGCTGCTGTCATTACAGTAGGTAAAATTACGTCGGGTACACGTTTTAATATCATTCCGGAATCTGCAGAAATGATTGGAACAGTACGAACATTAGATTCGAATATGAGAATACAAATTATGAAACGTATGAATGAAATGGCTGCAGATATTGCAAGAGCTTACGGAGGTTCTGCAACTATAGAATGGCAGAACAATACCGTTGTTACTAATAATGACCCAGAATTGACCATGCAAATTTTACCATCTATTCAAAAAGTAGCTGGTGAAGAAAACGTACAAATCATGAAAGCTACAACTGGTGGTGAAGATTTCTCTTATTTTCAAGAAAAAGTACCAGGCGTTTATTTCTTTTTAGGCGGCATGACTCCAGGAAATACGCAGTCTTTTCCACATCACACACCTGATTTTAAAATTGATGACAGAAGTATGTTATTAGGTGTAAAAGCGTTTACACAAATCACATTAGATTATTTAAACAATTAAATGAATTCAGTTGCATAAGTTTTTAGGAAGCATCTCAGGTGGCTTTGTACCATAATTTCATTAATTG
>CAJQQC010000163.1 GCA_905480385.1 uncultured Winogradskyella sp.
TTTGTTCTGTAAATAAAGAATCCTTTTTATGAGTCGCTAATATGACATTACCTCTTAAATCAACTAAATCTGTTTCACTATAAACAATAGCATAATCGGCAAATATTTTACTTTTATTACCATCACTATCATAAATTATAAGTTCCACGCCTTTTGGGAATTCTGAAAATGCAAAATCTCGATTAGAATAATCTAGCATTTTTGGGCTCAATAAGTTTGCTCTTAACTGAAAAGAGTCTGTATACTTTAAATTTATGGTATCTGCAACACCAATAGGCTCATTTTGCAACACACCAACTTGTTGCACATCTTTAAAATTATTTTTACACGAAAAAAACACAGTCACGACTAATGCCGTGACTGTATTGAGTATGATATTTGATTTTTTTTTATTCATTGATAATTAAGGTACACGAACTGTAAGTCCAATCCAGCATCCAATTTTAATTGGGTCACCAGATTTCATACTCTTAGAAAAAATCATTGTTTTATCTGGAGCTAAGGCTTTGTATCTTCTAACTGCAGCACTACCAGAACTTCCAGCTTTTGCAGCTTCATTTACTGCTGCCCAATACACGGCTCTTTTATTAAACGCATCTGACCCACATTTATTGGCGCTAGATGCATACATTCCTGCAATTCTAAGATAAGGATTTTTGTTTGAAGGGTTAAGTTTTAACGCTTCTCTATATAATTGTCTTGCCTTGCCTAATCTACCAGCTTTTCTATTTTTATCAGCTCTTGCGTAAACAAACTTCCATTTTTTAATTGGGTCTGTTTCTAAGCTTTCTGCTTGAGTGTAATACTTATTAGCTTCAGACATCTTACCTTTTTTCTCATTTAATACACCTAAATAATAAGCAGTTGTTGCATCTGGTTGCACTGCATTTTTCTGAGCGACTAATTTTTCAAACATTGGGTCATCAGTACAATCTTTCTGTCCCATTTTATTCATGGCACGTTGCAACCACTTCGTATCGTTTTTATTATTGTCAAAATCCTTTTGGTATAAAGGAATAAGAACTTTACAAGTAGCTAATTCTGAAATCTTAGTGTCTAAACTTCCAGAAATTTTATCATAAGCATTGAGAGTCTGAGTGTAAAAACGTTTGTATTGACCTTCCTTTTTTGTTAAAGTACCACCAGACTCTTCTTTCTGAATGATTTTGTTTAAACCTTCAGAAGCTTTTCCAACTTCAGATTCAATCTTATCAGTAATATCATCATACTTATCGAATAAATCTTGAGTATCTTTGGTTGACTTAGAACCTTTTTCGTAAATATTTACTTTTAAAGTAAAATAGGTGTACAATGCTTTGGCATCTTTAAAGTTCTTTAAGTCTTCTGTATAACCTTTATCAAAAATATTATAAATTTCTTCATCAGATAAACCTAACTCTTTTCTAAAAGTGTAGGATAAATTACCTTTTTCTGATTGTAATTTCCCTAAAGGAAGTTTTGATGCATAATACTTGTTATAGTGGTCAAATAAAGCTAATTGGTCGTTAATAAACTGTAATTTTTCCGCACCAGCTGTATTTTTTATCTTATGGTCTAATATTTTTTCTCCACCAACATAAATATTTCTATTAAATTGAGGGCATTTTGTTTTTACTTTCATCCAAGACTCGTATGCTTCGTCATATTTTTTATTCTTAACGTAAGAACTAAATATAGACAAGTTATTCATACACTCTTCGTCTTGCTGACCGTGACTTCTATTAAAGCCAAAGACAAGGGCTAAGAGGATTAATGTAATTTTCGTCTTCATCTTTTTTTAAATTTTTGTTAGTTATATTTTCTTTTCTGGAACCATCTGTCAGTGACCGATAAACTGACGTTGAAGTTGAAAAAATTCTCTTGTATTAAGTTTTGGTTTTTTGTACCTCTTTGTCCGTATTCAAAACCAAGGTTAACTTCTGAAAATAATCTTGACTGTGGTCCTATTGGTAATCCTAGTCCAAAAGATATGCCAAACTCGTTAATTGATTCATTATTTACAACCAGGCCAGTATTTTCAAATCGCGCTCCAGCTCGGTAAGTGATTCTTTTAAAGTAATTTGATAATGACCTATGGTTTGGTAAATAAAAACCACCGATCGCAAAAGAGGATGCATCTTCGAATGATGAATTGGTTGTACTAAAAATTGGATTATTAAAAACACTTGTGTTTTGTGCTACATACTCAGCACCTATAAACCACTTTGATGTTCGACCGACTCCTAAACCTAATGCTAATCTGGAAGGTAAATCTAATTCAGTTTCAGCCAAGTTATTAGCAGCTAAATCTACTTCTATTGTATTTTGAACAAACTCATCTCCAAGTGTTGAAATAATTAGAGTAGAAATTGAACGGTCGTTAATAGAACTTAAACTGCTTTCTGGAGAATAGGTAGCAGTTGCAGACAACTCTAATTTATCATTTAGCTTTCCTTTGTACGCTGAACCAATATTGAAATTAAGTCCGCTTAAATCTGAGCGGTTATCTTCTCGTGTAGCAAATTGGACAATATTTCCATTGACATCATAAACAAACTGAACAGCACTATTCTGTGTGTTTCCAAAATTATAATTTGCATCAACACCTATTGTTATATTATCATTAACAAGATAGCCTAAACTTAAAAAAGCTTTATTCAATCCACCTTCACCTTCATATCTATAATCAATTCTATTATTCTGTGCTGCATTAATGTCTTGGAGTTTATACCCTACAGAAGTAAAAGGTAATAAACCAAAACCTGCCCCAAACTTGCCTAAAGGTATAGATACTGCTAAATAATCGAATGTTGACGTCCCTGCCTCTTCTGAACCTGTGTTACTTTCTAGGGTTGTACTACTAAAGGTACCTGAAACAGAAAATTTGACTGGTCTACTCTCACCGTTGTATGGATCCGCCTTAAGGTTTTTCCCTGCATATGAAGCTGGATTTCTTAAATTTATACGCAAGCTATCAATGTAAGAACCAATACCACCCATTCCACGATTTTCGGCAGTGCCTCTAAATTTTAAGCTACCAATACCATAAAAAGAATATGGAGACGCAGTACCCTGCTGTGCGTAAGAAAAACATCCAACTATTGCAATGAGAACTACAATAAATTTTTTAATCATTATTTCGAATTAAATTCCAGAATATAATTTAGACCCTCAAGCAGAAAATCCGAGTTGGCAAATATGCTACTTTTTAATTGTTTAGACAACATTTTAGCATCTCCTCCTGTTAAAATAACTGTTAAATCTGAATATTTTTCACTGTAAACCTTTATAATACCCTGAATCTCATAAATTGTTCCTAAAACAACACCAGAATGTATTGAAGATGTTGTTGTATTACCAATGACTTTTTTAGGCCTCTTAGTTTCTAATAATGGTAGATTTGCTGTTAAATCATTTAATGATTGATATCGCAATCTCAAACCAGGAGATATGGCACCGCCCAGATAAATATTATTTTTATTAATAAAATCGTATGTAATACAAGTACCTGCATCTATAATCAATACGTTCTTATTAGGAAATTTTAAGACAGAACCAGTAACTAATGCTATACGATCGACACCTAAAGTTTTTGGTGTTTTATAGTTATTCTGGAAAGGTACTTTAGTTTCTGAATTCAGTTTGATAACTCTCATATCATTTTCTAAAGTATCGATATACTTTTTTTTGAGTCTACCTACTGAAGATATAATTGCTGATTTAACATCTGGGAATTTATTTTTGACCGCTTTAAATTCTGATTCAAAGTCACTTAGCAAAAAATTAGTCTTCCATTGAAGATGATTATTATCGAATACAGCAAATTTTACGCGTGTATTACCAACGTCTACTATAAGATTCATAGGCAGTTAAGAAAAGACAAATTTATAAAATCAAATTTTGTTATTTTCTTTTGGTAATACTAAAAATGAATTTATATTTGCACCCGCTTTAGTATTGAAGCAACTGGTGCCTTAGCTCAGTTGGTAGAGCAAAGGACTGAAAATCCTTGTGTCCCTGGTTCGATTCCTGGAGGCACCACCGTCAAAAACCTGATTCTTTGAATCGGGTTTTTTGGTTTTAAAACCTTATTACATAAAAAACTTTTCTCTAGTCCTCATTCTATTCACTAGCAATATTCTTTTAAATAGTTTCCAAAGCTGATTTTATAGGGTAAGTACTAAAAATCACTAAAACTTAATGTTATTACTTAGTCAATTGATTCTAATTATAATTATATTAATCCTCTAAAAAGAGAAAAATTAAAACAATTTCCATTTAAATAAACATCATCTGCAAATATCAAATTAATGCCTACACAACCAAAACTTACAAGATTTAATCAAAATGTATTGTCTAAATACCAAATATACAATAGCATATTTGTTACACTTCCATTTGACACCGTTACCCGAACTGGTACATTATTACCATTATTTCAAGCCACATGCGAAAAAGGTTTTGCTAATCAAGATGACCCAACAACAATAGTTGAAACATTTTTTAAAAAGTATCAAGCTCGACGCTCTCCTGAAAGCCAGATTAATTTATTATTCAGGTTCATTCAATATATAGAACGTCAAGTTGTATTATTTGACGCTATTGAAGATGCTGCATTTCCTGTGGTAAACAATATGGATGGTATAGGCACTTTACGTAGTTTGAAAGAATCTGCCTCTAAAAACAATAAACTCGACTTACTCAGGAGATACTTAGAAGAATTTAAGGTACGAATTGTATTGACGGCACATCCAACACAATTTTATCCAGGTTCGGTATTAGGAATCATAACTGACTTAACACAGGCAACAAGAGATAATGATTTAGTTAAAATCAATAACTTATTAGCACAATTGGGTAAGACTCCTTTTTATAAACATAAAAAACCCTCACCATATGACGAAGCTGTTAGTCTTATTTGGTACCTAGAGAATGTTTTTTATAAATCTTTTGGTTCAATCTACGATTATATCCAACAAAATATATTTGATGGAAAACACATAGAAAATGACATTATAAATATTGGATTTTGGCCAGGTGGTGATAGAGATGGTAATCCATTTGTAACACCTGAAATAACTTTAAAAGTGGCTTCTAGATTAAGAGCAACTGTGATTAAAAACTACTACAGAGATGCACGTCGCCTAAGACGGAAACTAACTTTTGAGGGTATTGAACATCGAATAGTTGCTTTGGAAACAGAGCTTTGGAAAATTATTACCAACAAAAAATCGTCCTTAACTGTAGAGCATTTTGCTTCGGAAATGAATGCTATTAAAGATATAATCGTAGATAAACACCAATCCCTATACTTCAATGAAGTCAACAGTCTAATAAATAAAATTCATTTATTTGGGTTTCATTTTGCAAACTTAGACATTAGACAAGACAGCCGTAAACACAACCAGTTTTTTAATGACATGGTTAATGCCTCTATTAAAAATGGGGATGCTATTTTTCCTGAAAACTATTATAATTTAACAGAAAGAGAACAGATTAAAATACTTTCAGAAATAAAAGGCAGAATTGATTTATCTATCGTTAAAGACGAAGATACTTTAAAAGCCTTAGAAACTATGAAAGCTATTAAAACCATCCAAGATAAAAATGGTGAAAAAGCTGCAAACCGTTACATAATAAGTAACAACCAAACCACATTAAACGTTATGCAATTATTTGCAATGCTAAAACTGGTTGCATTTCATGATAAACTTACCATAGATATAGGTCCACTTTTTGAAACAATTACCGACTTAGAAAATGCACCAGCAATTATGAAAGAGTTATATACAAATCCTGAATATGCAGTACATCTAAAAACTAGAGGTAATAAACAAACTATAATGTTAGGGTTTAGTGACGGCACAAAAGATGGCGGTTATTTGATGGCTAATTGGGCAATTTATAAAGCAAAAGAAAATCTCACAAGAGTATCGAGAGCTCATGGCATAACTGTTATTTTCTTTGATGGTCGTGGTGGTCCACCTGCACGTGGTGGTGGTAAAACACATAATTTTTATGCTTCACTTGGTCCAACTATTGAAGATAAGGAAGTGCAACTCACTATTCAGGGTCAAACAATCAGTTCTAATTTTGGGACTTTAGACTCATCGCAATACAACCTTGAACAGTTGATAAGTTCTGGTATACATAACAGTTTTAATAATTCGGATTTAAGTATGCTCCACGAAAACAGAGACGTTATAACCGATTTATCTGAACGTAGTTACAAAGCTTATTCAGACTTTAAGGCACATCCCAAATTCATTCCGTACTTAGAACATATGAGCACGCTTAAGTATTATGCAAAAACTAATATTGGAAGTCGACCTTCTAAACGTGGAAAAGCAGAAGGCTTAGTTTTTGAAGATTTACGTGCTATTCCGTTTGTTGGGTCATGGAGTCAATTAAAACAAAATGTACCTGGATTTTTTGGAGTAGGTACCGCTTTGAAACACTATGAAGATACTGGCGAGTTTGAGAAAGTCCAAAACTTATTTAAAACATCAGATTTCTTTAAAACTTTGATTGAAAACAGTATGATGTCACTTTCAAAATCCTTTTTTGATTTAACAAGATATATGGCAGAAGATCCTGATTATGGAGAATTTTGGAAAATTATTTATAATGAATACGAGACTTCAAAACTACTAATACTGAAGCTTACAGGCTATAAAGAACTCATGCAAGAAGAACCTGCTGGAAAGGCATCAATAGCTGTAAGAGAATCAATAGTTTTGCCGTTACTGACTATTCAGCAATATGCTTTAAAGAAAATCCAAGAACTTGAAAAAGAAGGTGTAAAAACAGATGATGAGCAATTAAGGATTTATGCGAGTATGGTTACTCGTTCTCTCTTTGGTAATATTAATGCAAGTCGTAATTCTGCATAAAAAATCACATTAAAAAAGATAAATAATTTACAAGACATACAGAAAGTTATCTTGTATTGATTTTGTTTTTTAATTCTTCTAGAATTTATTTATTTTTTATGTAAGCTTTGTCATTCTACTTCGTACTAAAATATTATCTTGTTTTTTTAAAAAACTAAATACATTTTATGTCTAAAACATATTACGATCCAGCAGATTTAAGGAAATTTGCAAAAATCACTGAATGGAGTGAAGAGTTAGGTCATAAATTCTTTGAATACTACGGAAAAGTATTTGAAGAAGGTGCACTCACTGCTAGAGAAAAATCTTTAATTGCTTTAGCTGTTGCACATACCGAGCAATGCCCTTATTGCATTGATGCCTATACCAAAGACGGTCTTCAACGTGGCGTTACAAAAGAAGAAATGATGGAAGCCATTCATGTCGGCGCTGCCATAAAAAGTGGTGCCACGCTGGTACATGGTGTGCAGATGATAAATAAAGTAAATAAGTTAGATGGGTAAATTAAAAACACAATCTCTTCAAAAAAGACATAGTGATTTAGCGAATACAAATAAACAACTAGAAATTTTATCTAATGGTGTTTTTGCCAATGGCGAATTACCCACATTTAAGAATAAAATTTCTGAAACAAATCAGTTTCCTCTTAAAGCAAAAACACTCGAGATACTACAAATTAATGTAGGTTACATGTGTAACCAAGTTTGTGAGCATTGCCATGTCGATGCTGGTCCAGATAGAAAGGAGATCATGACCAAAGAAACCATGCAACAAATTCTGGATGTTATTAAAACGACTGGAGCACATACACTAGATTTAACTGGCGGAGCACCTGAGATGAACCCAAATTTTAGATGGTTTGTAGAAAAAGCTTCAAAAATTGGGGTACAAGATTTTATCGTTCGCTCTAACCTAACCATAATTAGAGCCAACAAAAAGTATTATGATTTACCTGATTTCTTTAAAAAACACAATATCCATGTAGTGAGCTCAATGCCACACTGGACAAGAGGAAAAACAGACAAACAACGTGGTGAAGGCGTTTTTGATATGTCTATAAAAGCCCTACAAGAGCTTAATGCTATTGGATATGGAATGCCAAATAGTGACCTAAAATTAGACTTGGTTTACAATCCTTCAGGTGCATTTTTACCTGGTGACCAAATGGCTATGGAAAAAGATTTCAAAAAAGCCTTATTAGAAGATTTCGAAATTCAATTTCATAATTTATTTGCCATTACAAATCTTCCTATCTCTAGATTTTTAGATTATTTAATTGCTTCAGAAAACTACGAAGATTACATGTATAATTTGGTCGAAGCTTATAATCCTATGGCAGTAGAAAATGTAATGTGTACCAATACGCTTTCTGTAAGTTGGGATGGCTACTTATTTGATTGTGATTTTAATCAAATGCTAGAATTACCTGTAAATAGTAAAGCCAAGCATATTTCAGAATATAAAACGGAACTACTCGAAGGTAGAAACATAGTCATCTCACAACATTGCTATGGATGTACTGCAGGTGCAGGAAGTAGTTGTCAAGGTGTTGTTGCATAATTATCTTTTTAATGAAACTAAGATTACTTTTCATATCTATTATTATTTCAAGTTTAGGTTTTTCTCAAGATGATTTATCAAAATTATTAAAGAAATATAACCAAGAATCAATTCCATATATTTCTGTACGTGAGTTGGCAATATCAGAAACAAATGCTGTTCTTTTGGATGCTAGAGAACCAGAAGAGTTTGCTGTAAGTCATTTAAAAAATGCTGTTTTTGTAGGTTATTACGATTTCAATATAAGAACAGTGACTGACACCATCAAAAACAAAGATCAAGACATTGTTGTGTATTGTTCTTTAGGCATTAGATCAGAAGACATTGCTATAAAACTCAAAAAAGAAGGCTATAAAAATGTAAAAAATCTTTTTGGTGGTATTTTTGAATGGAAAAACAATAATTTAAAAATTTACAACCAAAAAAATCAAACTACAGATAGTATTCACGCATTTTCAAAAAAATGGAGTAAATGGCTTAAAAATGGTAAGCTAGTATTTGATTAAAACTAGTTAAACTCTAGCGTTTTGTATAAGTAAATTCTTTAAACCCTAAATGCTCAAGTAAAGTCCCGTCTAAATTGAACAAATCTACATCTATCTTAAGATTATTGACACCTTCTGACAATTCTTCTCTTAATAACCTATAAGGAAGAAATAAGGTTTCGTCTTTATAAAGCGTCTTAACATAACCTGGAGTAAGATGTTTTTTTAATTCAATCTGTCCTGAAGTATTATTAAAATCTACATTAGCAGTTTTAACAAAATCACTACCTTTCATGATGCGAAGGCTCAAATAAAAAGGACTGTCTTTCATATAATAAATAGAGAACTTAGTGTGGATTTTTATTCCAAAACTACCATCTATATCATTTACATCATAATCTATCCAAGTTTTATCAAAAATTGTTTCAGTTTTTGCAGTAACTTTAATATCGTAAAAGTTCCAACATCTATCTCCTTCACAGTCAACTTCGGTTAAAGAATAAATATCTGTTATACTTTTTAACTTATTAAAAAAAAGACTAATTGTAAATTTTTCATTAATTTTTAAATCTCTTGAACCAAAACCATTTGTACCAGATCCTAACCATCCGGATTGTGATTTTAAGGCGTAGCGATTTCCTTTTTTATCAGTTACAACATAAGGCGACTCACCTGTTGGTGAATGTAAAGTACCATTTAAACCTTCTGTAGGATTAAATTCTAATTTAACAACTGTAGAGCTACTAGTATCATAAACATCTACAATTTTTATATAATTAGAAATTGCATTACCTACAGTTACAGTATTTCCCTGACTGTATATTAACTGAATTGAAAATAACAAGGTTACAAAAAAAACTTTTCTCATAATTTAAATACTTATTTATTCAAGTTATAAATTTTATAGTAATAAACTAACAGGATTGGACAAAAAGATATTTTCTTAGTTATAAAAGTTGAATAACTTAAATTCAATTGTAATTAACTAGTTTTATTTTCGACTAAAACTTTAATTTGTCCAAAATTTGTAATTTGAAAAATGCCCTTGTAATATTTACTCGAAATCCAGAACTCGGAAAATGTAAAACACGATTAGCGAAAGTCATTGGGGATAAATCAGCACTTGAAATTTATAAATATTTACTACAACATACAGCAAATGTTTCTAAAGAAGTTGATGCAGATCGATTTGTTTTTTATTCTGAAAGCATTCAAGATAATGACATTTGGGATGATAGTTTTTTTAATAAAAAACTTCAATACGGAAATGACCTTGGAGAACGGATGCAAAATGCCTTTCAACAATTATTTGACTCCAACTATAAAAATGTGATTATTATTGGTAGTGATTTATTAGATTTAAATTCGGCAATAATAAATAAAGCTTTTAGTCTAATAAATGAATACGACGCTGTTATTGGACCAGCAAAAGATGGTGGTTATTATTTACTTGGATTAAAAGCGGCTAATCCTAAACTATTTAAAAATAAGGAATGGGGTACAGAAACCGTGAGACGAGACACTCTAAATGATCTAAAAAATAGTACTGTTTTTACATTAGATGAATTAAATGATATTGATACTTTTGAAGATATGAAACCCTACAATCAACTAAAACCATATTACTCCATATGATTAAACTTATAACAGAAACTGCTAACTACCTTAACAGTAAAGGATTCGACAAACCAGAAATTGGCATTATACTAGGTACCGGTCTAGGACAGCTTATCAATGAGATTGAAGTCATTGCTGAAGCAAGTTATAATCACATTCCAAATTTCCCTACAGCCACTGTAGAATTTCATAAAGGCAAACTAATTTACGGCATTCTAGCCGGAAAAAAAGTAGTGGTTATGCAAGGGCGTTTTCATGTATATGAAGGTTACACATTACAAGATGTTACTTTTCCTGTTAGAATTATGGAAAAATTAGGCATCAAAACACTGTTAGTTTCCAATGCAGCTGGGGTGATAAATTTAGATTTCAAAAAAGGTGAAATTATGCTAATTGATGACCATATTAATTTGCAAAGTAGTTCTCCATTAGCTTTCAAAGGAGTCGAAAAATTAGGCGAACGCTTTACAGATATGAGTGCACCATACAATTTAGAAATCAATAAAAAAATCGAAGCTATTGCAAAAGCAAATAATATTAAATTGCACATAGGTGTTTATGCCTCTGTTGTCGGACCTCAGCTAGAAACGCGTGCTGAATATCGCATGCTAAAAATCATTGGCTCCGATGCCGTTGGTATGAGTACAGTGCCAGAAGTTATTGTTGCCAATCATTTGAATTTAAAAGTAGCAGCCATATCTGTATTAACAGACGAATGTGACCCGGACAACCTAAAACCTGTCAACATTACTGAAATTATAGCAATGGCTGGCAAAGCAGAACCAAATATGATTACCCTTTTTAAAGAATTAATAAAAACGTTATAAGAAAGAGATATATGAGCTATTTAGAAGCAACAAACGATTTATATAAAGAAGCAGCATTAACTCCAGATGTAGGGCTATGTTGTACAACAAACCCTATTTGGGAATTACCTGGATTAAAAATCCCTAGAATCATGCAAGAGATGAATTATGGATGCGGAAGCACAGTAAACGCTCGTGATTTGACTAATAACCCAAAAATGCTTTATGTTGGTGTGGGAGGTGGCATGGAATTATTGCAGTTCTCATATTTTAACCGTCAAAAAGGCGGCGTGATTGGTGTAGATGTTGTTGATGAAATGTTAGAAGCTTCCAGAAAAAACTTCATTGAAGCCGAAGCTCAAAACGACTGGTTTAAAAGTGAATTCGTAGAACTTAAAAAAGGCGATGCATTAAACCTTCCGGTTGAAGATAATTCCATTGATGTTGCGGCACAAAATTGCTTATTTAATATTTTTAAAGCCGAAGATTTAAAGAAAGCTATTGATGAGATGTATCGTGTTTTAAAACCTCATGGTCGCTTGGTGATGAGTGACCCAACTTGTGAGCAACCCATGAACGATACACTAAGAAATGACGACAGATTACGTGCATTGTGCCTCAGTGGAAGTTTACCTATTGCAGAATATGTAAAAGCATTAACCGATGCAGGTTTTGGGACCATTGAGATTAGAGCAAGAAAACCTTACCGCATTCTTGACCCTAAAAATTACCCAACCGAAGAGCTGATTTATATTGAATCGATTGAAGTTGCTGCAATAAAAGACCCAATGCCTGAAGATGGTCCGTGTATATTTACTGGGAAAGCCGCCATTTATTATGGTGAAGAACCCTATTTTGATGACAAAAAAGGGCACATCTTACTTAAAAATCAACCTATTGCGATTTGTGATAAAACCGCAGGAGCATTGGCTGATTTAGGAAGAGACGATATTTTTATCAGTGAGTCTACCTACCATTATGATGGTGGCGGATGCTGCTAAGTATTAATCCTCTTTTAAAAAAAACATTATTTTTAGAACGTGGAAAAATACTTAGACATCATAAAAAACTCCTATTCCGGTTATTGGAATTATCTTAAAAATGAGCTAATAAATATTAACCATTGGGACAACTATTTTTATGGACTTATAGTGATTTCAATAGCCGTATGGCTTCTAGAAATTGCTTTTCCATGGAGAAAAGGTCAAGCTATTTTTAGAAAAGATTTTTGGTTGGATACATTTTACATGTTCTTCAATTTTTTCTTACTTAATCTAATTGTTCTAATTGCACTTTCTAATACAGCAGCAGAATTTTTTAATGACACTCTAGGTACAGTTGGTTTATCACTCTCAAGTTTTCAGATTTTTGATTCTAATGATTTACCAAAATGGCTGGGTTTACTTATATTTTTCTTAGTTAATGATTTTGTGCAATGGAATACGCATAGACTTTTACATCGAGTGCCATTTTTATGGAATTTTCATAAAGTCCACCATTCTGTAAAAGAAATGGGGTTTGCTGCACATTTACGTTACCATTGGATGGAACCAGTCATTTATAATTCTATAAAGTATATTCCTTTAGCAATTATAGCCAATTACAGCGCTCAAGATGTTGCTATCGTTTATTTCTTTACAATAGTTATTGGACACCTTAACCATGCTAACTTGGGCTGGGATTATGGAATATTAAAATATATTTTCAATAATCCCAAAATGCACATTTGGCATCATGCCAAAGAATTGCCAAAGCATATTAGGTATGGTGTTAATTTTGGACTTACTTTAAGTCTATGGGATTATCTTTTTAAGACTAATTATGTTCCGCATGACGGAAAGGATATCGAATTAGGCTTTGAAGGCGATGATAAATTTCCAAAAGATTTTTTTGGTCAAGAATTATATCCACTAAACAAGAAATGAAACAAATAACAGGTCTTTTATTTTTGGTTTTAATAACTGCTTGCAGTGGTAGTAAAAAAGCTATTGAAATTTCTAAGTCTAACGAAAAAACTGAGAAAGAAGTTGTTAAAAAATCTGAAGTTGAGATTACACCAAAAATATCTTTCGAAACAGGCGAAATAATTGATATACCTGATAATTATAATCCTAACCAGATAATAAAAAAGGATTCATCAAGGTTTCATCAAGATTTGAAAAAGCATGAGAGATCTTTACATTTTTTATTTGACGAATTACTTAAAAAGTATGTTTCTGATAACGGTAATGTAGATTATGAAGGGTTTAAAAATTCACGTGAAAAACTGCTGGGTTACATCAGTATTTTACAAAACACTTTTCCTAAATTAGATAAATTAAAACCCTCAAAAGAACAAAAACTCGCCTATTGGATTAACGCTTACAACGCTTTAACTATAGATTTAATCCTCCAAAATTATCCACTAAAAAGTATAAAAGACATTGATAAACCTTGGGACCAACGTCTCTGGAAGTTTGGTAACAAATGGCTAAATCTTAATGATATTGAGCATCAAATTCTCCGTAAAATGGACGAACCAAGAATTCATTTCGCTATTGTTTGTGCATCATTTTCTTGTCCTAAGCTACAAAATACTGCATTTACAGTTTCAGATATAGAAACTCAATTAACAACAGCCACAAAAGAATTTTTAGATGATTCCACTAAAAATTATATTTCTCAAAACAACCTTAGGTTGTCAAAAATATTAAAGTGGTTTGCTAAAGACTTTAAAACCAATGGCAGCTTGATTGATTTCTTAAATAAGTATACTGAAATTGAAATTTCATCTAAAGCAAAAAAATCTTTTAAAGACTATAATTGGGATTTGAATGATTAAAAACCAATATTACTTTTCTGTTTAAGCAATATGATTAGCATAATAATCCCTGTTTTAAATGAAGTCAAAACTATTGAAGAATTACTATTTCATTTAGTGGATTGTGCTGACTTAAAAAACATTAATGAAATTATAGTTGTTGATGGAGGAAGTACTGATGGCACAAAAAACATCATTCAAAGTTTAGATTTAAAAATCAGATTACTTAATTCAGAAAAAGGCCGTGCCAAACAGATGAATACTGGCTCAAGTATTGCTACTGGTGATATCTTATACTTTTTACATGCAGACTCTTTTCCTCCTTTAAATTATGATACACACATAATAAATGAAGTCAAAAAAGGAAATAATGCAGGTTGTTTTAGACTTCAGTTTGATAGTAATCATTGGTGGCTAAAAATAGCGAGCTGGCTCACACAATTTAGTTGGCGTGCTTGTCGTGGTGGTGACCAAAGTCAGTTTATTACAAAAGCTTTGTTTGAAGATATTGGTGGTTTTGATGAAACCTATACCATTTATGAAGATAACATTTTAATAAATGAGCTTTATAAACGAAACGAATTTGTAGTTATCAATAAAAATATAAAAACCTCAGCACGACTTTACAAAAAACATGGCGTCTGGAAAATACAATATCACTTTTTGGCTATTTATTTAAAACGCTGGAACGGAGCTACTGCAGTGGAATTATATGAGTATTACAAAAAGCATATTTGATAAAACCAGTTAATTAAGTTTATAATAATTTTTAAAAACAGCTTCTACAGGTTTATTTTGTGGTGTAAACATATGATTATCTTTACCTCCAACTTTATCATCTTCAACAAACCACTTCCAAACAAAACCACCAGCAAACCAATCTTCGTCCCAAAATACATCAAAAAGTGCTTGAGTTGCATTTACCTGAGCTTGCAAGTTAACACTATTCATACTACGATCGTAACTCCACGGTTGTCTACCTGTATAATCGACACTTCGGTAACCAAACTCAGCAAATAATACTGGCTTTCCATTAGTTTTTGATACTTCTTTAATAACTGGTTTGTGTTTTTGCCACCCTTTTATACAATCTTCAATAGAAGGTGTTTTCTTATTACTTACAGGAAAATAAGCATCAATACCAATATAATCTAGTTGATTCCAGAATGGTGTTTTTCTGTACTCATTCCAGTTGGCAGCATAAGTTAAATTGCCTTTGTATGTGCTTTTTATTTGTTTGATTAATTGCGACCAATATTCAGGTCTAAATTTTACAAAAAGTTCAAGTTCAGTTCCTATACAAAAAATATCAGCGTTTACTTCTTCGGCCAATTCGGCATATTCCATGATAAAACTTGTGTAAGATATTTCTAGTTCTTCCCAAGTCTCTTCAGATTTCATCATAATCTCGCCCGTAAATTGACCACGACTAACCCAAATTTGAGGTTTTATCATTACACTGATATCCTCTTTACTTAACTCTTCAATATATTGCTTAGCACCAGCTCTAGTTTCTCCAAACCACTGCCTATCTGTGTTATGAATAATTTTAGGATTATCTAAATTTCTTATAAATCCAAATGGCATTATTGCAGCATAATTAGCATTAATCTCGACTACAGGTGACACATTTGTACTATCGACACTATCTCTCGCCGCAACAAAACTAACACCGTTGATTTTTTTTACTGCTCTTGGACTCATTGAACAACTCAATAAAACACAGAATAAAAGACAATGTATATAGAATTTCATATTTTAAAATTAAATAAATTTAAACTTGTACATATAGGTTTAACATAACCTTCCGATAATAATATAATTTAAAACACTTCTAAATAGATAGTTTCAATTAAGTTATTACCTTTAAATACGACTTAGTACTAACTAACTAACTAAAAGTCAATAATTACAAATCAAATGGATCACATCGTTATTATAGGTAATGGTATTTCTGGTGTTACTACAGCACGTCATATCAGAAAATTATCTGATAAAAAAATTACCATTATCTCTGCTGAAACAGATTATTTCTTTTCCAGAACAGCACTTATGTACATATACATGGGACACATGAAGTTTGAACACACACAACCTTACGAAAACTGGTTTTGGGAGAAAAACAGAATAGAGTTGAAAAAAGGATATGTAAAAACAGTTGAAACGAAGTCAAAATCCCTTCATTTTGCCGATGGAGATACTTTGCAATATGATAAATTAGTAATAGCTACAGGAAGTAAACCTAATAAATTTGGATGGCCAGGGCAAGATTTGGATGGCGTTATGGGTATGTATCACAAACAAGATTTAGATAAGCTCGAAAAATATGCACCTAATAAGGAAACTTGTAAACGTGCTGTCATTGTTGGTGGTGGATTAATCGGAATAGAATTAGCCGAAATGCTTAACTCTAGAAGTATACCTGTAACATTCTTAGTACGTGAAAACAGTTTTTGGAATGGCGTTTTACCTTCTGGTGAAAGTGAAATGATTAATCGCCATATCAAAAATCATCACATCGATTTGCGACTTTCTACAAATCTAAAAGAAATTAAAGCTAATGAGAGCGGCCAAGTAACATCTGTGATTATTGAAGAAACTGGCGAAGAATTAGAATGCAATGTTGTTGGACTAACAGCAGGTGTTTCACCTAACATTGATTTTATAAAAGAATCTGAGATTGAAACTGGTCGCGGTGTAAAAGTAAATCGCTTCCTTGAAACCAATATAAAAGATGTATATGCCATTGGTGATTGTGCAGAACAACACCAACCTATTGGTAACAGAAGGCCTATCGAAGCAGTTTGGTATACTGGTCGTATGATGGGCGAAACTTTAGCCCAAACCATTTGCGGTAATCGTGTGGAATACAAACCTGGACATTGGTTTAACTCTGCTAAATTTATGGATATTGAGTATCAGACTTATGGTTTGGTTTTTGGAGAACGAAGTCGTCCAAATTATGAAAAACATTTTCACTGGAAACACGAAGATGATACTAAATGTATCACTATAGCTTACGACAAAAGCAATAACAAGTTTTTAGGCATCAACACATTTGGAATTCGAATGCGACACGAAGTTTTTGACCGATGGCTTACTGAAAAGCGAGATGTAGATTATGTTATGAATAATCTCTCTGAAGCTAATTTTGACCCAGAATTTTACAAACGTTTTGAAACAGATATCTTATTCGCTTATAACCAACAATTACAAATAGCCTAACCATGAGTAATAAAATAAATCATAGCATGTCTTTAGCTAAACCAGATGCTTTAGACATTACAACAAAACAAAAAGTGTCTTTGGCTACAGGAATTTTTGGACTTTTTATATTTATTTTGGCATTATTTAATACCAATTTTCCCAACAAGGGAACCTTTTTAACGTTAGCATTACTTTTAATTTCTGGTGGAATTATTGTGTATTCTAGAGAAGCATACCTCAGCAAATTAGAAGGTATAAAAAATGATGGACAATGGTTTAAATCTATTTCATCTAGAGGTGTTTGGGGTTGGGTTTTAGGACTTGTACTTACAGGGTTTTATATCGTACTCTACTTTTACCCAAAATATTTGGGTCTAGGTCAAGGTATTAATGATGCAAATGCTGGTCTAGTTGGTCTATTTGACCCATTAAGTCAACTATTATCTGGTAGAGATGCCAGTCAATGGTTTGTTTATGGAACGCTATATACCATAGCAATTTTAGCTTTTGGTTATAAATTTATACTAAAATACAAACACAATAAGTACCAACAGTTACGGACTTTTTCCGTAATGTTTTTTCAATTAGGATTTGCTTTTTTGATACCTGAATTTATGTATGTCATGAATAATGATTTACCATATTATGATCTAAAAAGTGTATGGCCACTTAACTATTATATTTTTGACGAGTGGTCTGTAAACGGATTTCTTTCTAATGGAAATATAGGTCTCGCTTTAATCTTATTTGGAATAGCTTCCATATTTGTAATTACACCAATATTAACATATAAATTTGGGAAACGTTGGTATTGTTCTTGGGTATGTGGTTGCGGCGGATTAGCCGAAACGGCTGGAGATTCTTTTAGGCATTTATCTTCTAAAAAAATGTCTGCTTGGAAATTAGAACGTTGGTTAATTCACTTAGTACTAGTTTTCTCTATAGTTATGACTACTGCTATGGTTTATACCTATCTAGGTTATGATAAGAATGATTTTTGGTTAACAAGAGGTGTATTTATAGCAATGGTTATTGGATTCTTAACATTAGTATTTGCAGGAGTGATGTTTTTTAAAAGACAAGAACTTGGTAAAGATGCAAAATACGGAGCTATAGGTTTCTTTTCTATAATTGCTATCTTATTAATAATGCATTTTACAGGAACGACAAATCATGTGTTTTACATAAAAGGAGGAGCTTTACGTTCGGCTTATGGCATTTATATTGGTTCTATATTTTCAGGAGTTATCGGAACAGGCTTCTACCCTATTTTAGGAAGTCGCTCTTGGTGTCGTTTTGGTTGTCCGATGGCAGCCATATTAGGATTTCAACAACGTTTATTTTCGAAATTTAGAATTACCACTAATGGTGGGCAATGCATCTCGTGTGGTAACTGCTCTAACAGTTGCGAAATGGGAATCGATGTACGTCATTATGCACAAAAAGGCGAAAATATTGTACGAAGTAGCTGTGTTGGTTGTGGTATTTGCTCTGCAGTTTGTCCACGTGGTGTGTTAAAACTAGAGAATGATACTATGAAAGGGCGCATCAATCCTACTGAAGTTTTGTTAGGTAATGATGTTGACTTAATGGAACTTGTAAACCAGAAATAAGAAATTGTACTTTTGCCTTTTTAAACTTAATAAATGACAAACATAAAAGTCATCATTCCTGCCTATAACGAAGCTGATTCTATTCCACATGTTATAAAAGATATTCCAGATATTGTTGACGAGATTATTGTTGTCAGTAATAATTCTACTGACGATACTGAGGCTAATGCAAAAAATGCAGGCGCTACCGTTTTGGTTGAAAAGCGAAAAGGTTATGGTTATGCATGTCTAAAAGGAATGGACTATATTTCTGAGCAAATTAAAAAAACAGATATTGTCGTTTTTTTAGATGGTGATTACAGCGACTACCCTGAAGAATTAACAAAAATAGTTAAACCAATAATTGAAAAAGATATCGATTTTGTGATTGGCGCTAGAGTAAAAGAATTACGTGAAGTTGGTAGTATGACTGTCCCACAGATTTTTGGTAATTGGATAGCAACTTCACTCATGAAACTCTTTTTTAGGTCTACATTTACTGATCTTGGTCCGTTCAGAGCTATAAAGTACGATAAGCTTATTGCTTTACAGATGGAAGACAAAACATACGGCTGGACGGTAGAGATGCAACTCAAAGTATTAAAAAAGAAATATTCTTATACAGAAATACCTGTTAACTATAGAAACAGAATAGGTGTCTCAAAAGTTTCAGGTACGGTAAAAGGTGCTATATTTGCAGGCATAAAAATCCTGACTTGGATTTTTAAATATAGTTTTAAATAATGCTCTTAGAATACACAATAATCATCATTTACACGATTGCCATCATGCTCATTTTTATGTATGCTTTGGCGCAACTAAACTTGTTATCTAACTACCTTTCTTCAAAAAAGAAAAAAGATATTTCTGAAAAATTTGACTTATCCAATCCTGATGAGGTTCCGTATGTAACCATACAGCTTCCTGTTTTTAATGAGATGTATGTTATGGACAGACTTCTGGATAATATTGCATTAATTGAATACCCAAGAGAAAAATTAGAAATCCAAGTACTTGACGATTCTACTGATGAAACTATTGAAACTACACAAAAGCATATCGAGAAATTAGCTAAGTCTGGTTTGGATATCACTCACATTACTCGTACTGATAGACAAGGCTTTAAAGCTGGTGCACTTAAAGAAGGTTTAGAAATTGCAAAAGGTGAGTTCATAGCTATTTTTGATGCTGATTTTTTACCTCAACCTAACTGGTTAAAATGTACCATACCTTATTTTAAAAATGAAAAAGTTGGTGTTGTACAAACACGTTGGGGACATATAAACCGTAATTATTCTCTACTAACAAAAATTCAGGCATTTGCATTAGATGCACATTTTACATTAGAGCAAGTAGGCCGAAATAGTAAAGGCCATTTCATCAATTTTAATGGCACTGCTGGTGTTTGGCGAAAAGACTGCATTATCGATGCTGGTAATTGGGAAGGCGACACATTAACCGAAGATTTAGATTTAAGCTACCGTGCACAATTAAAAAATTGGGAATTTAAATATTTGGAAGATGTTGAAACGCCTGCTGAATTACCTGTAGTAATAAGTGCGGCACGCTCACAACAATTTAGATGGAATAAAGGTGGGGCTGAAAACTTCAGAAAAATGCTCTGGCGTGTTGTGAGATCTAAAAATATTTCAGCAAAAACTAAGATACATGGTCTTCTTCACCTATTAAACAGCACAATGTTTTTAAGCATATTCGTGGTTGCCATTTTAAGTATACCAATGTTATATATAAAAAATGAATACTCACACCTTCGCAACTACTTTTACATCATGAGTTTCTTTGTCACTAGTACTATCATCTTTTTTGTATGTTACTGGTTTATGTACAAAAATATATACGGTAGTGGATTTAAAAAATTCTTTAGCTATGTTGGGATGTTTTTTACATTCTTCTCTATAGCTATGGGCTTTTCGTTACACAACACAATAGCCGTTTTAGAAGGACATGTTGGTAAACGTAGTGAGTTTGTAAGAACACCAAAATTTAACATAAGCACTTTAAAGGATTCATGGAAAGACAACAAATACCTTCGTAAAAAGATATCACCACATGTTATTATCGAAGGTGCTTTAATGCTATATTTTGGTTTTGGCATGTACAGTGCATTTGTTGTTGGTGACCAAGGTGGAGACTTTGGATTGTTCCCTTTTCACTTGATGCTTTTTATTGGTTTTGGCTATGTGTTTTTTAAGTCTTTGGGCTCAAAAGCATAATAATTGAGAGTTTGCATTATCTTTAATCAATGCTATTAAATCCTAGCTTATTTAAATACCATAAAACACCATTACTATGTATTTTGGTAAGTGTGATTTTGTACGTAAGTTTTGCTTATCACTTAATCCGAACAGAGGCCACAAAACTTATTTTACTATATCTATCACTATTTGTATTTGCTTATATCTTAAAGAAGTCAGCAGGTTTTAATTTTAGTATTTTGGTAGTAGCCTCCATTTTGTTGAGGTTAGTATTCTTATTTGCAATACCGAACTTATCTCAAGATTTTTATCGTTTTATTTGGGATGGGCAAATGATAATTTCGGGATTTAATCCCTATTTGACTACGCCAGATTTTCAAATGGAAATGGGCATAATTTCAAATTTCCCAAATCAGCTTGAATTGTATAATGGAATGGGGCAATTGAGCGCATCTCATTTTACAAATTATCCACCAATAAATCAATTATGTTTTGTAATTGCTAATCTTTTTCCAGGCAAAAGCATCATAAGTTCTGTTGTTGGATTAAGGCTAATAATTATAGCAGCGGATATCGGAATCTTGTATTTTGGAAAAAAGCTACTAGAAGCTTTAAAACTATCTTCAAGTCGTATATGGTGGTATATGCTAAATCCATTTATAATTATTGAATTGACCGGTAATCTTCATTTTGAAAGTGTCATGATCTTTTTTCTTATTTGGAGTTTGTACTTGTTACATTCAGGTAAATGGAAATTAGCGGCAATCATTTTTGCTTGTTCCATTTCTGTAAAGTTAATTCCGTTACTTTTTTTGCCCATATTTTACTGGTGGTTTAGTCCAAAAGAAAATAGAAACAAATGGATTCCTGAAAGAAGTACATTACTAAAACTAATAGGTTTCTATATTATCGTATTAGCAACAACTGTATTATTATTTATACCATTTTTTTCCATGGAGTTTATTAATAATTATGCTGAGACTGTTGGGCTTTGGTTTAATGATTTTGAATTCAATGCAAGCATCTATTATATAGTCAGAGAAATAGGGTATTTTATTACTGGTTATAATGAAATTGCTATCATCGGAAAAATACTACCAGCTATTTCCCTTGTGATTATTTTATGGTTTTCATTGTTAAGAAAGAATACAACTCTCCATAAATTAACAACTTCTATTGTTATTGTATTTACGTGTTATCTGTTTTTGAGCACAACGGTACATCCATGGTATTTAGGAACTTTAGTTGCCTTATGCATATTTACCAATTATAGATTTCCTTTGGTTTGGAGTTTTGCAATTATACTAAGCTACTTGGCATACTTAAGTATAGGTACGGCTGATAAATCCGAAAATTTATGGATTATAGGATTAGAATATGCTATTGTATTCTCTGCTTTTATTTGGGAAGTTATCCTAAGAAAAAAGATTTCGGTTTAACTTTTTTGATTTAGTGATAACTCAATAAAATACTATCTTTACTAACCGATAGTTTACGATAACTCATTTTAAGTTGAAACTAAGCGCAATAGGCTTTAGTTTTGATTGAAACAAAATATATACTTTATGAAAACAATGCAGACACAACAAGGCAATGTATTAAGTAAATCCTTATTTCTCATAGGTTTTATATTACTAACTACTATTTTAAGTAACCCTTTACAAGCTCAGGATAAATCTATAACTGTAAAAGGCGTCATTAATAGTGAAATCGGTCCTTTAGATGGCGTGAGTATTTATCTTAAAAACTCTAAAACCGGCACAGTTTCAAAAGCCGATGGTAGCTTTACATTTCCGTCGCAATTACAAGCAGATGATGTTTTAATTTTTAGCTATTTGGGTTACGAAAAAAAGTCTTTAATAATAAACGTAACATCTACTTATTTAGAAATCTTAATGAAAGAGGCACCAATTGATGTTTTAAGTGCTGTAAATAGTAACAAACGTTTTAAAAGTAAGCGACTAAAAAAGAGCTAAACTATCTGAATGAAATACTTCTATTTTCTTTTAGGATTATTTTTAGCGTGTACGATACAAAGTCAAGCACAATCTTGGGACTTTGACGCTATAAGTTTTAAAAAAGCAGATAGCCTTGCCATGATTAATAAAGGTGCATCTTTAGACAATTTACCACAGTTAACATATAATCTTACCAATGGCCTTGCAACCGATGTGGAACGTTTTAGGGCTATTTATTTATGGGTTTGTACTAATGTAAAAAATGACTATAATCTTTATGCTAAAAACAAACGTAAACGCAAACGTTTCCAAGAAGACAGTCTAAAACTGGAGGCTTGGAATGAGAAATTTAAAAAACGGATTTTTAAGACTTTACTGAAGAGAAAACGGACCATTTGTACAGGTTATGCCTACATGGTAAAAACGCTAAGCAACCTGGCAAATATTGACTGTAACATTATTAACGGTTTTGGAAAAACCAGCTCCGGTAACCCTGAAGATTTACGTTACCCCAACCATAGTTGGAATGCCGTAAAACTAGACAACAAATGGTACCTCTGTGACCCAACTTGGGCTAGCGGTGTACAAAATACAAATAACGGTAGGTTTGAATTTGATTACAACGATGGTTTATTTTTAGCGTCACCACAACTTTTTGCTATCAATCATTTTCCGTTAGAGGAGCGTTGGTTTTTGCTTGATGAACCGTTACTAAATTTTACCAATTTTATGGAAGCGCCAATCGTTTATAATGAAGCCTATAAAATTCTTGCCCTACATCAGCTGCCTAAAAAACTCTACAATGAAGTCTACCGAAATAAAACTTTAAATATAACATACACTCTAAAGCCCAATATCGTACCGAAAACAGTTACACTAACTATCGATGATGGGATAAATACAAAAACAATCACACCAGACAGTGTAAGTTTTAAAGACCAAAAACTATATGTTTCTCATATTTTAAAAAAATATGGACTCTTTGATGTACACTTAACAATAGACGACCAACTTGTCGCTAGCTATGTGTATAAAGTAAAGCGGTTTAATTAACAAGAAACATATACCCATGTCGACTGTTAATTACGCCTCCCAAATTAATCGTATATTTAGTAAAGTCTACGAGAACTCCTCACGAAACTACACTAACAAAGTGTATAGGAAATGAGGCGCAATTATAGCTTCCCGTGAGGCGCGTCTCACTCGCCATAAATAGTGGGTATTGGTAAGTAATTCAGAAAATCTAACAATAATGAAAGTTACAGCTGAAAAAAATGAAAAAGTCGGCAATATGATTTTTGCATCTATTTATCCGCATTATTGGAATAGGTTAAAAAAGCATGGTAGAACAAAAGAAGAATTTCACCAAGTCCTAGAATGGTTAACTGGTTTTGATGAAGATATGTTACAAACACTTATTGCAGATAAAGTAACATTTAAAACGTTTTTTGAAAAAGCTAAAATTAATCCCAATGCGCAGCTGATTAAAGGAGTTGTATGTGGTTACAGAATTGAAGAAATAGAAGATAAATTTGAAGTCTACAAACAATGTAGACGTATGGAAAAGCTTATTGACGAATTAGCGAAAGGTCGTAAAATGGAAAAAATTTTACGTGTCCCAAAGTAATAAACAATAGTATTGACTGAGTGTATTATTAATTGCTTAAACTAAACCACTAATCTCTCAAGGAGATTTTTTCTAAGAGCATTAAGTCCTTCTGCCTGATATACATCTTTTATATAATAACGACAAACACTGAGCATTTTTGGTGCATGTAACTCATACAATACATGCTGCGCTTCGCGATTATTTTTCGCAGCTTTGGCTATGAGTTTTTTTTCGTTATTGTGAAGTTGAATGACTTTCATTCTTTTTTATTGGTGATGATTTACACTTCTATTTATAAAGACGCAAATAGTATAGAAGTGGTTGCCTGAAAGTTGAAATTATTTTTAAGATACCTGAGAACATTAATAAAATTGATACTTTCAGTAAAAAAATTATTTTTTTCTTTTTATAACGTAGTTGACCATTAATATTAATGAAGCTTTAAATTCAGATTCGGGATAGTCAACTAATAAAGTTAAAGCCTCTTTTTGAAAAGTTTTCATTTTAGTCTCAGCAAATTCTAAGCCACCTTTATCTATAACAAAAGTGATGACTTCTTTGACGCGTTTTTTGTCTTTGTTGTGTTTTTTGATTGAGTTAATTAACCAAGACTTTTCTTTTTTTGTTGAGTTATTAAGTGCATAAATCAAAGGCAGTGTCATTTTCTGCTCTTTAATATCGATACCTGTTGGCTTACCAATTTTAGTTTCTCCATAATCAAACAAATCGTCTTTAATCTGAAATGCCATTCCGATAAGCTCTCCAAACTTTCGCATTTTCTCGATATCCGCAGAATTTGGTCTTACCGAAGCCGCGCCTAAACTGCAACACGCTGCGATTAGCGTTGCTGTTTTTTGGCGGATGATTTCGTAATATACATCTTCCGTAATGTCTAATTGACGTGCTTTTTCAATTTGTAATAATTCGCCTTCGGACATTTCACGAACGGCGACAGATATAATTTTTAAGAGATCAAAATCATTATTATCAATAGATAACAAAAGTCCTTTTGACAATAAATAATCACCAATAAGAACAGCGATTTTATTTTTCCAGAGTGCGTTTATTGAAAAGAAACCACGACGGCGGTTACTATCGTCTACAATATCGTCATGAACAAGTGTAGCTGTGTGTATTAACTCGACAACAGAAGCTCCGCGATAGGTGCGCTCACTAACCTCGCCATTATTCATCATTTTGGCAACCAAAAACACAAACATTGGCCGCATTTGTTTCCCTTTACGGTTAACAATGTAGTGTGTAATACGGTTTAATAAAGCGACCTTACTAGACATGGCAAGCCTGAACTTTTGTTCAAAAAGTTCCATCTCGTAAGCAATAGGTTGTTTTATTTGTTCGGTTATTTTCAAATGGTCATAGAAATTTGAAAACAAAAATACCTAAAAGATTACTGATTGACTTCAAATAAAACCTTAAACCTTATTTCTGTAAAGTGATTTGTCCACGCAATTTGCCATAGCTTCTTTATCCATATTTACCCCTAAAAAAGAAATAACTTTGTTTATAGCTTCATTGGTATTATCAAGTACATCATTATAATTGACATATATAAGTTCTACATTAGGCTCTCTTTCTTTCCAGATTTCTACTTGGTTTAAATGTTTTGTATACGCCTCTAATAACTTTAATGGTAAAACATCTGGGTCTTTACCTATCATTTTTTGTTGTGACTTTATAACTTCATTGATATCTCGATTCATAAAAATAACTTTGTATCTATATTTTGGATCAAGAAATTTTAATAAAGGAGCAACCACTTTTACGGATTTGTTTTGCGCTTCACCTAGCCAAGAATTATCTTTATGAAGGGCCATTACTGGATCGTATTCAAAATAGCCTTTTGGGTTAGAAACATCTGACTTTCTATTGCCATCTGTTAGCACAATATGGAGCTTTGTCTCTAGCTATTGCTGGCGTAGCTGATGCTAGCGGGCAAATTGTATATACTGATGTTGACCCTGATGCTGGTGGAGTACAATTTATTGATTTAGACGGAGACATCAATAATGATTTTCTCTTAAATTTTGTGGGTTCAAATGCTGTACGTGGTGTTCCTATTGGCGGTTCAGCAAACTCTCTAGGAAATGCATTTATTGGTATTACTGCTTCTAGCTTTAATTATCCTGCTAATTTATCTCCTGGAGCTGTAATTAGTAGTGGAGCTGGTTGGAATTCTGTTTATGCTTACCACGATTTTTGTTATGCAGATGGTTACTCAAACAGTAATTTTTGTGGAGTAACT
>CAJQQC010000164.1 GCA_905480385.1 uncultured Winogradskyella sp.
TTCTGATGTTAAACCAGTTTCAGAGGAAATCATTCTTGTAATTAACTGAACAGAAGACATTTCTAGAGAGAATACAGCAACACCATGACCAAAATCAATTGCCATATTTTTTGCCATAGAAATTACAAATGCAGTTTTACCCATACCTGGTCTTGCAGCTATAATAACTAAATCAGAAGGTTGCCAACCAGATGTTAACTTATCTAGTTTATCAAATCCTGAAGGAATTCCACTCATTCCCTCTTTATTTGAAATTTCTTCAATCTTTTTCTTTGCTTGAATTACCAAACTCTGAGCAGTTTCAGTAGATTTTTTTACATTGCCTTGAGTTACTTCGTAAAGTTTTGCTTCAGCATTATCAAGTAAATCAAAAACATCTTGTCCTTCATCATAGGCATCTTCTATAATTTCGTTAGAAATCTTAATCAAGCTTCGTTGTATATATTTTTGAAGTATAATGCGTGCATGAAATTCGATATGCGCCGAGGAAGATACCCGTTGAGTTAAGGAAATTAAATAAAAATCTCCACCAACTAAGTCTAGTTTTCCGTCTTTACGTAATTGAGTAGAAACTGTTAATAAGTCAACTGGCTCACTATTTTCAAATAATTTGAAAATAGATTCAAAAATTAATTTATGCGCTTCTTTATAAAAAGCTTCTGGGCTTAAAATATCTATAACCTCATCAACTCCTTTTTTGTCAATCATCATCGCACCAAGTACAACCTCTTCTAAATCTAAAGCTTGAGGTGGAATTTTTCCTTTCTCTAGACTTATTATAGAGCTTTTATCTACTTTATAGCCTTGTACTGGTTTGGGTTGTTTCATTATTAAATTCTCAATTTAATGGATAATATTTTAAAAAAAGCAATCATTTTATGAGAAATTGTACTTTTTCCAAAGGCTTACGAAAGTAAATAAATCGTTAAGAAAAAATTGATTTAATTTCTTCCAATCATCAACAACTGATTAACATTTTAACTGTTGATAACTTGCTTATATTGTTAATAGCGATAAAAAACTGAAGCTGCTGCCTCAGTTTTTTTTATAGTGTGCTATGTTTTGTTGAAGTTTTTATTTATATACTCCCATTTCACTGTATTTTTCCATGCGTTGATTAACCAACTCTTTTGGTGATAAGTTTTTAAGCTCTTCAAAAGTTTTTATAATCGCATCTCTTACAGCTACAAATGTTTTATTTCTGTCTTTGTGTGCACCACCTAATGGTTCTTTGATAATTTGGTCTACAAGCTTCATACGTTTCATGTCTTTTGCTGTCAATTTTAACGCTTCAGCAGCTAGCTCTTTGTACTCCCAACTTCTCCATAGAATTGAAGAACAAGATTCAGGTGAAATAACAGAATACCATGTATTTTCTAACATCATTACCTTATCACCAACTCCGATACCTAATGCTCCACCAGAAGCACCTTCTCCTATAATTATAGTAATTATTGGGACTTTTAATCGTGTCATTTCTAAGATGTTTCTTGCAATAGCTTCTCCTTGTCCTCGTTCTTCTGCTTCAAAACCAGGGTAAGCGCCAGGTGTATCTATCAAGGTCACTACAGGAATACCAAATTTCTCAGCAGACTTCATTAAACGTAACGCCTTACGGTAACCTTCAGGATTAGACATCCCAAAATTTCTGTATTGTCTTGTTTTAGTATTAAAACCTTTTTGTTGACCAATAAACATGTATGTTTGGTCATGTATCTTACCAAGACCACCGATCATAGCTTTGTCATCTTTTACATTTCTATCACCATGTAATTCTAAAAATGAATCTCCACAAAGCGCATTGATATGGTCTAAAGTATAGGGTCTGTTTGGATGCCTAGATAATTGAACACGTTGCCAAGCCGATATATTTTTATAAATATCCTTCTTTGTTTCAGCTAGCTTTTTTTCAATTTGTTTACAGGTTTCAGTAACATCAACATCACTTTCATCACCTATGAGCTTACATTTTTGTAATTGATCTTCTAATTCTTTTATTGGTAATTCAAACTCTAAATATTCCATACAATTTGAAGTTAGATTTTTTAGTTAGTTCACAAAAATATAAATTACTGTGTAGCTAATTACATTTTAATGTGATTAATTGAATTTTTTCAAGGTCTTTGTACGGTAATTCTTAATAATAGCATCTAATATCACCGCAAGAATAACTATAATGGCCCCATAATAAAATTGTGGTGACATTTGTTCATTTTCAGGAAAGAAATAAAGCGCTAATAATATACCATACACTGGCTCTAAATTATAACTCAAAATTACAGTAAAAGGTGAAATATATTTCATAACCTCAACTGCAGCAATAAAAGCATAAGCTGTACAAATTGAAGCTAATATCGCTATATATATCCAATCATCGTTTGAAAGATTAAAAAACTCGGCATCAAATCCACCATAAAATATACAGATACAAATTGTTATAAATATGACACCGCTTACAAACTCATATAATGAGATAACACTTGCTCTGTGTTTTAAAATTAACTTTCCATTAATAACTGCAAAAAGTGCTGAAAATAAAGCAGATGAAATACCTAAAAGGATACCATTGATATACTTTAGTTCGCCTTGTACAATTAAAAACACACCAAAAATAACGACTATACCAAACAGAATCTCATACCAGAGTATTCTTCTCTTAAAGAAGATAGGCTCAATAAATGAAGCGAAAAATGCCCCTGAAGAAAACATTGCTAGAGTTATTGATACATTAGATTGGTTAATCGCCTCGAAAAATGTAATCCAATGTGCCGCAATTATTAGTCCTGCTATTGCCAGTTGCATGGTAAGACGACGAGTAATCTTTAGATTTTTTTTAGTTATCTTAATATATAGAAACATTAATAGGCCAGCAATGAGCATACGATACCAAACCAAAGAAAAAGAACCTATTGATATTTTTTCACCCAGTATTGCTGTAAATCCAGCTATAAAAACTAAAAAATGTAAGTGTAAGTAATGCTTAAAATTATCGCCTTGCATTGTATAATAAATATCCTGCTAAAATACCAAAAACAATATTCGGAAACCATACCGCTACTAATGGAGAAAAATTAGATTGTTGTGCCATTACACCAAATATTTTATCAAAAAAGACATAAATCATAGCTATAGTAATACCAATTGCAAGGTTTACACCCATACCACCACGTCGTTTTTTTGAGGAGACAGCAACAGCAATGATTGTTAAAATAAATACAGATATTGGTAAGCTCCATTTTCTATATTTAACCACCTCGTAGCGACCAATATTTGGAGAACCTCTTTGTTTTTCTTTGTCAATAAATTCGACAAGTTCGTTATAGGGTTTTGTCTCTGCTATATAATTTACAGGTGTTAAATCATCTGTGTCAAAAGAGAATTCTACATCCAATCTTCGCTTCTCTTCAACTGTAACGTTTCCAATACTATCATAACTTCTTTTATAATAAGACCTCAATCTATATATAGAATCCTCTTCAATATACTGAATACTATTTGCAAAGATTTTATATTCTAATTTATTGTCTTTATAATGCTCTAATGTAAAATTTTGACCTCTTTTGGATTTTGGGTCATAAGAACTTACATATATAATATCATTGTCTGTAATTCTTCTAAAAACATCTTTAGTGTCTTGTATATTCTTATTTCGGGATAAATATTTGTATTTAAATTCATTGAAACCTTGACTAGCTTTTGGTGCTAGAAACATTCCTAAGAATAAGGCCATAATTGCAACAATTATAGCCCCAATTATATAGGGTCTTAAAAACCTCGTAAATGAAACACCAGAACTTAAAAATGCTACAACCTCAGTATTCCTGGCTAATTTTGAAGTGAAAAATATTACTGATAAAAATAAAAATAACGGAAAAAGTAAATTAGCGAAATAAATAGTAAAGTTTAATAAATACATAGCCAACTCATCTAATGGCACATCATTGCTAATAATCTTTCCGATTTTTTCAGCAAGATGAACCATTATTGCTATTGGAATAAATAGCAATAACATCATTAAAAATGTAAATAAGTAACGTTTAAGTATGTACCAATCTAATATTTTCATACTACAAACGTTTATCCATTTGTTTTACCATTTTATCCTTCCAAACTCTAAAATCTCCCGCAATAATATGTTTACGTGCCTCTCTTACCAACCAAAGGTAAAATCCAAGATTATGTATAGTTGCAATTTGTTTTCCTAATAATTCGTTTACTGTAAACAAATGCTTTAAATATGCTTTACTATAATCTGTATCTACATATGTAATACACATATCGTCAATCGGAGAAAAATCATCCGCCCATTTTGCATTCTTTATATTAATTGTGCCATTTGCTGTAAATAGCATTCCGTTTCTAGCATTTCGAGTTGGCATTACACAATCAAACATATCTACACCTAACGCAATATTTTCCAAAATATTTATTGGAGTTCCAACTCCCATTAAATATCTTGGCTTGTCTTCTGGTAAAATATCACAAACAACCTCGGTCATTCCATACATTTCTTCAGCAGGTTCTCCAACAGACAGTCCACCGATAGCATTACCTTGCGCTCCTGCATTTGCTATGTATTCTGCCGACTGCTTTCTTAAATCTTTGTAAGTACTGCCTTGTACTATTGGAAAAAATGTTTGGTCGAAATCGTATTTAAAAGGTATTTTCTCTAAATGATTAATGCATCTATCTAACCAACGATGTGTCATATGCATCGAACGCTTTGCATAATTATAATCACACGGATATGGTGTACATTCGTCAAAAGCCATAATTATATCTGCACCAATAGAGCGTTGTATTTCCATGACATTCTCAGGTGTAAACATATGCATGCTCCCATCGATATGAGATTTAAATTTCACGCCTTCTTCTTTAATCTTAAGATTTGCAGATAAGGAATACACTTGATAACCTCCAGAATCAGTAAGGATATTTCGATCCCAGTTCATGAATTTATGTAAACCACCTGCTTGTTCCAAAATCCTGGTCTGCGGTCTTAGATATAAATGGTACGTATTACCAAGAATGATATCAGGATTAATATCATCTTTCAATTCACGCTGATGTACACCTTTTACAGTAGCAACTGTACCAACAGGCATAAAAATTGGTGTTTCAATCTTTCCGTGATCGGTAATTATCTCTCCTGCTCTGGCTTTACTACCAGCATCTATGGCAATATTTTTAAAATCCATCAAAATTGTTGTGAATAGGCAAATATAATTAACTCAATTGCATATGCTCTTAATTAAAATTAAAATTGTTAGCAATTCAATAAAATCGTTAATAAGTGACTTCTTTATAGCTTTGTTACACTTCATGAAACCACTACTTTTGAAGCACAAAAACAAGTTATTAAAAAATGTCAAACATTAAAAAATTACAAGATTTAACAACACAAGTCAGAAGAGACATTCTTCGTATGGTACACAAAGTAAACTCAGGTCATCCAGGAGGTTCACTTGGTTGTGCCGAATTTTTTGTTGCTCTATATGAAGAGATAATGGATAGAAAAGATCATTTTGAAATGGATGGTATTGGTGAAGATTTATTCTTCCTTTCAAATGGACATATTTCTCCTGTATATTATAGTGTATTGGCACGTTCAGGATATTTTTCAGTTGATGAGTTAAATACATTTAGACTAATTAACTCAAGACTTCAAGGTCACCCAACAACTCACGAAGGTTTGGAAGGTATACGGATTGCTTCAGGTTCTCTTGGGCAAGGCATGTCAGTGGCTATTGGAGCTGCGCAAGCTAAAAAACTAAATAATGATTCGCATTTGATCTACAGTCTTCATGGTGATGGCGAATTACAAGAAGGTCAAAACTGGGAAGCTATTATGTATGCTTCTGCAAAAAAAGTTGATAATATCATTTCTACCATTGATCTAAATGGGAAACAAATTGATGGTGCAACAGACGATGTTTTACCAATGGGAAGTATTAAACAAAAGTTCGAAGCTTTTGGTTGGACTGTAGTTGAAATTGAGGAAGGAAATAATATAGAAGGTATCTTAGAAGGTATGGCTGAAGCTAAATCTAGAACTGGAAAAGGACAACCTGTTTGTATTTTACTTAAAACTGAAATGGGTAATGGAGTTGACTTTATGATGCATACACATGCATGGCATGGAAAAGCGCCTAATGATGAGCAATTAGAAATTGCTTTAAAACAGAATGCCGAAACCTTAGGAGATTATTAATCCACTTTTGATTTAGAAATTACGATTTTAGAATTATGAAAATATACGAAAACACAGGAAATAAAGATACGCGCTCAGGATTTGGAGCTGGCTTAACAGAGCTTGGACAAACAAATGAGAATGTTGTTGCGCTTTGCGCCGATTTAATAGGCTCTTTGAAGATGGATGCTTTTAAAGCTAATCATCCAGAGCGTTTTTATCAAGTTGGTATTGCTGAAGCCAATATGATTGGTATTGCTGCGGGGCTAACAATTGGTGGGAAAATTCCTTTTACAGGAACATTTGCAAACTTTTCAACTGGTCGTGTTTACGATCAAATAAGACAAAGTGTAGCTTATTCAGGAAAAAATGTAAAGATTTGTGCATCTCATGCAGGTATTACATTAGGTGAAGATGGTGCAACGCACCAAATATTAGAAGATATTGGTTTGATGAAAATGCTTCCTGGTATGACAGTTATTAATACCTGTGATTATAACCAAACCAAAGCAGCAACATTAGCTGTTGCTGATCATAATGGACCAGTTTACTTAAGGTTTGGACGTCCAAAAGTAGCAAATTTCACTACTGAAAATCAAAAATTTGAAATCGGTAAAGCTGTTAATCTAACTGAAGGAAATGATGTGACTATTGTAGCAACCGGTCATTTAGTTTGGGAAGCACTCGAAGCTGCTAAAGTATTAAATGAAGAAGGTATTTCTGCTGAGGTTATTAATATTCATACTATAAAACCACTAGACAGTACTGCTATTTTAGAATCTGTCTCAAAAACTGGATGTATTGTAACTGCCGAAGAGCACAATTATTTAGGTGGTTTAGGAGAGAGTATTTCTAGAGTTTTAGCAAAGAACAAACCAACGCCTCAGGAGTTTGTGGCTACTAATGATACCTTTGGAGAATCTGGTACTCCAGCGCAGCTTATGGATAAGTACGGACTAAGCAGCAAAGCGATTATCCAAGCTTCAAAAAAAGTAATCAGCAGAAAATAAATTGAGTTTGGCAGCGTTTTTGTGTAAGTAACCTAAATCAAAATCGAATAATTATGAAAAATTTATTTTTTAATGTGCTCCTTGTAGCAGGATTTTCAACCAGCTTATTTGCGCAATCTGGAAGCGGATTTGGAATTAAAGCCGGTTTAAATTATGGTGGAAACGGAGATTATTTTGAATCTGTTACCACTAATTTTGAGAACCCAGATCAAAATGTGGGTTACCATATTGGAGTCTTTGGTAAACTTGGAAACAAATTATATTTCAGACCGGAAATAGTTTATACCAAAACAAAAAGTGATTATGATAAAGGTGATTTAGATGTTCAGAAAATAGATGTACCTCTTTTAGTTGGACTAAAAGTTTTAGGCCCAGTAAATGTGTTTGCAGGTCCATCTTTGCAATACATTCTTGATACAGATTTTGGTGATGCTACAGTTAATGATATTGACAATGATTTTAGCGTAGGTTTGAATTTTGGTATCGGACTGAACCTCAATAGATTAGGTATAGATTTAAGATATGAAAGAGGTTTTAGTGACAATGAAGCGACTTTTATTGACAATAATAATGTTATTTCACTTGACCGATTAGACACAAGACCCGAGCAACTTATTTTAAGTTTATCTTACAAACTGTAGTTATTTAAATAATACAAATAAAAAAACCGCTAAATTAACTTAGCGGTTTTTTTATTGATTGATATTTTTAATCTTCAACATAATTTATAGTAATATTCTCATCCAAATAATCTGGAATACTATTGTTGTCCGTATCTAATATTGTACCTGTAGTTATAGTGATTACTCCTAATGATTGCGTTCTAGATAACTCAAATTCATTAGCATCTAATACAGGCTCTAATTCGCCAATATTAGTGTCAACGATATATTCTGTTCTAAAAAGCTCATTTCTTGTTAGCACACCATCACCATCATCATCTGGATCTACGTAATTAACTATTGAATTCTCATCTGTATCTTCATCAAAAGTACTTGAATTATTATTTAAGTCCTCAATGTATGACGGGACACCATCATTATCGTGATCATTCACTTCTGATTGAAATAATGTAAACTTAAATATTAAATTAGAGTAAGAAGGAATACCCACGAGCTGAGAAGAAAAATACGATAAACCAGACGGTAAAAACATAACACCTACTCCATAATCATCATATTCGACATTTGAACCAGTTGTAAAACTTGCAGCTGTATTGAATTCTGGAAAAACACGTTGCCATCCAGTGATTACTCCACCAGAATTAACACCAAAACCTACTAGATTAAAATCTACAGGATTTACAGCACTATCAAAAACAGAAGCATCTTCAATTAAGCTGCCCTCATACTCTACTCGCACTTTATCTGTGAAATTAGGTGAATTATCTCCACCACCCTGACTAATCTTTAAGATGTAATATTCATAATCTGTTTCTTCATAGACTGTAGTCCTTGTCTCAACTGCGCTAGCCAACAACGTATGACCTGCAGGTACAGTTCCGCCATCTACCAACTCTGATATTATTATATCACTTGGTTCTGGATTGTTTATTGCACTTAAATCAGTACTGTTATAGTAATGTGTATCCAAGTATATTAACAATAAAGCCTTATCCGTTGCTTGTTGCTCTGTTCTGTCTCTATCTGGCACCAATGCAACATCTGGGTCATCTGGTGAACAAGAAAAAATTATTACTGTAAAAACAAAAATACTGGATAGGAATGTTCTTAATTTCATAGGGTCGTTTAAATACATGTTTATAAAGTCATAAACACCGTTCAATATTGCTTAATTTTAGGGCGCAAGATACAATAATATAATACTTTTGTACAAATTGATTAACGCACTTTTTAGTTAAATTATATGCGGATAGATAAGTATTTATGGTGTGTGAGATATCACAAAACCCGAAATCAAGCATCAATTGCCTGTAAAAAAGGGCAAGTTAAGGTAAACGACATTGTCGTAAAGCCCAGTAGAGATGTATTTATAGGTGATATAATTACTCTCAGAAAAAATCAAATTAATTATAGGATTAAGGTAAATGACATTCCTGCAAATCGGTTAGGTGCAAAGCTAGTTGATATTTATAGAACAGATTTGACACCAAAATCAGAATTCGAAGCTCAAGATTTGTTAAAATATAGCAAAGAATATTACAGAAAAAAAGGTACTGGACGACCAACTAAAAAAGATAGACGCTCAATAAAAAATTATATAGACGAAGAAGAATGATTTTTGGTTTAAAGCTTAAGAATAAATAACTCTTTATATATTTGAAAAAAATGCTCATGTCATCAGAAAAAAACACCATATTAAATCATCAAGAAATTCAGCATAAAATCAAACGCATAGCTTATCAAATCTATGAAACTAATGTAAATGAGAAAGAACTAATAATAGCTGGTATTGATAAAAACGGATTTCTTTTAGCAAAAAAACTTAAAGCCAACCTGGATAAGATTTCAGATATTAATAGCATGTTATGTAATGTAACTATTGATAAAAAAACACCTTTAAATTCATTATTTACATCACTTACACCTGAAGATTATACCAATAAATCTGTTATATTAGTAGATGACGTACTTAACTCTGGAAGTACATTAATTTATGGTGTAAGGCATTTTTTAGAAGTACCTCTAAAGCAATTTAAAACTGCTGTTCTAGTCAATAGAAACCATAAAAAATTTCCTGTAAAAGCAGATTTTAAAGGTATTTCTTTATCTACGTCTTTGAAAGAGCATATAAATGTTAATTTGAGTAAACAGCCATACGAGGCCTATTTAGATTAATTTCAAAACAATTTCTTCAACAATAGCTGATGTAGACCTATTATCTGTACTAACAGTATAATCTGATTTTGAATAAAAAGGAGATCGTTCAAATAAATGCTTTCCAAAAAATTCAATTAGTTTTTCATCTGTATCAAGATGACTAATAATAGGACGATTATTTTTTTCGGATCTTAAACGTTTTAATAACTCAGGGATAGTAGTTTTGAGGTAAAAAGATTCAATATTCTTGTTGTTCAAAACTAAGTCTAGATTTTTTCCATAACAAGGTGTGCCTCCACCAAGAGATAATATAATTTTAGTGCGTTCTTCTAAAATTTCTTTTAGATATTGAGCTTCTTTTTTTCTAAAATAGATTTCTCCTTTTGAATCAAATATTTTGTTAACAGACATTCCTTCATTGCTTATAATAAAATCATCCAAATCAATAAATTCATATCCAAAAACGGAAGCTAATTCTCTTCCAATTATGGATTTACCGGACCCCATATATCCCATTAAAACTATAATCATAAAACCTTACAAATTGATAGTGAAATACCTAGAAAGTTATGCTACAAAAAAACAAAAAAATATATAAAAAAAGCATTGTTTTATTAATTAAACATTTTATATTTGCACCCTCATTAGAGAAATCACTAATGACTTGGTAGCTCAGTTGGTAGAGCATCTCCCTTTTAAGGAGAGGGTCCTGGGTTCGAGCCCCAGCCAAGTCACAGAAAGTTAAGCAAATTGCTTAACTTTTTTTTATATTTATACTTCATTTTTTTGCGCACGTGGCGGAATTGGTAGACGCGCCAGCTTGAGGGGTTGGTGGACATTAGTCCGTGGAAGTTCGAGTCTTCTCGTGCGCACTTTAATATAAATCATAATTATTTACTTATTTTTTGTTAAATACACCACCCTTTTGAGTTAAAAACTTATTTTTGTTTAACGTTAATTTTATTTCTATAAACAAACAAAGGGTATATGAATAACATGAAAAATAAATTTAGTATCAAAGATTTAGAGAATCTTACT
>CAJQQC010000165.1 GCA_905480385.1 uncultured Winogradskyella sp.
GTAGATGGTGATTTAGAAGTAGACGAGCATCACACAATCGAAGATACAGCCATTGCCTTGGGGGAAGTCTTTGCAACGACCCTTGGGAATAAACTAGGTATTGAACGTTATGGATTTTCTTTGCCAATGGATGACTGTTTAGCACAAGTAGCTATAGATTTTGGTGGGCGAAACTGGTTAGTTTGGGAAGCAGATTTTAAGCGTGAAATGATAGGTAAAATGCCTACAGAAATGTTCTACCACTTCTTTAAATCCTTTACTGATGGTGCTAAGTGTAATTTAAATATTAAAGTAGAAGGTACAAATGAACATCACAAAATAGAATCTATTTATAAGGCGTTTGCAAAAGCAATTAAAATGGCTGTAAAACAAGATGTAGAAAAAATGATTTTACCATCTACAAAAGGAATGTTGTAATGGATTTAAAAATAGTCAATTACGGTGCGGGCAATATTAAAAGTATTCAATTCGCTTTTCAGCGACTGGGTTATGATGCTATATTATCTAATAATCCGGACGAAATAATTAAGGCTGACAGAGTTATTTTTCCAGGAGTAGGCGAGGCTAGTAGTGCGATGAAGATGCTCAAAGAAAGTGGTCTTGACACTCTAATACCACAACTGAAGCAGCCAGTTTTGGGAATTTGTTTAGGCATGCAACTAATGTGTAACCATTCAGAGGAAAGTGATACAAAAGGTTTAGGAATCTTTAATGTTAATGTAAAACGCTTTTCAAATAATGTAAAGGTACCACAAATGGGCTGGAATACTGTAAAGAATCTAAAATCTGATTTATTTAAAAACATTTCCGAAGACGATTACATGTATCTAGTCCATAGTTATTACGCTGAAAATTGTGAAGAAGCGATAGCAACTTCTCACTATGAGATAGAGTATGCATCTGCCTTGGAAAATGATAATTTTTATGGTGTACAATTTCACCCAGAAAAGAGCAGTAAATCAGGAGTACAGTTATTACAAAACTTTCTAGACTTATAACATGAGAATCATACCAGCAGTAGATATTATTAACGGACAATGTGTCCGGCTAACCAAGGGCGATTATGATACTAAAAAAGTATATAACGAGAATCCTTTGGAAGTCGCAAAAATGTTTGAAGATGCAGGAATACAACATTTGCATGTGGTAGACCTAGATGGCGCTAAAGCGAGTCATATTGTAAATTATAGAGTTTTAGAAAGTATCGCGTCTAAGACTAATTTAAAGATAGATTTTGGAGGTGGTTTAAAATCTGATGAAGATTTAAAAATTGCATTTGACTCTGGAGCCCATCAAATTACAGGTGGTAGTATAGCTGTAAAGAACCCTGAAGTCTTTGAAAACTGGATATCAAAGTTTGGTGCAGATAAAATTATACTTGGTGCAGATTGTAAATATAAAAAAATAGCAATTTCTGGCTGGCAAGAGGACAGTGATTTAGAAGTTATACCATTTATAAAAGGGTATCAAAGCAAAGGAATATCCTATGTAATTTGTACAGATATTTCAAAAGATGGTATGCTAGAAGGTCCATCTTTTCATTTGTATAGCAATATAATAAATGAATCTATGGACATAAAATTGATAGCTTCAGGAGGTATTTCTAAATACGATGAGTTGCCGCAACTAAGAGACATAGGATGCGAAGGTGTTATCGTTGGAAAGGCGATTTATGAAAACAGGATTTCTTTAAAGGAGATAGAACAATTTATAATCAATAATTAATTATGCTCACAAAACGAATTGTTCCTTGTTTAGATATTAAAAACGGACGTACTGTAAAAGGTGTCAATTTTATTGATTTACGTGATGCAGGTGACCCAGTCGTTCTAGCGAAACAATATACCGATTTAGGTGCAGATGAATTGGTGTTTTTAGATATTTCGGCTACATTAGAAAATAGAAAGACCATGCATGATATGGTTTTAAAAGTAGCAGAACAAGTTAATATACCGTTTACAGTAGGTGGTGGAATCTCCTCAGTTGAAGATGTCGATGAACTGTTACATTGTGGTGCAGATAAGGTATCAATTAATTCTTCGGCAGTAAAGCGCCCAGAACTTATTAATGAGTTATCAGAAAAATTTGGATGTCAATGTGTCGTTGTGGCCATTGATGCAAAACAAATAAAAGGTGAGTGGTTTGTCCATTTGGCAGGCGGAACTATTCCAACAGATATTAAATTGTTTGATTGGGCTATTGAAGTTGAAAAACGTGGCGCAGGTGAAATATTATTTACCTCTATGAATCACGATGGCACCAAAGCCGGTTTTGCAAATGAAGCTCTAGCTTTACTATCAGATTTGGTAAATATTCCTATCATTGCTTCTGGAGGTGCAGGAACTATTCAGCATTTTGCTGATACATTTGTAAAAGGAAAAGCCGATGCTGCTTTAGCAGCAAGTGTATTTCACTTTGGAGAAATACCCATTTTAGAATTAAAAAAGGAGTTAAGAAAACAGAATGTAGAAGTACGATTATGAACATAGATTTTAATAAGAATACTGATGGCTTAGTACCTGCGATTGTACAAGACGCAGTAACTAAGAATGTACTAATGTTAGGTTTTATGAACCAAGAAGCTTTTCAAAAAACAAAAGCATCTGGTTTAGTGACATTTTTTAGCAGAACAAAAAATAGACTTTGGACAAAAGGCGAAGAAAGCGGTAATGTTCTAGATTTAGTGGATATGAAACTAGATTGCGATAACGATACGCTTTTAGTTTCTGTAATTCCTAAAGGACCAACATGTCACAAAGGTTCCGAAACTTGCTGGAATGAAGATAACAATCAATCATTTGGATTTATTTCAAAATTAGAAGACACCATTTCATCCCGAATAGAAAACGCAGATACACAGAAATCCTATGTTGCCTCGTTATTTGCTAAAGGCATAAATAAAGTAGCGCAAAAGGTCGGCGAAGAGGCTGTAGAAGTCGTTATTGAAGCCAAAGACAATAATGATGATTTATTCTTGGAAGAAAGTGCAGATTTACTATTTCACTATTTGATGTTACTACAAGCAAAAGGCTATAAACTTAATTCTGTTGTAGATGTATTAAAAGGACGTGAGAAATAAAAAAGCACCAGATATCTGATGCTTTTATTCTTTAAAGATTGTTTTATTAATTTATCCAATTTTTCTTTTTCGAGTGTTTTGAGAAAAGTACTAATAAAACAGCTGCGATTACTATAAATGGCGTCATTATATTAGCCATATCCATTGAGAAAGTAATATATCCCATTTGAATTAAAACGGAAATTAGTGATAGTAATAGAACGAAATATGCTAATTTTTTTCTTAATAATAATAGAATACATCCAAGAGCTCCTGCAAAAACAGCTATGGCAAAAACTGCAGTATACCATGTCGGCAACTGACTAATCATTTCTAATTCTTCAGCAGAAACCATAGATTTAAAGGCTTCTGTATTATAGGCTTGTTGTAAATATTGTTTTACACCCATACCATTCCAGATTAGTGCTAAAACGCTAATAATCCAGAACCAAACTGGTGGTTTTGTTGTTGTCATAATTAATTGATTTATAGTTGATTTACTAGAATTTTTCTAGTCTTTTATTTATACCAATATTTTTCTTGAGCTTTTGAAGCTATATAAAATAATAAGTAAGCGATTATTGGTATGATAAAGTATCTCACATTTTCAGTGATAGAAAACAGTTCATACATTTTACCAATAAATACGTTATAGATGTATTGTAATACTATCCCAAGTACGGAGATAAGAAAAAGTGTTTTTGCCCACTTTTTTCTTAAAATAAGTCCAAACACACCAAAAATTCCAGCAAAAACTGCAATTGCAAAAGCAGCAGTTGCCCAAGCAGGCATCTCATCAACAACCATAAGCTGCTCTGGCGTATACATAGACCTGTAAAATGTAGTATTGTATGCTTGCTGCAAATAATAGTAAACACCTAACACATACCATATAAGAGCTAAGGCACTGATAATCCAGAACCAAATTGGTGGTTTTGTTGTTGTCATGATTTATTGATTTTAGTTAGTAATAACATTCAAGTTAAAAAAAATTTTGATTAGTAGAATGGTAAATGGTAATTTCGATGTTAATATGATATTTGAAAAACGTTTTTATTACCTCATAAAAATTCAATATTTAGGATATAGATTTCACGGATGGCAAAAACAACCTGATGTAAAGACTATTCATTTAATGATTGATCGTACACTAAAGTTTATTCTCAAAGACATTAAGTTTAAAACACTTGGTGCTGGTCGAACTGACGCTATGGTTTCTGCAAATGAAGCGGCCTTAGAACTTTTTATATATGATTCACCCATCCATAATTTTGAAGAATTTTTAGCACTTTTTAATCATAATCTACCTCAAGACATTAGAGCGCTTTCTATAAATGAAGTTAATAAAGATTTTAATGTTATCCAGGATTCTAAAATTAAAGAATACCACTATGTGTTTTCTGAAGGTCAAAAGAATCATCCGTTTTGTGCTCCAATTTTGACAACTATATTGGATAGCTTAAATGTAGAACTAATGAAGAAAGGTGCGAAGCTTTTTCAAGGTACTCATAATTTTAAAACCTATTGCTACAAGGCATCTGACACTGGAGAGTTTATTAGATCTATAGAAAGCTGTGAGCTTATAGATAATACGATATACACAGCTAATTTTTTTCCTGAAAAGACATATGTTTTAAAAGTTAGAGGAAAAGGTTTTATGCGTAATCAAATACGATTAATGTTTGGTGCTTTAATTAAATTAGGTAAAGGAGAGATAACACTCAAATATATTCAAAATACACTAAAAGAAGATAGTATAGAAGTAATGGATTATATAGCACCAGCCTCTGGACTAATTTTACATTCTATAAGTTTTGAATAAAAAATCACCTTAAAGGTGATTTTGGGTTTATAATTAAGTAAGAAAAAAACGTTATTTAACAACGTGCATCTTTGGTTCTTTAGACAAAAATTTTCCGTTGACACATTCTCCTAAAATAATGACCTCTTTCGAGCGCTCATACATTTTAATAGAACGTTCCATCTGCATTTCTGTTGCATTATATAACTTTACGCCAGATCTAGAACCCTTGTTGCGTATCTCTATATAAAAACCATCCTTTAGTTTTGTTGGCCTTGTTGCTGGTCTACCCATAAATAAAATTGTAAATATTAATTTTTTGCATAATACTGAATTTTCTTTCAGCTCACAAGTTTATTTTTAATTATTCTAAATGAAAAAGTAAATCAAATGTATATTATTTAATACCTTTTTAGTACTAACTCCTGAAAACTCCTATTTTAGTAAAATAAATTTTACAAATGATTACAATCCCTAAACAAGTATTTACATTTTTCAATAAACTTCAAAAAAACAATAATCGTGTTTGGTTCAATAGCCATAAAGCAGAATTTAAAGCTCTTGAAAAACAAGTTAAAGATTGCTACAACTATTTAGGGCAATTAATGAATAACCATGATCAAATTGACAAGGTTAAAATCTTTAGAATATACAGAGATGTTAGGTTTTCAAAAAACAAACAACCTTATAAAACACATTTTGGTGGTTCATTTAATCGAAAGAAGCCTGAGTTAAGAGGAGGTTATTACTTACATATTCAACCAAACAATGAATCGTTTATTGCTACTGGTTTTTGGGAACCAAATAAAGAGGACTTAATACGTATTCGTAAAGAGTTTGAAATGGATGATGAAGAAATAAGAGATATTCTAAAACAAAAAGCTTTCAAGTCTATTTGGGGAGAGTTTACAGGAGACTCTTTAAAAACTGCTCCAAGAGGCTTTGATAAAACGCACAAAGCTATTGATTTAATAAGACGCAAACAGTTTGTTTTTATAAAAAAATATACTGATAAAGATGTATTGTCTTCAGATTTTATTGAAAATATAAATACAGCCTTCAATACTGCTAGACCATATTTAGATTATATGAGTGATGTTTTGACGACTAACCTTAATGGTGAGTCTTTAATTTAGACAGCCTCAAGAATTTCTAGCTTTTCAAAAAGTTGGATACTACTCAATAAACGCTCTTTTACAATATTCATCATACGCTTGTTCAAAGCTGATGAGTTTATGATATATAACTCATATTCTTCGATTGTAAACTGGCCAATCACCATTCCTTTAAGAGAATTTCTAAACTTCATATCCTTGTGTATTGCATTTTCAATATATGCCATCTGCTTTTGTAATGTCAATTCATAAAACACATTCTTACGTTTAGATATATAATTTTTAAATACAGCAATAAACAAATCATTTTGCATTTTTATAATAGGTCGCAATGTTTTGTTCTGAAAAGCCTCATCATTAGACATGGACTTGTAAATCTTTGCTGAAGGAATTTCTGGTCTTATTTTGAGTAGAAGTTTAGATCGGGTTTCCATAAGAATTGGATTATAATTAATATGAAATTAAATTTAAGTATTAACAGAAGTAAAAAGTTTAGCTCTTGATTATCTTGTCAACGGTGTTATTAACAAATTAAATCTTAGCTTGTTTTTACAGGAGTTCATATCTTTATGTGAAATTACAATTATGAAGTTTGGAAATGTTGATAATCCACAAGATATAGACTTTACTTTACCCAAAGATCATCCTGACACACTGAAGGTTTTAAATAAAAGTCACTCAGAGAAAACAAATGTGTTTGTTGGTTGTCCTAATTGGAATAAATCAGATTTAAAAGGCTTCTATCCAAGAGGTACAAAAGAATTATTAGAATATTAT
>CAJQQC010000166.1 GCA_905480385.1 uncultured Winogradskyella sp.
GGTCGTTATTGCGAATATCTGCTGCACGTTCTAATAAGTTATATGTTGTCAATCCATCTTGATTAACATCACACTCTGTTTGGATGATATCAGTACCAACAGGATTTGCTGCATACTCCACAATGACTTCGCCATTGGCAATGCATGTTCCATCGAGATTAACCTCTAATGTATATGTTCCGTCTTGTGTAACTTCATAAGTCCCACAATTATTACATCCAATAGGTTCTGACTGCACTAAAACACCATTTCTGAACCAGTCGTAACCATTATTACCATCAATATTACCATCAAGTGTTAGAATTTCTCCTTCACACAAAGGATTACCTGTGGCCAATAATCTGTTTTGTCCTAAGTCTCTTGAGGCTTGAAAACTGCCAGCTTCTAAAAATACAGCTGAATCGAAACGTGGATTAAATTCATCTGCTATAACTAGTTTAATACTATAATTTACTCCTGGAGTAATTGTTGATGTAGCTGTTAATACAGCAGTTTGTCCATTAAAGTTTGTTGGAGAAATAGCAGGATTGATTTCGTTGAATTGCCCAAAAAACCCTTCATTGAGCGGTGGACAACTTCCAGGAACACCAGGTGTTACTGTTGTTACTTTTACTGGTGTAGTTGTACCAGGCACTAAAGCAATATTTCTAAAAGGTTCGCTATTATCACTAGGCTTAATTAAAAACCCAAACAAATCTGAAAAATCACAAGTAAAAGGATTGTTTTCTCTATACTCTTCAGAGGCAAATAGATATCTAAAGCTAATTTGACTAGTTATTGCTGTAAAACTAAATTCTAGAATTGTAGCATTGAAAGTACCCGTTTCATCTAGTGCAATTTCTAAATCAGTGTCCCCATTCCAACCAGGTGCATTATCATCGCTTAAAGAGTCGTTTGGTCCAGGAACATTACTTAATCTACCAGTACTTAAAACAATACCACTTTGAAATGGAAAAGTTGTGTCTGCAGCATCAAAAGTTCCATAACTTAATTCTGTACCTCCAAAATCTCCGCTTTGCGCATTTGTGACCATAATATTGTCAATACAATCACTATCGATTAAGACATCTTCAATAAGTTGTTGTGCATTAAGGGACTGGCTATCTACAGTTATATTTTGAGTAGTTGCATCAAAAAAAAACAGTAAAAAAAAACCTAATAAAAAATACTTCATCATTGCATTTGAAAAGGTATGCAAATATAAGAATAGCTAAAGTTAGGATTTTTTATAAGTTGTTAAATTTTGGCAGATTATCTTCTTAGTGCAAAATGTCCTGTAGCTGTAAACTCAATAGTACCTTGTTTTACATCAGCAGACCACCAATAATCGTTAGTGGGCATTCTTTTACCATTGTATGTACCATCCCAACCTTGCGAATTATAATTTAGTTGTTTTAGCAATTTACCATATCTATCAAATATATAGACAACAGTTCCTGGAAGTGTCTCAACTCCTATAATATGCCACGTATCAAAAGCACCATCGTTATTTGGTGTCATAAATTTTGGAGCATCGATGACTAAAACTTCTTTTGTAACCGAAGAACAACCATTTTGGTCAATAATTGTCAGCGTATGATAGCCCAGGTTTACGTTTTCGAATATTCCAGAAGTTTGAGGTTCCATATCATCTAACTGAAAAAGATAATCTCCAACACCAGTCACAGTAATTGTAATATTATTTGGGTCTGAGAAATCTACTGTTTCTACAACTTCTATATTGGCAGGTTCAGATATAATAACATCAAATTCACTGCTTGCAACACATCCATTAGGAGTTGTTACTCTTATACTATAAACCCCATTTTCGGTAATTTCAATTTCAGAAGTCATTTCTCCTGTAGACCACAGATATTCGTCATTTGAAAAGCCGGTTGCTGCGGTTACAACAAGAGGAAAATTTTCAGGGCAAATGGTTTGTGTACCGATATCAACTATTGGTAATGGATTGATAATGATATCAAATTGTGTGATGCTATAACATTGTGTTTCTGTATTTGTAACTCTAACATATATTGTTTCTCCATTTGTGGCATTATAGTTTTCTAAAATAGCGTTTGTATTAGTGTTTGCATCAGATTCAGTATTATAATAGCTAACCAAAAGAAATGTTGGGTTTTGTGTACCTAACACATCATTGGTCTGTGTTTCTAAATCAAAAAGTAACTGACCGTCATCATTGTCATCACAAGATTCAAGACTACCAGGCATGTTTGCAATTGGTCGTTCATTTACAACTAGCATAAACGGATAGACATAGAAACAACCTGTGGCAGAATTTTCAATACGTGCAAATAAAATATCGCCATTTGTTTGGTAGTTATAATCGCTACTTATTTGATTTGTGTTAGAAATCGCATCTTGCTCGTCCACAAAATAGGTAATGATAGAATTTCCTATATCATCAATGATTATGCTATTAATAAGGTTTAAGTCATAGGTGTCAGTGTCGTTATCACATATTTCTGTAGAACTAAAATCATTAAATGCTGGCGGTACATTTACGATTAGCTCGATAGGTAAAATAACAGGGCAATTAAAATCTGTATTAGTCACTTTTACAAACACTGTTTGCGGATTAGAAGTGTTTTCAAAATTTTCTGGATTTGTAATTGTATTCAAATCATTTTCTGCATCAGCAATAGACGTAAAGTAAGAGACCACCACATTGTCTTGCCTTATATCTAAAATGTTGATTTCTGCTTCTGTCAAATCCCATAAAATACTGCCGTCGTAATCGACATCACAATCTTCAAAAGGGCTTATTTCTGTTACTGTAGGAACCGGAATAACATTAACAATAAAAGATGTATTTGAAGTACAAATACTTCCATTTGCTATGGATGCAAAAATTTCTTGAGGATTACTTACAGTTGTATATACTTCTTCAGTTATTGGGTTTGTTCCTGCTAAGAAGTCTTCTTCTGAAGCATAAAATGTAATATCTAAATCTTCAGAAATACCGTTACTAATTTGTGCTGCTTTGTCGTTTAAGTTAATCGGTGCAAATGTGTCATTAGAACTATCATCACATTCAAAAATATCTGTTGGCATATTAAATTCTGGATTTGTACCGACATTTAATGAAAAGGAGCCTACACCAAAGCAATCTTGGTCAGTTAGGTTTTGCACTCTAGCAAAGATGATTTGCGGATTTTCTGTATTCTGAAAATTACTGTTTTTGTCGATAGGATTTGTACCTGTATTGGCATCAGATTCTGTTAAAAAGTACAGTACTTCTTTGCCTGTTTGACCATTTAATATTTCTATATCCTTAGAATTCAATAAAAACTCTCCAATATTATCTGTATTATTTTCACAAAATCTAAATTCTGATATTACAGGAAGGATAGGTAATGTGTTAACTGTTATGGCTATATTTTCTGTAGAAATACATCCAGTAAGAGTACTTTCTACTCTCGCAATAACAGTCTCAGTTTCTGCGTTATAATTTTCTGGTTCTCTAAGTGAATTTGTTCCGCTATTAGCATCAGTTAGTGAATTGTGAAACGTAATTATAAAGTCCTGAGTTGATGCTGTAATTTCCGTTATAGAATCTTCTAAATTAACTACAAAGAAACCGTCCTGGTCATCGTCACAAATAATTATTGGGTTTGGAGAACTTGTTAAAGGCGGTGGATTTACTAAAATATCAAAACTAGAAATATCTGAACATGACGTTGTTGTTGATGTGATAGATGCAAAAACCATGAACGAATCTTGAGTGTTCTGATAAATTGTAGGTAGTTGGTTTGTATTATCTTCTGCATCTTGATGTGTTTCAAAATAAGAGACTGTAAATCCCGGTTGATTTTGAGTAACTAATCCATCATAATCAGATAAATTAATTGTTGTACGCATATCTTGATCTGTATCACAAACGGTTTGTTGCACTAAATCTGGAAACTCTGTAATTGGAATTAAATCTAAAATGACTTCTTCAATTTCTGTACATGTTGGACTTGTCAGCGTTAAGTATAACGTCTGAGGAATGCCAGGCGGAGAATAGTCTACGCTTGTATCTATTGCATTCAAGTCATTATCTCTATCGTTTTCTGTCTCGTAAAAAGTAATGGATACATCAGGGATGTCTCCTAATATCATTCCAGGGACATTTAGAAGGTCAAAAGCTTCAGAATTATCATTATCAATATCACATATGGTAATATCTGAAAAGTCTGGGCCAGTGAGTAGCAAGTTTGTATGTAACTCAATTGGTGCTATTGATGGACAACCGTTACTGTCTACTACACTGATATAGACAACCTGTACTTCTGTTGCAGTATTATTAAAGTTTGTTGGATTTGGAATAGGATTATTTCCATTTAGGGCATCTTCTTGTGTTGTATGATAAGTTACAGTAACTCCCGTAAGTCCATTCAAGATATCTGCCTCAACGTCTGTGATGTCAAAACTTGCAAACCCATCATAATCGCTATCACATGCATCGACGTAATAGTTTTGATTGTTTTCTATTTGTGGAGGTGCTAAAACCGCAATATTTAGTGTCGTTGTAGTGTTACAACCCGATTGCGAATTTACTATATTAATAAAGACTTGGTCGTTGACACCACTGTTTACATAAGGCATTGGTATTGGAGTAATTCCTGCATCAGCTTCAACTTGTGTGTAATGATAGGTAACAACAAGATTGGGTTGACCGTTTATCAAACCATTATTTAACGCATTTAAATCTATTGTTGTAAATCCATCAACCACTTGGTCATCACAGACATCTAATGTTTGTGGAGGAATTGTATCTGGTCTAGTATTAACAGTTATTTCGAACTGATTTATTGCCAAACATCCTGTGTCTACATCTATTATGCGAACATATATGTGTTGAGGATTTGTTGCATTTTGATAATTTCCGGATATAGGACTAAGGTTATTTTGGGCGTCAGGTAATGAGGTATGGTAACTAACATTATAATTACCGGGAGCAACAGAATTTATTGCCTCTTGTGTTTTTGAGTCAAGGTCAAAAAGCTCTACACCATCATTACTTGGATCGTCACAGACATCCATATTGGACATTGGAGTAGTACTTTGGGTATTACTAAGGTTCACAATCACCTCGTCTTCAATAGAACAAAAGTCCGAACCAAGTGGTATTGTTATTAAAACCCTATATATACCGCTTTGTAAAACCTCGTAGCTAGGCTGGCTGGCACTTGCTATTTGACTACCATCCAAAAACCATTGGTATTGTGCATTAGGGTTATTAATATCACCATTGAGTGAGAAACTGTCTGCACATGTTGTTATGTCTGCTCCTAAATCTACTGTTGGTGTAAAACTATTGGCTTCAATAAACACTGCGGAGTCGTAATTACTGTCAGATTGATCAGCAATTACTAATTTAATTTGATAAGTCACATTTGGTATAATACTAGCACTAGCAGTTAATGTTGTTGTTCTTCCGTTGTAGTTGGTGTCACCAATGTTATATCCATCAAAAAATTGACTGTTCTCTTCTTGACAAAAACCATCAATTTCATCATGAATTGTAGTAGTATTTACAGTTGTATTTGTACCAGGTACTACTGCAATATTTACATAAGGGTTTCCTGATCCAGCCTCTCTTATCAATAAAGCAAAACCATCTGAATATTGACAAGGAAAGTTGCTAAAGTACTCTTCTGATGCAAGGATATAGTTGATTTGTAATGAATTTGAGATTGATGTAAAGTCAAATTCAATGGAGGTTGCATTTTCAGTTTCTGTAATACCTAGGGTGTTTTCTAAGTCAGAATCTGTGCCCCAAGTTTCTTCACCTTCATTTAAAACTTCAGTATTTAGAGTGTTTCCTGCAGAAGATGCGTTTCCTGTGGTCAGTATCATGCCATTTTCAAAAGGAAAGTTGGAAGCATCTTGTGTAAAAACACCGAAGCTTCCTATGCCAATAACATTTCCATTTATAGAAGAATTGACATTTGTTATTTCTACACATTCTTGCGTAAAAGTGGTCTCTACAAGTTGTTGTACAGATAAGGTGTTATCAACGGAGATTTGTTGTGCAATTAGATTAAGGCCAAAGAAGCAATAACAAACAAGAAATGCATACGTTTTATTTAATCTCATCTAATAGTATTTGGGGCTGATAAGATTATAACACATATAATCCTTATTATCAGTACCAAAAATAATAAAAATAAGATAAAAAGCAAAAAATATCGATGAAATACAAAATTAATAATTAATATACACCCAACCAACTGAAGGCTGATAGTTTATATCATTCAGATTTAGAACATAATAATACGTGCCAACAGGTACTAAATTACCACTATTGATTCCTCTATTAGAATACCCAGACCAAGCCTTATCATTATCACCTTCAAAGATTAGATTGCCTAATCGACTGTATATTTTAAGTTCGTGATTTGTGAATATGTCATATAAACCTTGGATATTAAACCAGTCGTTAATAGTATCGTTATTTGGGGAAAATCCTTGAGGTATTGTCGGTGGACAGTTTTCTATATTGAGGTTAAATTGATAAATTTCATAGCAAATATCTTTTTCTAAACGAATGTAAATGGTCTGTGGATTTGATAAATTTGTATAGTTTTCAATATTAGAAATGGCATTTGTATTATATTTTAAATCCTCTAAGTTTTCAAAAAATTGAAAATTTCCACTAGAAAATTCATCAAGTTCTTCAACGAATTCTAATAAATTGAATTCTCCTTTTTCAAATCCTATGTTACAAGATAGGAGTGATAGTAGTGTAACGGTTTCAGGAATTACCAAAAGAGAAATATCTTCAAATGTCGAATTGTTATTTTCATTAGTTTCAGTAACTATACCGATTGATGTACCATCGTCATCAACAATTATAGTGAGCATAAAATCATCAGGAACTTCTTCCGGAAATGTAAGCGTAATAGCACCCAATTCAGTTTCGTTTATTGGAATGTCAGTTGTGGTTTGTGATTGACCAATAAGTAGATTGTTTGCATAAAATGCTATAGGCGTGTTTCCTGGTAAAACGCCAGTACTATTAATATTACTTACCGTATAATCTATATCAATAATACGGCTATCACACTCTAGATTAATAGTGTCTATTGCTATAGTTGCATCAGGCAATTGACTATTCAAAACAGTTATAATGTTATTAATCATTACAAAATCCTGACCAGAGGTTAAGCTAATGGTAGCAGAGGTATCTCCGATAGCTATGTTATCTTGGATATTATAAACATCGATATCCATGTTAAATAGGTTAGTGGCACCAGTAAAACTATTTGTGCCGTTAAAGGCATTATTTGTAGGGTTTAATGGTGGATTCCCAATGATATTTCCGTTAATAGTAAGCTGTTCATTAACCGCTAATGCGCGGTCACCTTCCCAAGCAACGAAACCAATTTTGGCATTATCATTATCTAAAACGTTGAGGTTGTCTAAGGTTATGGTTAATGATTCTGGTACACTTTGTAAGCCATCATAAATATTCAGTTGATTTAATGGAAGTAGATTATCTTCATAAATAATTGTAATTGCCCAACCTCCAAAATTTGTTCCAGTAGGACAAAAAGGAGCTATAACCGAAGAAATATCAAAATCCGAAACTGTATAAGTCGTACTTTCTTGAACTGAAATAATATCGGTTACATCAGCAAATGCTGCAAAAAAGACTCTTGTCTCGTCTAATGCATCACTAAAAGTACGTTCTGCTGTTACTTCAATACCGTTTAGTAAAATGTCAAAATCACCATTACCAGAACCTGCCCAATATAAATAAGCAGCAATCACATTTTGATTAGTGTCAAGTGTTAAATCAGCTGAAGAGCTAGTGAGAATATCACATAATCCAAAACTTCCATTTTCAGAAATGTTTAGGGTATTGCCAATGGCTGTATAATCATAGCGTCCATTAAATTGATTGAATAAGGCTATGTCTTGCGCATGGTTGTGAGATGCGAAAAAGAAAAAACATATAAAGCTTATTAATTTGTATTTCAAATTTACTTTATTAACGCTTTAGTGAAAAATGAGCAGTAAATGTTCGAGTTTCGTTTGCTATTGGTTCAAAATATTCTAGGGTAAACCAATAATCGCTGCTTGGTATTCTGTTTCCATTAAATGTGCCATCCCAACCTGGACTTGTTGGACTTAGCTGTTTTAATAACTTACCATAACGATCATAGATATAGATTACAGCTGCCGGTTGCGTATTAATACCTCTTATATTCCAAGTATCGTTATTACCATCTCCATTTGGTGTAAAGAATTTTGGATAATCAATAACAGTCACCATTTCTGAAATAATACCACATCCCAAAATATCTCTCGCATAGACCGTATGCTGACCACCAGTCACATTTTCGAAATCAGTATCTAATTGCCATGGTCCATTATCTAAACTATACTCATAAGTACTATTACCAGTTGCGGTAGCAATAATCATGTTATTTCCGCTAAAAGCTAGTGAAGTAACCTCTACTGTGAAGGTATCTGGTATACCGCTTTCGATGACTTCAGTAGAGTCAAAATTTTGACACATAGTTACTGTAGATGTTGATGTATCTGTCACTGTTACTTCGTAGGTTCCACCTTGGGTTGGTATAAGACTTGAACTTGTTTCAGTTGTTAAAACTACTCCATCCAAACGCCATTCAAACGCATAATCTGCATCTGACAATCCTGTATCTAAAATTGGTGGCACATCGACTACTGCTTCATTATTACTAGTCAAACATAAAATATATTCGTCTTCCAAATCAAAAATTGGCAATAAATTGGTTTGAAGTGTTACTTCTGAAATGGCAAAGCATTCTGCTGGTCTAATAACATTACTTACTCTAGCATAAATAAGTTGCGGATTTGTTAAATTTTCATACAACAATGGTAAAGGATCAACATCATTAAAGGCATCATCAAAACTAAAGTGATAACTAATACTAAATGCCATTGGATCTGCTCCGTCCATGATAACTGGACTTCTTGCTCCTAAATCAAACTGTGTAAAACCATCATTATCATTTACAACATCACATTCTTCATAAAAATCATCAAGCGCAATTGCACCTTCATTAATTTCTATATTGAAAGTAATTGTGCTTATAGAACAACCGGTTGTATTGTTTGTAATAGCTACAAAAATGGGTTGTGGGCTTATTATATTAGTGTAAGGACTTGCTAATGGATTTGTTAAATTATCTGCATCGAGTTGCGTGTCGTGATAGGTCACGGTAAACTGAGTGGTGTTTTGTCCGTTTAAAACTTCGAGTGTTTTTGTTTCTAAATCAAAATCGAAAAAGAAATCCGTATTATTCTCGCATTCAAAATAATCTGTAACCACAGCACTATCATCTGGCAACGGATTGACCTGAATATTTAACTCTACAATAGCAAAGCAATTATCCGTATTAGTCACTCTAATATAAATAGTCTCAAATGGGTCTGTATTATTGTAAGCTGCAGGTGTTACAATGACATCACTACCAGCTACAGCTTGGTCATAGTCTAAATGGTAAGTAGCAGAAACATTAGTTTCACCATTAAATATAAAAGTTTCTTGTTGCGTTAAATCAAAAGTTTCGACTAAATCGCCAACTGTAATGTCATCACACAAAATAATTGGATCTGGATTTAGATTGGGCATTGGATTTATGGTTTCTAACTCAAACTCACCAATACCAAGACAAGAGTTATCTACATCACTATCTATTCTGTAAGTGATCGTTTGATTAAATGGTGATGCTGTATTAATATGATTAGAAATATCCGGAATTGCATTTATTTCGGCTAGTGCATCTGCAGTTGTTTCGTAGTAGGTTACCGTTATGATTTGACCTGGAGGAAACAAGCCAACAATCAGTGGTGTTGCATCACTGAAGTCAAAAGTCGTAATTCCGTCTGTAATATTAGCATCCACTCTTGTATCGTCACACTCCTGATACGTATTAATCATAAATCCTGGTGGAATCGAAGTTGTTGATACAAATAAATCCAATTGTGCAACTCTGTGACAACCATCTGCGTTTTCTGTTCTTACAAATAAGGTATCTGGATTTGATGAGGGATCTGTATTTGGATACGCTAAAAAATTTGGAATTGGATCAGTACCAGTATCTGCATCTTCAAAAGACATGTGATATGTAAATGTTTCAGCAGCAAAGTTGTTTGAGATTAATATCTCGGATTCGGTTAAATTAAAATCTGAAATACCATCAGTATCAGTATCGCATTGTAATAGTTCTACCATATCTGTGATAACTGGTAAGGTATAAACTTCTAAATCAATTACTACAGTAGTATTACAAGATGGATTATCATTATTCTTAACTTTAGCAAAAACCTGTCTGTTAGACGTATATAACAAGTCAGGAACTATTCCCGAGCCAGCATCGGCATCGAGTTGAGTTTCGTGATAAGTCACTGTAAATACACTTGAATCATCTTGGTTTATCAAAATATCTGATTCAATTGATCGTAAATTAAACTCTACAAAGCCATTAGTGTCATCACTATCAGTATTGGTATCACATAAACCATATGTATATACAGGTGGAGGAACAGCTTGTTCAGAAACATCAATTGTAAAGCTACTAATATCAGAACAATTAGTATTAACTACATTTTCAATTCTAACCCATATAATGTCTTCTTCATAAGCAACAAGATTAGTGAACGTGTCTGGTAATGAACTTGTAACTGAGCTGGTATTTGCATCTAGTTCTTCTAGATGAAATGACACTGCAAACTGTGTTGGTGAATCTTGTATTCCTAAAATATCTAACCGTAATGTATCTAAATCAAAATCCCAAAAGCCATCGTTGTTATCATCACAAATTAGCTGGTCTGGAACCGTATAAGCTACTGGTAAAGAAAAATATTGGACATCTGCAATTCCTGTCTGAACATCACATGTAGTATTGTTCAGATCTATAACTACTTCATATAATCCTCCTGGTTGAGTTACAACAAACTCATTGGGTGTGGCGGGTGTAGGCTGATTAACTCCATCTATTTTCCAAGTATAAATTGCTCCCGGAATAACAGTTTCACTTGCTGTTAAGGTATATGTTTCACCTTCACATAAGCTTAGCGTTGTTGATGTTATTTGTGGGTCATTAATAATATCTATAGTATCTACAAAAAAAGATGCTATGAAAGGCGGTAAGCCTTGTCTTGAATCATTAATTAAATCTATGACTTCATGCTCATATGCACATGCAGCACCAATTTCATTGGGGTTATTAATAACAGATAAATGAGGACGACCATTATTGTAACTATCACTAGCAGTTCTGTAAATTTTTCCATCAGGTCCAGTCTGTAATGCCGTTCGATAGGAATTTCTTTGGTCGTCAATTGGTATTTGACTTGCTTGAATATTCGCAGCTGTTAAATCAAATTGTACTAATGACCCCCAATGATTATTAGGATTATCATTTTCTGGATTATTAAATGGCTGAACAGAAAAGTTGTTATAGGTCGATACATAAAGCAACTCACTATTTGGTGAAAATTCTATACCATATGAAAATATAGCGCCGTTACTGGCTGTAGTAATACTTAATGCTGTTGGAGGACCTGTAACCTTACCTTGAGCTACATCAAACTCATAAACAAATAGGCCTTCATCTATATTTGCAATAGCTAATTTTTCTCCATCTGGAGAAAACTTAAGATAACCTCTTTGTTCGTCTAATGATATCCCAGCTGAAGATGTTTCGGCAGTTGTTTCAACTCCAGCAGAAGTAACTTTATATGCATGAAACGTATTATAAGTAAATGAATTAGGTGTTGCAGGAGTTCCACCTAAATTTGATAGAGTAATGACCCAAATATCTTGAGTATTACAATCATCTAATACAGCACTTATTTTTTCAGTACTATTTCCTAACAATTGTGTTTCTGACCCTACAACAACATTTCCTAATCCTCCATTTAGTGTCATATCTACTTCGTAAAAATGAAAACCTTCGTCAGAGTTACCACCAAAAGCAGTATCTACCGTGAATATGTAATAGATATTTGGGTCAAGAGGTTTGGGTACAATCAATGCAGATTGTGTACTTGATGGATTTCCTTTTAGGCCAAAACCATTTGGCATGATGTTATTATTTCTATCATAGACGGTGATACCGTCCGTATAAAAAAGAAGTTGCCCATTAGTATCTGATATGCTTGTACAACCTTCGTCAGTATTTAGATTACCTGTTGTAGCAGTTATAGTTCCGTCCTGATTAAATTGTATACCAGCACCATCTCCAAAAAACCAATTTGAGGCTTCTTGCTGGGCATAAACAGTTGCGCTTATAAAAGTTATAATTATTAAAAAAAAAATCTTTTTCATATTTGATAGGGCTAGCTATCAAATATATTATAAATCGCGCTTTTTTAATAATCTGTAAGACAAAAAGATAAAAAGTGCTGTCCAACCTAAAACTATTCCTATTTCACTGAAGTAAACGGCATAGTCGTAACCTAGTTCTGCTTTATCAGGGAACTTGGTCATAACCACACGTTGAAAAGGTTGGTCAATGAGTTTATACATCGATTCTAATGGCATAAAATTTTTGACATGAAATGCTTTATCTGCGCTATCAAATATTTCATAAGCACCCCAAAATACCAGCCACTCTAAAATGTATAAGATAACTAAAAAAGCTAATGCAAAAGCCGAACGTTTTAATAACATTCCAAAGAATAAACACAAACTAAAGAAACCAATAAGTTTAACAAAATAAGCCAATAAAAAGTCGACTTCTCTAAAGATAATGCTTGCCTCAGTATAGCTTGAGTAATACATACCAATACAAAAAGTAGCTACGCCAATAAGCAGTGTAGCTGCTAATGAGAAAAATATTATAGTATAAAACTTAGATAGTATAAATTCTTTCTTACTTAGACCATCAATAAGGTTTTGTTTTAGGGTTTTGTTGCTGTATTCATTACCTATCATACTTACGACGACAATGGCAAAGAAGAATTTAAAATAGGAGGCACAAAAAGTTGTAATATGCCAAATGATTGGAAAATTAAAAATTCCAAGTTCTCCAAGTTCTAAAGTAAAAAACCCAAAGAAATTAATTTTTATAGAGGATAAAACTAATACTGTGAATGGCAAAATAAAACTAATAAATATAAGTATTTTACTAGTTCTGTTAAGCCAAAGTTTTTGTAATTCTAGTTGTACAAGTCGTATCATTGTTTGGATTGGTTATGCTAATTCTTAATTAGAATTAAATAGTGATTGATTGATATTAGTTTAGGTTATCAGTAAGTTGAAGGAATTGCTCTTCTAAGCTTTCTTTTCGTTTTACCAAGTGTGATAATATAATGCCTTTATCGAACATGAGTTTGTTAAACTCAGCAGCTGCCATTGGTTCGGTTAAAAAGGCGGTGATTAAATCATCCTCAGTTTTAATTTTATCAAACAGTTTATGGTCTTCCAATATTGAGATAAGCTCGGACTGTTTTTCGGTTTTTAATTCAAAAAAGCCGTGACTATTGCTCATTTCATCTACGCGACCAGAATATAATTTTTCGCCTTTTCGAAGAACTACAACATGCGAGCATACTTTTTCGACTTCGTCTAATAAATGCGAAGCCAAAAGAATAGTTGTTCCATCTGCTGCAATGTCTTTTATAATCTGGCGTATCTGATGTATACCTTGTGGGTCTAAACCATTAGTAGGTTCATCTAATATTAAAATCTCTGGGTCGTTAAGCAAAGCAGAAGCAATAGCTAAACGTTGTTTCATACCCAGAGAATAGGTTCGAAACTTGCTGTTTGCGCGATCTAAAAGACCAACAACTTCTAATTTTTCTTGAATTTTATCAGTCGATACACCTTTAATTTTACAAACTAATTTTAAATTTTGCTCTGCGGTCATGTAAGGATAAAAGTTTGGACGCTCAATAATAGCTCCAACTTTTTTTAAGGCATCATGTGTGTCTACATTGCCATCAAACCAATGGAAATCGCCATTAGTTTTGTTAACGACATTTAATACAACACCTAGTGTTGTTGATTTCCCACTTCCGTTAGGTCCTAAAATACCGTAAACATTACCTTTTTGAATGGTAAAACTTAAATCTTTAACTGCTGTGAGATAACCAAATTTTTTAGTCAGGTTATTTATGGTAAGGATATTCTCCAAAGTGATTGATTTTTTGAAATTGAATTAAACTTAGACTAGCTACTTCGACAAGGTCAGTGTAACATCCAGTATGCTATTTCAATTTTGATTGGTATATGTGAGTAAGACGAGCAAGTACGTTTTTTGTTACAACAGAATATAAAAAAAGCATTTTCAGTATGAAATGCTTTTTGTTTGTAAGTATAGTTTTTACTGGGTTAATTCCAGTTTTCATCGAAATCTAAATCACTGTAATCATCAACGTCTAAATCATCATCAAATTCATTAAAAGCATCATCATCGTTTTCTGCTTCAAAAGTTTTAATTGGCGCTTCATCCGGTACTTGACCTTGCACAAACATTAAGTTAGGATAGTCTGTACTTTCTGCTTCTTCAACAATTTCGGCCAGTTCTACGAAAAACGTCCACATGTTTAAAAAATCATAGACATATATCAATCGTGTAGAGGCTTCGTGCACCAAATCATTGATTTTGGTGGCACTCATGACTTTTACTTTGTTGTTGCCTTCGCTAACATCAAACATGGCAATCTCTTCGCCCTGATTCCATTCCTCATCACTAACATAAAAAGATGCCATTTCCATACCATCAAATCCAAAAGACTGGGTAATGATGTTATGCAAATCTTCCATAGAATCGTTTTCGCGAATTTCTAAATCACGGAAAATATCTTCTTCGGTATCATTATCAAGTATAACTCTAAATCTGTAAATCATGATATTAATTTAGTTTGGCAAAGATACGATTTAAGCTGAAGTTTCAATGCGTTTTAGTCGATGTGTATTATGACTTTCTAAAATGATATAAAACTGAATTCCAATCAATATTGCTGCTATAACTATGTGGAGCGGTTGACTCGAAAATGGAAAATCAAAATAAAACATCGCAATACCAGTGACTATTTCTAGTCCAATACAAGTTATGACTAATTTAAATTTATTAAACCCTAATTGAAGCTTACGATTTCTCATAAAAAGCCAACCATTTAATAGTAACACTAGAATTGAAAGTGAACGATGTACATAAAAATTCATTGGCGCAAATTCCTGAATATCCCAATTGTGATAACCATTTAATGTATTCTGAACATCTACAAACTGACGTACTTGTGTTCCTAAAACAATCTGTATAAGTGTTAATACAGTTGCAACAATCATTATGTTTCTGAACTTAGAATCGAACTTTTGAGACTTGTATGTTGTTTTTGATGCGTAAATCAAATACAAAATCACTGCTACAATAACCAAAGCCATTACCATATGAATGGTAATTTTGTATGGTGCTAAGTTTGAGTCTACAACTGTTTTGCCAAGCCAAGCTTGGAACGCCATACCTAAAACTGTAAAAATCGAAAGTAGTAAGTATCGTTTTTTGTCTTTCCATAACCATATAGACATAATAGTAAAAATCAAAATCGGTAATCCTGAAAGTGCACCAATAAGACGATTAATGTATTCTACCCATGTATGTAATGGATTAAATATGGCATAGTCATGTTCTGTATAGGTTTCCCAGTTAATGAGATTTAGAGTATTTTCTGAGGTGAAATCTTTTGTTGCTACCTGTAATTCTTCATCTACAATAATGACAATACCTTTTTTGTAATCGTGATTAGGTTTAAATTGAAGCTCTGCAATATCAGTTGGCGGAATATAGTAGCCAAAGCATTTTGGCCAGTCAGGACAGCCCATTCCAGAACCTGTCATACGTACAACGGCACCAGCTATAATCACCAGATAAATCAGAACTAATGCACTTTTTGCGGTTTTTCTGAATCTCTTTTTCATATCTACATCAATTCTTTTTTAAAACAAACGCTATTTTTCATGTCTTTGTATTGCCCATATTTAGAAATAGATTTATAGTCACACTTTTTGTAAAATTTTATAGCTTCAATTTGCCGCTTTCCAGTTTCTAAAATACAAGATAAAAAACCCAATTCTTTTGCCCAATCTTCTAAACCATTAAGGATTTGTTTTCCTAGACCTTTTTCTCTGTTATTTGGGTTAACATACATGCGTTTTATTTCAACAGAGTTATCATTAAATTTTTTGAAACCCCCACAACCAACAGCATTTTCATTAAAATACAAAACAACAACATTACTTAAGCTCTCGACAGAATTAAACTGATTATAAAACTCATGCTCATCGCCATCGGTAATTTTTAAATAGGCATCTAAAGCTTTAACCAAATTGATGAAGTCTTTATTGTTTGATGTTGTCCTAATGAGGTTTGGCATTTTAACTTGTTTTCAATCCTAATGCTTTTCCTTTTTTTAACATTAACTCAAAAGCAGCATCATATTCATTGGGTATTTCACCATCTAAAATAGCTTCTTTAATGGCTTCCTTAATGATACCAATCTCTTTCGAGGGTTTTAAGTTGAAGGTTTTCATAATCTCTTCACCAGTTACTGGCGGTTGAAAATTCCGTACATGATCACGTTCTTCGACTTCAACTATTTTGTCTCTTACAATTTTAAAATTGTTATGATACTTCTTGAATTTTTTTGGATTCTTAGTCGTTATATCTGCTTCGCAAAGTGTCATTAAATCATCAACATTGTCCCCAGCATCAAAGACCAAACGTCTTACTGCGGAATCCGTAACTTCTGAGGCTAAGACTATTGGACGAGAGCTCATAAATACCATTTTCTGAACAAATTTCATCTTATCATTCAATGGCATCTTTAGTCTTTTAAATAATTTATAAACCATTTTTGAGCCTACAAATTCGTGACCATGAAAAGTCCATCCAATCCGCTTATAAAATCTTTTTGTAGGTGCTTTGCCAATATCATGAAGTAACGCAGCCCAACTTAACCATAAGTTATCTGTGGTTTTGCAGATATTATCAACGACTTCTAAAGTGTGATAAAAATTATCTTTATGACGTTGTCCTTCAATATCCTCAACACCTTTAAGTGCTGTAAGCTCTGGCAATATATAATCTAGAATCCCCGTTTTCTCTAAGTGAATAAATCCTATCGAAGGTTTATCACTTTCTAGAATTTTATTTAATTCTGTAACAACCCGCTCTTTTGTAATGATATTTATGCGCTCTTTATTTTTTGATATGGCTTTTGAAGAATCATCTTCAATTGTAAAATTTAGTTGAGTTGCAAAACGAATAGCACGCATCATGCGTAATGGATCGTCAGAATAAGTAATGTCTGGATTTAAAGGTGTTCTAATAATACCATTATCTAAGTCTGAAACACCGTTAAATGGATCTAAAAGTTGACCAAAATTACTTTTATTTAGTGCTATTGCCAATGCATTTATTGTAAAATCACGACGATTTTGATCATCTTTTAATGTGCCGTTTTCTACAACAGGATTTCGACTATCTTCAGTATAACTTTCTTTACGCGCGCCAACAAATTCTATTTCAATATCCTCATGTTTAAGCATCGCAGTGCCGTAGGTTTTAAAAACCTGAACTTTTGGTTTACTTGGTAAGTTATCTGCAACATGTTGCGCTAACTCAATACCACTTCCAATAGCAACAATATCAATATCTTTTGCATTGCCACGCTCCAGTAAATAATCGCGAACAAAACCACCAATTACATAAGCATCTACACTTAAGGCATCTGCAGATTGCGAAATGATTTTAAAAACAGGATGTTGTAATGCTTTTTTGTAAGTCATTTATGCTGTAAAATAAGCGCTGATTTTCAAGACGCAAATTTACAAGATTAATAGGTTGTTTAATAATTTGGATTGGCTTTTCTGACGTCCTTAATTAATTTTTTGTTCAAATGATTGCAAATCTTCACGCAAAAGATTGCCAATAAATACTTCATGATTATATTTAGTGGTGTGATTTTGAGTCAAAAAAAACTGATCATTCATTAAAGGGCAGGTATTCAACATTATAATAACCGTAAGTAGCCATAATGTGGAGATAACTTATGTATTTCAACTTGAAATAAAAATTAACTAAATCTGCATCTGAAGGAATTTGTTTGCTTATTTTTTTCAGCATATTATAAAAACTTTAGCATAATTATAATAAGAGTTCTTTGTAACAAGATGAGTTATTTTGATCAATCTTTGTTAGTATTCTACTAAAAGCCATATGACAATTTCTGAAATACCTTTACTAAGACTATTATTAGATTTTCATAAAATATGGTAGTAAAATTGAAGACAAATAGACCATAAACAGATTCTAGCAGAATAAATAAATACTTGCTGTTACGATTGCAAATATCTTTCTACTTTTGTCATTTACTTATTACTTCCATATTTTATGAATATAATGAATGTATTTGCTGAAGGTTTTTCGGGATTAAGCCGTCGTTTACCAAGGCACCGTAAACTCAACCAACTTTACAAACATATTAATTGGGTGTTTTTAACCTTTGGTGCCAATCCTATTGTGAATGCAAAAATGGATGACGGTACTACTATAAAAGTAGATTTATCTACTAGAACAGAGCGCATGGCATTTTACACTGGCGCATATGATTCAGATTTATTAGATATCATAAAAGCCCTTTTAGATGCGGATAAAAACTTTTTGGATGTTGGTGCAAATATTGGCTTTTATGCAGTATCTATATCTCAGCAACTTATGGGTAATAAAGGTAATGGTAAAGTTTTTGCTTTTGAACCGTTTGCGGGAAATTTTAAAAGATTGAAACATAATATTCAAACAAATCATCTCAGTGATTATTGTAAACTGAATAATTTTGGTTTGTCTAATGAAAACAGAACAACGGTTATTACGCTTCGTGAAGATTTTAAACACGGTTCTAATACCGGAAATGCATCAATACCTACAAGTAAAGGTATGGATGAAGGTTTTAAAACGTCTTCTATAGAACTGAAAACTTTAGATGGCGTTTGGACTTCGAGTTTTAATAATTTTGGTAAAATAGATTTAATAAAAATGGATATTGAAGGTCATGAAGATTTCTGTTTTAAAGGTGGTGTTAAAACTATTAAAAATCATCGTCCTACAATTATGATGGAAGTTAATAAACCTTATTATCAGGCTCGTAATGTAGATTTAGATGCTATTTTTCTACCCTTGATACCCGAAAAATATACTATTTTTAGAGCGCAAAAAGTAGGTTGGAAACCGTTAAATTCATTACATGAATGTGATAAAGTAGATAATGTATTTATGGTGCCAAATGAAAAATTAGAAATGGATACTTACAGTATCTTTAAATAGAATCTTGAAGATCATATATGCTTAAATCTAGTTTAATTATTTCTACTTACAATTGGTCTGAAGCTTTGGATTTGGTGCTTAAAAGTGCATTACTACAATCGGAGTTACCCAATGAAATTATAATAGCTGATGATGGCTCTACAGATGAAACAAAAACTCTAATTGCATCATACACTAAAAAATCTAAAATCCCTATAATTCATATTTGGCATAAAGATAAGGGTTTTAAAAAAGCAGAAATATTAAACAAAGCGATTGCTAAAGCCCAAGGCCAATATATCATACAAGTTGATGGCGATTGTATTATGCATCGAAACTTTGTCAAAGATCATATAAGTTTTTCAAGTAAGGGACAATACCTTCATGGAAGTCGTGTAAATATTCAGAAATATTATTTAGAGACTTTATTTAAAAATCGTCAAGTAGATTTTAAGTTTTACTCTAAAGGAATCAAGAAAAGGACAAGAGCCATGTATATCCCTTTTTTATCAAATTTTTATAAAAAAAAGGAGAATTTCTCATCTAAATATAGAGGTTGTAACACTTCTTTCTTTAAATCAGACTTCTTAACAATTAACGGTTACAACGAGAGATTTGAAGGTTGGGGCAGAGAAGATTCCGAATTAGCAATACGATTTCATAATCTTGGTCTTTTTGCTAGACGATTACGCTTTAAGGGTATTGTGTTTCATATTTACCATCCAGAAAAGTCAAAAAACAGATTAGAACTTAACAATTCTATTGAACAAAAGACAATTAAGGATAAAAGTATTAAGACTGAAAAAGGAATTAATCAATATCTGTAATTTACGCTATGAAAAAAAATTTTGTATCAGATAATAAAGCATTTAACACCCAACTTTTAGATTTTATACTAAATTTTAAAAGCCTTGGTGATATGTTTAATGATGGTGATAGAAATGTTATCAAAACAATGACTATTGACGGTGTGTTGGTTAATGTAAAGTCTTTTAGAACACCCAATATTATCAATAAAATTGTATATCGCTTTTTCAGAAACTCAAAAGCGCAGCGCTCATTTGAGTATGCTCAATATTTAGAAAATCATGATTTTGGTACACCAAAACCATTAGGTTATTTTGAGAATAGTTCGGCATTAATTTTCAGGGATAGTTATTATGCTAGTGAGCATTTAAAAGCCGATTTGACTTACAGAGAGTTAACAACGGATTTAAATTACCCAAATCATGAGGACATATTAAGAGCTTTTACTCGTTTTTCATTTAAGCTTCATCAAAATGGTATTAATTTCTTAGATCATTCTCCTGGAAATACATTAATAGTATTAAATAATGATGATTATAAGTTTTATTTGGTGGATTTAAACCGAATGCAGTTTGGTCCAATGGATTTCTTAACCCGAATGAAAAACTTTTCTAAATTGACTACGCATAAACCTATGGTAAAAGTTATGAGTAGTGAATATGCGAAAGTTTCTGGTGAAGATGAGTCACTTATTTTCAATACCATGTGGAAAGAAACTCAGGATTTTCAAGAGCGTTATTACAGAAAAAAACGTTTAAAAAAGAAGCTTAAATTCTGGAAAAAATAAATTAATCCTTATTTTTTTTCTGAAGCTCGTAGAGTTTAGTATACTTCAAAAAAGTAATATTGGCCGTTTGAGCACATATTACAAAACCATTTATACCGTCCAAAAACCCAAATCTTAGAAAGTAAGCTTTAAAAAAAGCCCAGGTTGGATTAAATACAATTTTCCAAAAATTAGATTTTTTACCTTCTTCAAAGTAGGCTTTTGCAGATATTGAAGAAAAATATTCTGTTTTTTTATTAAACTCAGAATAGGATTGATAAGTCATGTGAAGGATATCACCTTTTAGATCTCCAACCTTTGTATTATTTTCATGGAAACTAACATGCTCATGGATTTTATGACCATCCCAAAATGCTTTTCTTCTATCAAAAACACGTAGTTTTCTGTTAGGATACCAGTCAGAATGTTTTATCCATTGACCACAAAAATTATTGAATCTGTTACAGTAGTAACCATCATGAGTCCAATTTTCTTTTAAGTTTAGGATTGATTTTTGAAGTTCTTCAGATAAAGATTCGTCTCCATCAAGGGAAACAATATGATCATGAGATGCTTTTTTTAAAGCAAAGTTTTTCTGTGCAACATAGCCTAAAAATTCTTGTTCTATGAGGGTCACCTTAAACTTATTGCAAATGGCTTTAGTATTGTCAGTTGAATAAGAATCAACAACAACTATCTCGTCTACAATATCTACTAAAGATTCTAAACATTTTTTTATGTTTCGTTCTTCATTTAATGTAATAATTACAGCAGAAAGTTTAATCATTTGCTTAAAAATGTATTTGGTAAAAATAACTATTTTTGACCCAATGTATAAAATAGATATTTCTGTAATAATTAGTACTTATAATAGCCCAGCATGGTTAGAGAAAGTACTGTGGAGTTTTAACCAGCAAACATTTAAAAACTTTGAGGTTGTTCTTGCTGATGACGGTTCTAGTTCAGAGACCAAACAATTAATAGATGCCATTGGTAAAGAAGTGTCTTATCCAATCCAGCATATTTGGCACGAAGATAATGGCTTCCAAAAAACCATAATACTTAACAAAGCAACAGTAGCTAGCAAAGGTGACTACTTAGTCTACACCGATGGTGATTGTATTTCAAGAGCTGACTTTTTACAAGTGCATGCAAATTATAGAGCAGAAGGTTACTTTCTCTCTGGTGGTTATTTTAAGTTGCCAATGTCTATAAGTCAATTAATCTCCAAAGAAGATATAGAAAGTCAACAATGTTTTGATATTGATTGGTTAAAAACACATGGCTTAAAATCATCTTTTAAGAATAATAAAATAACTGCTAAAGGTTTAAAAGAAAAACTTTTAAATAAATTGACACCAACAACAGCAACTTGGAACGGACATAATTCTTCAGGTTATAAAAAAGATATTATCGATGCTAATGGATATGACGAGCGCATGCAGTATGGTGGTGAGGATAGAGAATTGGGAGAGCGTTTATTTAATTCTGGTATCAAAGCAAAGCAAATAAGATACTCTGCCATTTGTTTGCATTTAGATCATGCTAGAGGATATGTGAAGCCAGAAATGATTAAAAAAAATCTTAATATTAGAACGGTAACTAAACGCGATAAAGTTACCAAAACACCTTACGGAATTAAGAAGCTTTAAACTGTTTTAAGTAGTCTTTAAGTTTAGGAGTAATGAGTTCAGGAGTGAAATTATTATACAAATCCGACGATTGTTTTTTCATTTGCTTTGCCGTCTTGCCTATATAAATTTCAGGATTTTTATCTTTTAAATGTATAGACGTATGCCGCTTATCATCATCAAACATATTCCAAGCTTCTTTTTCTATCCAAGGAGAAAATATTGTAAAGGTTGGAATGTTTAACGCTTTTGCCATATTTATAGCACCACCTTCATTTCCAATTAAAGCGTCACAATGCGATGTCAATGCTAAAAAATTACGTAGACTTTTACCAAAAACATTAAAGTAGATTTGCTTTTGAGTTTTCGGTTGACATAATGTAAAAATAGCCTTAGCGTCTTCTATTTGCTTTGGTATGTAATTGAATAGTATTTGACTTTTAGGATGTTCATTAACAATGCAATCAATAATTTTTGCCATATATCCAAACGGATATGTTTTATTGATACCGCTTCCTAAAACACCTATCATAAAAAGAGGTTTTTCTAAATGTAGATGATTAGCCTCTAAAAAACGTTTGGCTTCAGTTTTTTCAGAGTTAGTAAGGAAAATCTTTGGTCTTACAATTTTACTAGTGTCAATATTTAATGGCTCTAATAGTTGCATTCTATTTTCTATAGCTAGTCCAGCGTTTGTTTTAGCTATGGTTTCATTTCTGTAAGTATGCGAATATATAAATGCAGTATAGTGCTTATACTTCGAGATTTTTGTCTTTGCCTTAGATTTAAATGAGATGATATTACTTGATGTTTTTGAGTAAACATCAATGATAACATCATAGTTTTCATTTCTTAATATCTTGGCAAATTCGAATAACTTTCGTTTACTTTTTTCGTGTTCTGGAGTAAAGAATTGAACTTTATCAATAAACGGATTTCCTTCAACTACAGGATATGTATGTGTATTGATAAGGTAATGTAATTCAGAGTCTGGGTATTTGTTTTTTATAGCTTCAAAAAGGATACTGGATGCCAATACATCACCTATCATTTTTTGCTGAATAATTAATACCTTCATTTTAGCAAATTACAACTAAAAAACACCAAATTCCAAATAGAATAAACTACATAGAATTTGATGTTTTTATTTTTTTGAAGTTTTATTTTAAATGATTTAAACCGCTACATTGTATTCGCGTAGAGCATCATTTAGTGAGGTCTTTTTATCAGTACTTTCCTTTCGTTTTCCTATGATTAAGGCACATGGTACTTGGAATTCTCCAGCACTAAATGTTTTGGTATAACTTCCAGGGATAACAACAGAACGTGCAGGTACACGACCTTTCATTTCAACAGGTGTATCACCAGTGACATCTATTATTTTGGTACTCATAGTTAGTACTACATTTGCACCTAATACAGCCTCTTTTTCGACACGTACGCCTTCTACAACAATACATCTACTTCCTATAAATGCACCATCTTCGATAATTACTGGAGCAGCTTGTAATGGTTCTAAAACGCCGCCAATACCAACACCACCAGAAAGATGCACATTCTTACCAATTTGAGCACAACTACCAACTGTTGCCCAAGTATCTACCATTGTGCCTTCATCAACGTAGGCACCGATATTTACATAACTTGGCATCATAATTACACCCTTTGCGATGTAGGCTCCATGACGTGCAACAGCGTTTGGTACAACTCTAATTCCTTTTTCTGCATAACCAGTTTTAAGTGGCATTTTATCATGGTATTCAAAAATACCAGCTTCAATAGTTTCCATTTTCTGGATAGGGAAATACAAAACAACAGCTTTTTTAACCCACTCGTTTACTTGCCAACCATCATCAGTTGGTTCTGCAACTCTAAGTTCTCCGCTATCAATAAGGTTAATTACTGTTCTGATAGCATCTGTAGTTTCTTTATTTTGTAATTGAGAACGGTCGTTCCATGCTGTTTCTATAATCGTTTGTATGTCTTTCATTATTCTTAATTAAAAATCAAAGATACGCTCTTAGATATTTTTGTAAAATATTTTAGAAACATTTGTGACTTATTTATAAAATCAGGGTCTTAATCGATATAAAGCACTTTTAAGAATGATTTTTAAAAGGTTTATTGATTGGTAGTTAGAATAAAAGCGTTCTTTGCCCCAAAGAGCGTTTTTATTCTAACTATCTTTGCGCCAAATATGGGAAGACTTTTAGCTATAGATTACGGTACAAAACGCACAGGTATTGCGATTACAGACGAGTTACAGATTATTGCATCTGGTTTGACAACTGTCAGTACAACTGATTTAATTGTGTTTTTAAAAGATTATGTGTCTAATGAAACTGTAGATAAGATTGTTGTTGGCTTACCAAAACAGATGGATAATACAGATTCTGAAAGTGAAGTGTACATCCAGAAATTTTTGGTGAAACTAGAAAAACAAATCCCGAATATTTCTATTGTAAGAGTTGATGAGCGTTTTACCTCAAAAATGGCTTTTCAGACGATGATAGATGGTGGATTGAGTAAAAAACAACGAAGAAATAAAGCATTGGTTGATGAGATTAGTGCGACGCTTATCCTTCAGAGTTACATGTCGTCTCTCTAGTTAGTTACAATTATTATAAAACCACTTTAAAAATACATTAAGAATTGTATTTTTGCCTCCGTAAAAATTAATATCATGATTTTACCAATTGTAGCATATGGTGACCCAGTCTTAAAGAAAAAAGCTGTGGAAATCGATAAAGATTATCCAAAGTTAGAGGCGCTTATTGCTAACATGTATGAAACAATGTATGGCGCATCAGGTGTAGGTCTAGCAGCACCGCAGATTGGATTAGCCATACGTATATTTTTGGTAGATGCTTCTCCTTTTGCTGAAGATGAAGATTTATCAGAAGACGAAAAAGCACAATTAAAAGATTTTAAAAAGACGTTCATCAATCCAGTAATTCTTGAAGAAGAAGGTGACGAATGGGTGTTTAATGAAGGTTGTTTAAGCATCCCAGATGTAAGGGAAGATGTTTTTAGACAACCAAAGATTAAAATACAATATCAAGACGAATTTTTTAATACAAATGTAGAAGAATATGATGGTTTAATTGCCAGAATTATTCAGCATGAGTATGACCATATTGAAGGTGTTTTATTTACCGACAAACTATCGTCATTTAAAAAGCGTTTACTAAAAGGAAAGTTGCAAAACATTTCTAAAGGTAAAATAAGAGTTGATTACAGAATGCGTTTTCCTGCAATGAGCAAAAAACGCTAAAAATATACACATGAGTTTAGATAAAATTTTATCAATTTCTGGTAAACCAGGATTATTTCAAATTGTAACACAAACACGTACAGGTGCTGTTGTAGAGTCATTAATTGACAAAAAACGCATCACTGTTGGAGCACACAGTAATATTAGTATTCTTAGTGAAATAGCTATATATACATTGACGGAAGAAGTACCGCTTCGTAAAGTTTTAAGCACGATTAAGACCAAGCATAATGGTCAACCAACAGAAATTAGTCATAAAGCAAGTAAAGATGAATTAGAAGAATTTTTCTTTGACATCTTATCTGATTATGACGAAGACCGTGTTTACGCTTCTGACATTAAAAAAGTAGTGCAATGGTATAACATTCTTCAAAAGAATGATTTGTTAAACACTATTGAGGAAGAAGAAACTGCCGATATTTCTGAGGAAGAATAAATCTATTTCTACTTCATTTTATTATTCAAAATTGTGGTAATTTAGGCCGTAAATTATAATTGATTTATGTCTGATAGAACTGCACAATTAAAAGCCTTTGAACGTTTGTTAACCATTATGGACGAGTTGCGCGTGCAATGCCCTTGGGATAAAAAGCAGACCATGGAATCGTTACGTCATTTGACCATCGAGGAAGTTTACGAACTTGGTGATGCTATTTTGGATAATGATTTAGATGAGGTTAAAAAAGAATTAGGCGATGTCCTTCTTCACATTGTCTTCTACTCTAAAATAGGTAGTGAAACCAAAGACTTTGATATAGCAGATGTATGTCATAGTATTTGTGACAAGTTGGTCGATAGGCATCCTCATATTTATGGAGATGTTGAGGTTAAGGATGAAGAAGAAGTAAAACGTAATTGGGAACAACTAAAACTCAAAGAAGGTAAAAAGAGTGTACTCGAAGGTGTGCCTAAAAGTTTACCATCGATGGTAAAGGCCAATCGTATACAAGACAAAGTCGCTGGAGTTGGTTTTGATTGGGAAAAGCCAGAACAAGTTTTTGAAAAAGTAGAAGAGGAGCTAGCCGAACTGAAAGAAGAAATTGCAGCAGGTGATACAGACCGTATAGAAAGCGAATTTGGAGATGTACTCTTCTCAATGGTAAATTACGCACGCTTTCTTAAAGTAAATCCAGAAAACGCCTTAGAACGTACCAATAAAAAGTTTATAAAACGGTTTCAATACTTAGAAGAGAAATCTGCGGCACTACAAAAACACCTAAAAGATATGACTTTATCTGAAATGGATGTCTTTTGGGAAGAAGCTAAGAAATTATAACTGTTAAAGTCTAATTTCTAAAATCCAAAAATACATCTAACACGTAACTATACTGAAGCCTATTAATAGGTTTTATCTTTGTAGAATCTTAATTATTTTTTAGCGATTGTAATTAAGGTTAATTTAGTTTAGTTAGGGCAAAACCCACTTGTGAAAGCAAGTGGGTTTTGATATCCTAATATTAGTAATGTGTAACATTATAATACTTTAATTTATACACTTTGTATTACCACATTATGCAAATTGATATTCTAATTTAAAATCAATACCATTATCTTGATCCAAAGAGGATAATAATTGTACGTACTTAACCTTAGTTTAAAAATATTTAAAATTATGAAGAATAGGTTATGTTATTAACTAAAAAAAACTGAAACAATTCATTGATAAATCACTATTTGTTATAGAATTTTATTTGGAATTATTTTAAGAGACTAGGTCTTGAGTCTTTTATATTTGTTAACTTCTGAATCGGGGTTATATGTTAAGGTTGTTTCCCAAGAATTTTCTGGTTTAAATTCTATTTCCATTCCATTTGTTACTCCTTTTGCAATGTCTTCTGAATTCACAACAACCAAACACTCGGTATTTAGGTTTGCACTTCTTGGATCTAGATTAAAAGTACCAACGACAGTAATTTTATTATCTATGACCATTGTTTTTGCATGTAATCCAAAGATAGGTTTATTAATTAACACATCTTGTAATTCACCTGTCATAATATCATTTCTGACTTGAGCATCAGGACGAAATTCAAAGATTCTTACCCCAGTCTTGAGTAAATCTTCTCTACCAGATTGATATCCGCTAAACGCTTCTACATTATCTGTACTTGCTAAACTATTGGTTAGGATTCTAATTCTGACACCACGTTTTACGGCTTCATTAAACAACACCTGACTCAGAGCTGTTGTGATAAGATATGGTGTTTGAATATCAATTGATGTTTTAGCATTTTTTACTAATTCTATAAGTTTATCTGTCGAAGCACCACCACCTCCTAGACCCATTTCGCCTTTATTTTTGCCCGGTTTATCAGAAACAAAGTTTACATCATCCAACCAAACTAAATCACCAAAAGATTCTATAGCTTTAAACGCTTCAGGTAATGCTTTTATACGTTCTCTAACTTGTGGCCAAAAGTTGTCAGGATTACAAGCATACTCATGCAGATTATCAAATCTATTATCTGATTCTATATTCTTTGGCTCATCATTTAAAACTTTATTAACTACAACACTCAATTCACTATTCCAAAATTCATTAAAAGATTTCTCAACGGATTGGGATGTTTTTCCAAGTAATAAGATATCTCTATCTCTAAAGTTATATTCATGATCATAATCAAAATATTCATCTGCGATATTTCGGCCTCCCGTAATAACTACTTTACCATCAACAATAAATGTTTTATTGTGCATTCTCTGATTTGCAGATCTAAAGTCGGAAGCGAATTTTCCTATTTTTTGAAAGATATTCTTGCCTAAATTAACACCAGGATTATATATTTTTACTGAAATATTCTCGTGAGAGTTGAACATCAGTATATCTTCTGCGTCGGCATCAACCATTATATCATCTACGAGAATACGAACTTTAACGCCTCGATCAGCAGCTCTAATTAAAAAATCACAGGCAATTAAGCCAACATTATCTGTTGAGAAGATAAAATATTGAATATCAATAGTTTTTTAAGCGTATTCAGTTAACCAAGCTCTAGCTACCATAGATCCACTACCATCTTCTAAGACATAAACACCTGTTTGAGTTTGCATTTTAGCCGCGAGACCTTGTAATTCTTCGGTTAGGGTAAGTTTATCATTCCTATGAATATTTGAGCAGAAGTCAGTAAAAACCGTTTCTTTGGGTTCTTCTTTACATCCAAAACCTAAAACAAATATTAGAAAAGAATAGTGTTTAAATTTCATCAATTTTAAGATTTGATTTGTTCGCAAATTTAAATATAAAATTAATGTATTCATGAATACATCTCACGCACACGCTTTAATTTACTCTTCCAAGTGTCTAAAGATACCTTGTGTTTTTCGATATTATTTTGTACGTCCTTTACTAAAGGGTTATCGGATTTAACGTTAGAGAAAAACTGTAAATTATTTTCTAATTGGTTTATCTCAGATTTTACTTCATCAATTTTTTTTCGGATAAAATTTTGCTCATTGTCTAAATCGCGCGTGTCACGACCACCTGAGAGATTTTTTAGTCGACCTTCAAAACGTATCATTTCTAATTGAGACTTATCCATGTCTAACTTATCGAAAGTGGCATCAACAGATTTGTAAAATTTACCATCAATAAAACGTTTGTTTTGTGGGACAAAACCAACTGTTTTAAACGTTTTAATAGTCTCCTGAAGTTTAGAAATATCTGCTTTAGCATCACCAGAAAATTTAAAAGATTTCAGCCCATCTAACAACTCTTTCTTCTTGTCAAAAGCATCGTATAGCTCTTGGTTTTCAGCTTTGCGCTCAGCATGCATGCGGTCAAAATAGTGGTTACATGCATTTTTGAATTGCTTCCATATTTTGTCAGAATCTTTGCGAGGTACATGACCAATAGATTTCCACTGGTTTTGTATGTTTTTCATTAAAGATGTCACGGTTTTGTAATCGTCACTATCTTTATTATCCTCAGCAATTTTAATTAAATCTAATTTTTTCTGAAGATTCTCGTATTGATCTTTCTTTAAATTCTTATAAAATTTATTTTTACTACGGTTAAATTCTCTAACAGCATCTTTAAATTTTTTCCACGTTGCTTCATTACGCTTTAAGGGCACTTTACCTGCATTAAAGAAATCTTCACGTAAAGCTTCAATAGCTTTAATACGCTTTTGTATAATACCATGTGACGAAGATTCTTCGGTGTTTAGCATTTTTATTTTTTCAATAATTTCTTCCTTACGGACTAAATTCTTTTCGTATGCCTTGTCTAAATCTGCATAATATTCCTGACGTTTGTCATGTATAATTTTAGTGGCTTTACTAAAACGTTCCCATATTTCTTCACGATGTTCCTTACTAACAGGACCTAATTCTTCTTTCCAAAGCTTATGCAATACTTGTAATTCTCTAAAAGAGTGCATTACGTTTTCACTAGCTGCCAATTCTTCAGCACGTTGTATAATTTTTAGCTTTTGGTCTAGGTTATGCTTAAAATCCATATCGCGTAAGTCGCGATTAAGGTGTAAAAAATCGTAAAAATGTTCTACATGGTGGTGGTAGGTATTCCAAGCATTGTTGTATTTATCTCTAGGTATAGGACCGGCATTACGCCATTGGTCTTGTAACTCTTTAAACTGCTTGTAGGTTTCACCCATGTTTTCTTCAACACCAACTAGACTTTTTATCTGCTCGATAATTGCTAACCTATTTTCTAGATTTTGTTTTAGAGATTGCTCACGCTCTTTGTAATAGGTATTAACGTTTTGTTTGTATTCTTTTGCTGCAGCATTAAAACGCTTTTTGGTATCGTTAGAATAGTAGAAGTCTATGATATTACCACCATCGGCAATAAATTCTTCTTTTTTCTCTTCTAAAAGGGCAGAATATTTGGAGTTAAATTCTGATTTTATCTCTTTGATATGGGATGAAATCGTTTGTATTTTATGGTTTTTGAGTAATATCTCAAATTCAGTTACCAAAGCATTCATGTTCATGGCATGATAGTCTTTCTCCTCTAATTTGTGACGTTCAGCATTCGATTCGTCTTCTGCGTCCTCGGCATTAGAGTTATCTATTTCTTCTACGTGTGCTTCTTCTTCGAGTTTTGTTTCCGTTTTGGTAGCTTTAGGTGTTTCAGCCTCAGCCTCTTCAACAGTTTCTGTAACTTTTTCAGTTACATTTTCTTCAACAGTTTCAGCTTTTACTTCTTTAGTTTCTTCAACTTCTGGTTTCGCTTCAACTTCTTTAGTGATTTCTTCTTGATTTGGAGTTAAATCTGTGGTTGTAGTTATAACTTCGTTTTTTCCATCTGCATCTTGCAGGTTATCTTTCTCAGACATTAGTCGTTATTTTAAATGTGGATGTTAAAGATAACAAATGACTAATAAATTCAAAGTATTTTGAAAAATATTAGCTTTAAAAACAATAGTTATTTATTCCAGATTTCCCAGGATTTTTCAGCCTGAAGTTCAAGCATTTTTTTACCATTAATTGTAATGGCATTTTGAGATTTCCCAAGTCTTAAAAACTTGGTTTGATCAGGGTTATAGATTAAGTCGTAAAGAATATGGTTTTCTGAAATGGCATTATATGGGATATTTGGGCATTCGTTTACATTAGGAAATGTGCCAACTGGTGAACAATTAATTAATATTTGATGCGAACCAATGTTAGTATCAGTTAGGTCAGAATATGTAAAAGAAACACCTTCTTTTTTTGAGCGTGATACAAAATAAAATTCTATTTTCAATTGCTTTAAAGCAAATGCAATCGCTTTAGATGCACCGCCAGTCCCAAAAATTAATGCTTTTTTATGATGCTTTTGTAAATGAGGTTTCAAAGAGTTTTTGAATCCGTAGAAATCAGTGTTATGACCAATAAGTTTTCCTTTTTTTGAAATTTTAATGGTATTAACGGCACCAATTTTTTTAGCCTTTTCATTCAATTTGTCTAGAAATGGAATGACAGCTTCTTTGTAAGGAATGGTAACATTGAGTCCTTTAATATTTTCTGAATTCTTGAAAATATCTTCAAACTCTGAAATCTTTTGTAAATCAAAATTCACATAGTCATGCGGCAGATTTTCTGTTTTAAATTTTTCTGCAAAATAACCTTTGGAGAAAGAATAATCTATATTCTTTCCTATAAGTCCAAATTTATGCTTTGATACGTTTTGTGCGTCGTCCATACAATTCTAGTGCTAAAACTATAAATATACCAAGTAAAATATAAGCTATAGCGATATAAGTTTCTGAATTTAATTCTGGTAAAAAGCGTTTATAATTTTCGATAATTGGCAACCCTTTAGAATCCAATTTTTGACTCCCATTTTCTAGAGTCTGATGAATTGTTTTTTTCCAAGGCCATACAACACCAAGCGAACCAATAATAAAACCAATTATCGTTGCCATCGTTATACTCTTATAATGTTTTAGGATATAATTTAAAACATGTGAAAAGGTGACTAATCCGGTAACTGAACCTAATGTAAAGATTGATAAAACTTTAAGCATTCTGA
>CAJQQC010000167.1 GCA_905480385.1 uncultured Winogradskyella sp.
AAAAGAAATGAATGCAAAAGATGCAGCAAATAATACATCACCTAAAGTGGTTGCCAACATAGATATGACCGTTAATCCAGGATACTCTTCAGAAAATGTAAAAGAATTTTTAGAAAAATTAAACAAATTTATTCGTACTAACGAACCCAACACTTATGACTATAGTTATTTTATTTCTGAAGATGGCAAACGCATTACTTTAATTGAAAAATTTAGAACATCAGAAGATTTTATTTTCCATGTTGATAATTTTGAGAATGGACCCAACATTGCACCTTTCATGAAAATGTTTACGTTTAATTCTTTTGTAATTGCCGGTAATACTTCTGAAGTTTTGAGAGAACGCATCAAAGCTTACCCTGTAGATTACCGTGGTAATATCGGTGGTTGGATATATTAAATTTTAAACACTTTAACTAATAATTATATAATATGAACACTTTAAAAAAAATAATCTTAGTGATTACAGTTATACTTTTCGTTTCATGCGGTGGTAATCCTAATTATGAAACAAACTTAGCAACAGCTCAAAAATTATTTGAACTTCATGGAGAAGAAAAGCTTGATGAACAGCTTGCTCTAGTAAGTGAGGATATTAAAATTTATACTCCAATGTATGGGTCTTCAGAGCCAATGGGTTACGATGTATATGCATCTATGTTAAAAGGATATCATGATAATTTTGAGGATATAAAGTACAATGCTCAAGCTTGGCTTCCTGGTGTTGACACATTGTCTTTAAAACCAGACGGTAGTGTTAGGACTTATGGCACTTGGACAGGGAAAAATTCCATTACGGGAAAACAGATAAACCTAAATGGCTATTGGTACTTTAACTTCGATGCAGATGGGAAGGTTATTGCTCAAGGAGACTTCTTTGATTATGGAGGAATGATGCAAGCTGTTGGTCCTAAAAATCCGGTTTTAGTTACACTTAATGTTTTACCAGGTAAAAAACAGGCCATGATAGATCTTCTTAATACTCCTGATGGTCTACAAACAACAAGAGATTACGATGGCAGCTTATCTCTTGAGGCATTTTTTAACGATGAAACCTACACATATTATATTTACGGAGATTGGGCATCATATGAGCATTATCAAAAATATCTTGACTGGAGATTTAATGATGATAAGAGTAAAATGGCACAAAAAGTAATGGCACTATGTGTTGGAGGAGAAAAAGGATTAACTCCAATATTCCCAAACACTGATTATTCTTCATTTAGTAATTAAAAAGCTACGTAAAAATGAAATTTAAAATTCTAATTCTAATACCAATTTTTTGCTTCTCCTGCAACAAATTAAAAGAGACTTCTGATACTTTATCTGCTACAGCTCAAGCTATAAAAACGTATAAAGTAAATTTTAAATGGCAAGAAGGGTTTGAAGCATGGTCAAAAGTTCCCGCAACATCAGATTATCATATGCTTGCTCCAGGTCTCGGCCTCGAGGCCAGAGGTGCTGATGAAATCAATAGTATAATTTTTGGTTTTGTGACAGAAACGGAACTTATTCAAGAATTAGTAGATATAACCGAACACGGACCTTATGTAACTTGCTATCTAAAACTTACGACCAAAGCGGGTGAAAAATTTGATGCGGTTGAAGTATTTAAATTGGATGAACAAGGACGTGTCACTAATATTTGGGCACTTTGATAATTAATTCGGTTTAATTTGGTAGGCTATGGACTTATATTGTGTTTTAATCAATTAAATATAGTTATTCATCTATAAACCAAACATATATGGTCAATATATTTTAACTTATATAATAAATCTAAATCAATAATAATATAATAAAACTATCATGAAGACACTTTTAAAACGAATAGCATTTTTTTGTACTCTTTGCTTGATAACAAGCTGTAATACTACTGGAGGTCAGTATTTAGGTGAGGGTGATAATAATGGCAATGCCTATAGTATTGGTAATGATGCAATGGCAGATAAACTATTAATGTTATCTGAAGCCTACAGTGAAAAAAATACTGAAGAGCTTGTAAAACATTATGACTCAACGTTTTTAGGAGAGAATGGTGTGGAAAGTACCAGAGCATGGTTGGAATCTATGGACTCAATTAGTATGAAGCCGTATGTGGTTATTCCTGTACAACTTGAGGGTGATGACGATACTAAGGTGTTAGCTTGGTCAAAAGAAGAACGCCACTACAAGAATGGATCTTATGAAAAGTTAGATTTAATGGAGTTTTTTAATTTTAATAAAGACGGTAAAGTAGACGCTTTTAAACAATGGAAATCCATTGACTCTTCAAACTTTGGAAAATCTTACGGAGGTAAATTTATTGGAAAAAATAATAATGAATACTCTGGAAGACCATTAGTATTTTCAGATAGAAATGAAGTAGCTATCATAGAAAAATTAATTAAAGATTATAATGATATGAATGCTGATGAGTTTGCAAAACCTTTTGCAGATATTTCTGTTTTAAATGATTACGAGGGCAAAGCGATGAAGATGAAAAAAAATGATTTAGCTGATCTTTTTAATGATTATGAATCTGTAAACTGGGTTCCTTATGCGATTGTTCCTTTAAAAATATACAATACAAATGCTGAATCTGGTGTTCAAGTTATGTCTAAGGAAACAAGAGTATTCAAAAATGGAAAAGTTTGGGAAAAGGAACTTTTTGAAATATTCTATTTTGATTTAGATGGTAAAATTACCTCTATGACTCAATTTGCTAGAGATTTTTAGATTTTACGGAGATTACAAAGAGCTATTACAATAAAATCAACATTTTAATTATTCATTACTTATTAATACAAACTAAATTTTATCTTATGAAAAAATATATTTTTATTATTTGTACTATATGTACGATGGCCGTTAATGCTCAATATTGTGCATTCTTTGATTTCAAGGCAACTGAGCCCG
>CAJQQC010000168.1 GCA_905480385.1 uncultured Winogradskyella sp.
CTCAACCAAGAAAGTCAAGCACACAGCCAGGTCACGAAGGGCATAACCACGATTAATTAGTATTCATGGGAGAAGGTATAGGTTCATTTTTACCATTTATAGCTATGTTTGCTGTAGTGTATTTCTTTATGATTGCACCTCAAATGAAACGTGCTAAAAAAGAGAAAGCTTTTGCAGCTGCATTAAAGCGTGGTGATAAAATTATCACTAAAAGCGGAATGCATGGTAAAGTAGCAGAATTAAATGATAAAGATAACAGTTGTGTTATCGAGACATCTGCAGGAAAAATTAAGTTTGATCGATCTGCAATTTCTATGGAAATGAGTAGTAAATTAAATGCGCCAGTAGCTAAGAAATAACTGTTTGATCATATAAAATTGAAAAGCCACTCTTAAGAGTGGTTTTTTTTATGATTTAATAAAGACCATACAATGTTGCCATGGTAAATTAGATATGTTCTTTAGTAATTTAAAACCAGAAGCTTCAAATTCTTTTATAGCTTGTTTTTCTGTCATTTTATGAAGCCTTTTCATTGGGACGTTATCATCTTCTCCACGATATTCAATAAGGTAAATTTTACCATCTTTTTTTAAAGCTTTTTTCATAGAAACTAGCATTTCAATAGGAAAACTGAACTCGTGATAAACATCTACCATTAGTATTTTATCTATCTTGTTTTCTGGCAGACTAGTATTCTTTTCAGACCCTTTGACAAGGACAATATTTTTTAGTTGCTGCTTTTTATTTTCTATTGTAATAGCATCTAACATTTCTTGCTGTATATCAACAGCATAGACTTTACCTTTTTTAGCTATATACGCCATTTTAAAGACATGATAACCAGAACCTGCACCAATGTCTGCAATAACATCAGTTGGTTGAATGTCTAAATTTTTAATAAGTTTTGTTGTGCTTTCTTCAGCCTCACGTTCTGGACGCTCTAACCAACCGATGCCTTGATAACCCATAACATAGGCTATTTCTCGATCCATATACCATTTTCCGATACCACTGTAATCACCTTCTTTATATATGTAGTTTTGTGATTTAGTGTTATTTTGACTGTAAGTAGTTTGACATAAAAAACATAACAGTAAAATAGTTACTAGTTTAAAAATTTGCATAGCATTCCTTTTGAGGTAAAATTACACAATAGGGAAGTAGAAGTTGTTTAGCTTAACGAAGAATTAGCAATTTTTATACTTGTCATTGAGTCCAACACCATTAAGAATCATAGGTGTTATTTTTTCTAAACGCGATTTTTTTGTAGTTATACGTTTTGCCGTAGCAATGTACTCGCAGTATTCGCGCTGCTTTCCGGGTGATAATGCGCTAAAGGCTAATTGTAAATCTTGGTCATTATTAAAAAAAGCAGATAACTCTTTGGGAATATTTACAGTATTACCTTTACGTTCCACTTTTATCTCTTTACCAGCACGTTGGTTTTCTATGGCTTCTTTGACGTAGGCTAAGACCAAATCTTTATTAACCTCATCAAATGCATTAAAACGCATTTGACGTAGACCCTTAGTCTTGTTTTCTTGAGAATTGATCAAAAGATTTTGCTCGTCTTTAAGAAATACGCCATTAAAAAACCAAATGCAAAAATGATGCTTAAAAGCACCCAAACCCAATACATTTTTGCCATCTAGGTCGTAAACTGGAGCAGACCATTTTATAGCTTCATTGAGTTTAGTTTTTAGTACTATAGAGCGTAAAAGTTCAAGAGCATTTTGCCAATGGTTATTGGTTTCTATATATTCTTCAACGGAGTAGACTTTTTTCATTTTCAATATTGAAAAAATAGATGTTTTGTCAATGCGATGATATGAGTCCGTTTTCAATGACTTATATCAATCGTTAACGAAGTTAGTTGTTTTAAATTGATAAGTTAAGTGCCTAATAATTAGCTTAGATGCTTTTCAGCTGTCAACTCCGCAATCTTACAAATCACTTCAGTCGCTTTAATCATACTCTCAACAGGTACATATTCATAACGTCCATGAAAATTATGTCCACCAGCAAATATGTTTGGACACGGTAAACCCATATACGATAACTGTGAGCCATCAGTCCCACCACGAATAGGTTTTATAAGTGGTTTTATATCTAAAGCTTTCATAGCTTCTTCAGCTATATCTACAATATGTATGACAGGCTCAACTTTTTCTTTCATGTTGTAGTATTGGTCTTTTATTTCAATTTCAAAAACGGGTTTTCCATATTTTTCGTTGAGGTTAGTCACTATTTTTTGCATCAGCGTTTTACGAGCTTCAAACTTGTCTTTATCATGGTCTCTAATAATATATTCTAGTTTGGTAGATTCTACTTTGCCATTAACCGCATATAAATGAAAGAAACCTTCATAACCTTCAGTATTTTCTGGTGTTTCGTATTTTGGTAAAGCATTCATAAATTCGTTAGCATAATACATGCTATTTACCATTTTGCCTTTAGCATAGCCTGGATGTACAATCTTGCCGTTGACTTTAACAACAGCACCAGCCGCATTAAAATTTTCGTATTCTAGTTCGCCAATTTGGCTGCCGTCCATCGTGTATGCCCAATCCGCACCAAACTTTTTGACATCAAATTTATGTGCGCCACGACCAATTTCTTCGTCTGGTGTAAAACCAACTTTAATAGTACCGTGTTTAATATCTGGATTATTTATAAGGTGTTTCATCGCTTCCATAATCTCAGTAATTCCGGCTTTGTCATCTGCACCTAAAAGCGTTGTACCGTCGGTAGTGATTAAGGTTTGTCCTTTGTAGAGTAGAAGGTCTTCAAAGTAATCAGGAGACAGTACAATATTTTCTTCAGCATTTAAAACCAAATCTTGTCCTTGGTAATTCTCGACAATCTGCGGTTTTACGTTGGCACCAGTATAATCTGGTGTGGTGTCGAAATGTGATATAAATCCAATCACTGGTACGTTATGGCTTACATTACTTGGTAAGGTTGCCATTATGTATGCGTTATCGTCTATGGATACATAACTCATGCCCATGTCTTTAAGCTCATCGGCAAGTTTGTTTGCTAAATCCCACTGTTTTGCTGTACTTGGTGTAGTGTCTGAGTTTGGGTCAGATTCTGTGTCTATGGTAACATAACTTATAAAACGGTCTATGAGGTTTTGTTTATTTATCATTTAGAATTGCTTTTGTTCAAAAATAGAGAACGAATAACGAAGTCACAAGTGCGGATTTGGTTTCTTTTTATTTGCTATTAATTGATGTATTTTTGCACTGCAAAACTCAACGCATGTACAAGTCCATAATTCGCCCAACACTTTTTAAGTTTGACCCAGAAAAGGTACATTATTTTACATTTGATTTAATTAGAAACTTATCCAAGATTCCAGGTATAAAAGGGTTATTCAGAAGTCTGTATGTAATAGAAGACCAGCGTTTGGAGCGAGAACTCTTCGGACTTAAATTTAAAAACCCTGTTGGTTTGGCTGCAGGTTTTGATAAAAATGCCGTATTGTATAATGAGTTGGCCAATTTTGGTTTTGGTTTTATAGAAATAGGTACTGTAACACCCAAAGGTCAAATAGGAAATCCAAAACAACGTTTATTTCGACTAAAAGAAGATAAAGGCATCATAAACCGTATGGGCTTTAATAACGAAGGTCTTGAAGCTGCAATAGAACAGTTGAAGAAGAATAAAGGTAAACTTATCATCGGTGGAAACATTGGTAAAAATACGCAAACCAATCCCGAAAATTATACCAAAGATTATCTAGAATGCTTTAACGCACTTCATCCTTATGTAGATTATTTTGTGTTAAACGTCAGTTGCCCAAATGTTGGAAGTCATGCTAAGCTTAATGATAAAGATTATTTATTAGAATTGATTGGCTCCATACAAAAAGCGAACAGCAATTTTGATACCCAAAAACCGATACTACTTAAAATTGCGCCAGATTTAAATGATGGCCAACTAGACGAAATTGTAGACCTAGTTAAAGAAACAAATCTCGATGGTGTAATTGCGAGTAACACATCAATAGACCGAAACCATTTAAAAACTTCAGACGAGCGACTAACTGAAATTGGTAATGGTGGATTAAGCGGTCAACCTATTAAAGAAAAATCTACATATGTTATTAAATATTTAGCAGATAAGAGTAATAAAGCTTTCCCAATAATTGGAGTTGGCGGGATTCATTCTGCTAAAGACGCTCTTGAAAAAATAGATGCTGGTGCAGACCTGGTGCAAATCTACACGGGTTTTATTTATGAAGGCCCAAGCTTAATTAAGTCTATAAACAAGGCTATTTTAAAACGTTCATAATTTTGAATTGGGACACGCTACTTTTATTCATATCAGCTACAGCAGCTTTAGCTATTTCACCAGGTCCAGATAATATTTACGTATTAGTACAAAGTTTAACCAATAGTAAATCTCATGCATTAGCTACTGTGGCTGGATTGATGATAGGGTGTATTATTCATACCACTTTACTAGCTTTTGGTGTTTCTGTGATTATCAGAGACAATAACAATATATTTTTGGGTATAAAAATTTTAGGTGCAATTTATTTACTCTACTTAGCTTATAAAGTTTTTAAGTCCGATAGTAACATCTACATTGATACTGATAATACACCCAAAAAAAGTTTGAAACAGTTATTTGTTCAAGGTTTTTTTATGAATGTCCTTAATCCCAAAGTCACCATTTTCTTTTTAGCATTCTTTCCAGCTTTTCTGTTTAGTGACAATATGAATACCGTAATTCAGTTTTACATACTAGGAGGTTTATTCATCCTTGTATCTTTTATTATTTTTTCTTCTATTGCATTATTAGCGGGGTTGATAAAACGCTATACATTAGAGAACAAATACTCAGGAATTGTTTTTAAGTGGCTTCAGATTGTTGTTTTTGTCGGTATAGCAATATTCATTTTACTATGAAAAAGACTGACTAAGTCTTATATTTGATCCACATGAAAAACTACGTAAAGCTTATTGAATGTCCAAGAGATGCCATGCAAGGTATTAAAGATTGGATACCTACTGAAAAATAAGGTACAATATATTCAGTCGTTGTTGCGCGTAGGTTTTGATACTATTGATTTTGGGAGTTTTGTATCTCCCAAAGCCATTCCGCAAATGGCAGATACAGCCGAGGTTTTAGCGCAATTAGATCTAAGTAAAACTACAAGTAAACTCTTAGCAATTATTGCTAATACGCGTGGCGCGAATGATGCTTCAAAACATTCTGAAATAGATTGTTTAGGATTCCCTTTTTCTATTTCAGAAAACTTCCAGATGCGTAATACGCACAAAACTATAATACAATCTGTAATTACGCTTTCAGAGATTTTAGAGATTGCAGATAAAAGTTATAAGGAAGTGGTTGTTTACATCTCTATGGGATTTGGTAATCCTTATGGCGACCCATGGAATGTTGATATCGTTGGCGAGTGGACCGAAAAGTTAGCGAATATGGGAGTTAAGATTTTATCCTTGAGCGATACCATTGGTAGTTCAAACTCCGAAAATATCAACTATTTATTTTCTAACTTAATTCCTAAATACCCAAGTATAGAGTTTGGTGCACACTTACATACCACACCAACGACTTGGTTTGAGAAAGTGGATACTGCCTATAAAGCTGGCTGTCGTCGTTTTGATGGTGCTATACAAGGTTTTGGTGGATGTCCAATGGCAAAAGATGAGCTTACTGGGAATATGCCAACAGAGAAGATGTTCTCTT
>CAJQQC010000169.1 GCA_905480385.1 uncultured Winogradskyella sp.
GTCGATATCTGATGTAACATATTTATCTAAATTTTGGATAAATATAGTAGCACCAATAATAGGTGTCTTGTCATGAAAATCAGATAGTTCGCCTAAAAAGATATGATCACATTCTTTTGAAAATCCTATTAAGCTCAATACAGACAAAGCTACTAGTAGATAGTACTTCATTGTTAATAATGAATAGTATAAAACATGTGACTACATATCAGTCATGTTTTAGAAGGTTATTTTAAATAGAGAATTTCGGAAATTATACTAAAGAAGGCGGTCCTCTTAAATAAGAAGAATTTTGCTGATGTGTTCTTAAAAAGAAATAATAAGATACATTTAATGTTTTAGCTTCAACATTCGAAACCGTTTCAAACGCAGGAGTATCGAAATAATAGGACGTATTGAGTTTAAACTTGTAGAAATCACAATCAATATCCATTTCATGAAGGTGCGATGTAGACTCACCAAAACAAACCTCATGTTCGTGATTCTGCAATCCATGAGAAAACTTAACTATGGCAGGTGTTATTATAGCAAATACAAGTGTAATTGCTATAATTCTAAAGATGTTATGTTCTGTATTAATTTTCAATCTACAAATCGTCCTAAGCCAAAGCGTCTGAGCATTTTCTTTTCAAAATTCCAAAAGAATTTGTATTGCCCAAACAGCCATCCAAATGTAACTAATAAAATTTGATAAAAAATCAATCCAATAATAATAAATAAAACCCAATAGAGTATAGGGTTTAAGTTTTCTTTAGTAATTCCTATCATTTCAATGATAGGTCTACCTACTAACATCGAAGAGCTACCAGTGATAGCAAATACTATAAATACGCGTATCATTTCCCATTTGGCATCCAAAATCCATTTTTTTTCTAATTTTTTGAATAGAAATAATGTAAATTTTAGCAAAGCAAAACTTAAAACTATTGTTAGTAATATAATGGTTATAAGACCAAAATCACTAACAATAGTATTAGATATCTTATAAGAGGTGTAACCTAAAGATAATAACCCAAAAAGCGGAAACAAAAGCTGCCAATTTTGGGTTATATCCCAGCGTTTTTTAAATTTTTTCATAGCGTTTTAAAAACATTACAAATTTACGTTAAATTCTTGGTACAAATGGTCCTAATTTTTGCTTATAAGTTAACTGAAAGTATATAAAGTAGTTATATAGTTTGTAGTTGATATCATAACCGTAATCTTCAAAACGGTCATAGTCAATCCGTAATTCGTATAAGTTTGGGTCAAACTGCTGTGGCTGGTTAACTCTAATATTCCAATTGGTAACATATATTTGGTTACGCGCTTCCATAAACTCTTGCGTATAGTAAAGTCTCGGTCTTGCTGTGCTAGCCAACCAAGCATTAAAACCGGGTTCTATAATTATAATCTCATAAGTATTCTCATCACTATTAATAATAACAGTGTCGTCTTCTACTAGAGCGTTTTCTCTTTCGTCAGTAGTAGACTTTGGGCTGTCTATAGTTTTGCAACTAGAAACCATTATTAATAAGAGTAAAAAAGGGATAATTGTTTTCATGTGTCTATGTTTATTGTTTTCATATGTCACATGTTGTTCGCTATTGGACATTCTCCTTGGGTGATAAATTTTTGAACAAGCTCGTTTCATAATATAAAAGTATTAAATGTTGAAGTGTTTATTGATTTTAATTTCGATTTAACACTACAAATAAAATATTATTTAATTATTGACTATGATAGAAAAGAGTTATCCTAATTAATTGTTGAGTTAACAATACGTTTTATTAAGTTACAGAAAAAGCAGCTAATAGAAGCCGCTTTAACTTAAAATACATATTTATTTCCCGAAGAACATCTTAAGTACCTGAATAAATATTTTATATTTTTTGAGGATTTAAATAGATTTAATCACACCCTAAATCAGCTGCAGAATCACTATCAGCGTTGGGAAAGCAATTTCCTGTAGGTAGAGCATCCGGAACAAAACGATTAAGATTATTATCATACAAAGCAATTTCTAAAAACGAAACTAAATCATTTATCTGTTCATCAGTCAATTCCAAACCTGTAAAGTTTGGGGAAAGTTTATTAGCAGGTACCAAGTTGTTCTCTGCTATACCATTATTTTTATATTCTATTACATCTTTGATAGTTTGAAAACTTCCTCCGTGACCATAAAATTTTACATCCTTAAGATTATATAGTTGAGGGGTTTTAAACTTAAAATCGTCATCAGGATTTTGTGTGAATCCTCCTCTTCCTTTAGCAGTTGCCATGTCAACTACAGTATTAATTTCTTCGCCTGCTAAATCATTCATTCCAATAGCATGGAATGTCATGCTATTTAACCCCGGACCTGAATGACATGTAAAACATTTTCCTTGATTAAAAAAGACATTTGCACCATTTAATGATTGTTCACTCATAGCATTTTCATTGCCTTTAAGCCATTCTTGGAAAGGAGATTGATTAGGTAATAATGTGCGTTCAAAAGCTGCAATAGCTAGAGATGCATTTATCTTGGAATATCTATCTTCTGGTGCATCGTTAGGAAATGCCAAATCAAACATATTTTTGTAAGGCGAGTTAATAATTTCATCTTCATCTATTAACAATCTGTGTACGCCCAATCCAGCAATAACTTGAGTTTCCACCCCTTGAAACCCAAAATTATTGGCTTCTTTAGGTGTATCAATTGTCCAATTATCTTCAGTACCAGCATTTGTTCCAGTCCCACCAAATTGACCATTCCAAAGCATAACATCTTGGTAAGCCACATTGAGAGCACTAGGAGTTCTTATTGGTTGTAAATCTATGTCTTCATCTAAATATAAGGGATTCTTAACTCTACCTTCACCTTTTATTCCAAAACCG
>CAJQQC010000170.1 GCA_905480385.1 uncultured Winogradskyella sp.
TTGAATTTTACTTCAACTTTATCAAAAGAAATAGCACCTTCTCGCATTCGGCGAGCTCGCATTTTTTTTGCTAGTCTATCTAAAACTAAGATAGCTTCAGCTATATCTACTTCAGTATTATATTCTTTATCTATTAAGGAGACCTCTTGAGGAATAGTTGTATTTATTTGTGGCTTCTGGTCTTTATTAGATATGATTAAAAATTTTGAGTTGTTTTCTATTACAGCCTGAGCTTCTTCATAAGCAAAACGTGCATCTGAATAAGTTACTGTTCTACCAAACCATTGATCTTTAATCTCACAGTTATCATTCATTATAAAAACTGCAGAAAATGTATATTTTTCTTCGTGTGGTCTTAAAGAACACGCACCGTTTGATAAACGTTCTGGTAACATTGGTACAACACGATCCACTAAGTATATAGAAGTTGCTCTTTCATAAGCTTCATTATCTAAAATAGTGTCTGGTTTGACGTAATGAGATACGTCTGCAATGTGAATTCCTATTTCGAACAAACCATTGTTTAAAACTTTAAAAGACAAAGCGTCATCAAAATCTTTTGCATCCTTTGGATCAATGGTAAATGTTAAATCTTTACGCATATCTCGTCGCTTTTTTATTTCTTCTGGTGTAATAGAGATATCAAGATTATTAGCATATTCTTCAACATCATGCGGAAACTCTAATGGTAAACCATATTCCGCTAAGATGGCATGAATCTCAGTACTATGTTCTCCTGGTTTTCCAAGAACTTTTATAACTTTTCCATAAGGAGAATCGGCTTTTTCTGGCCAATCTGCTAGTTTTACTAATACCTTGTCACCATCTTCTGCTTTGTTTATTTTATTGATAGGCACAAAAATGTCTTTGTACATTTTATTACTATCACAAACTACAAAGGCAAAATTCTTTTTTTCTTGTATTTGTATCGTGCCTACATACTCGGTTTTTGCACGGTTAAGGATGTTTGTAATTTCTCCTTCTTGCTTACCACGATGTTTACGTTTGTATGTATAGAATTCTACTTCATCTCCATGTAATGCTTTATTAGTATTGTTTGACGCTATAAAAATATCTTCTTCAAAATCATCACTTATTATATAACCATTTCCTCTTGATGAGGCATCAAAAATACCTGTATTGTATTCTGCAGTAAGAATAGCTTTAAATTTTCCTCGGTCTACTTGCTCTATTTCTTCTCTAGCTGTAAGTTTTGCTAAAGTTTTTATAATTTGGTTACGACTACTAGCATCGTTAACACTAAGAATAGCGGCAATTTGTTTATAGTTAAAGGATTTGTTTCTTTCTTTTTTTAGTATACTAAGAATTGTATTAGTAAGGTTAGAAATCCCTTTCTTGGATTTCTTTTTTCTTCGTTTTTTCATTTAATTATTTGTCATTTTCATTTTCCTGAAAGTGTCAGGAATTCTTTCTAAATCAACTCAATATGAAGTGAAGTAATTATATTAAGTTTGGTACAAACTTAAGCTATTAATATTTAATGGTATTTATTTAAGGTTAAATAAATAAAAAATTACAGTTATCCACAATTATAACATATATATCATTTTTCTTTTAAAATTTAAAAAATAAAATAATGGTTATTATAGTCTGTTGATAACTGGTATAACTTTTTTAGAATTTTATAGTAAAAGTGATTTACAGTTTTCTATTAACAACTTATTAGATATGTAACGTCTTATAAATCAGAATTATTATTAAACTATACACGGCTGTTAATAAACTTACTTAACACATATTTTTTAATAAGTAAATAGAAATAAAACGTTAGTATCACTTTTTTTACGTGTGATAACTCCTTAAAAACTAAAGACTAACTTTTTTGGTAGTTCTACATTAATTTTTGTTTGTAAAAATTAAAATATAAACCTAATTATTATTTTAAATACTTGTAAACAGTTATTAACATGTAATCAATAAATCTATCAACCATCTCTAAATAATTGTAAATTTGTATAGAGTAAAATATATAATAAAAATGACAATATCTATAGGTAACGATCATGCGGGTCCAGATTATAAGCAAGCTATTATTAAACATCTTAAATACAAAGGGATAAGTGTTATTAATTATGGAACGGATGGTTTTGAAAGCGTAGATTATCCTGACTTTGTACATCCTGTTGCAAAAGATGTTAATGAAAATAAAGTAGATTTTGGTATTTTAATTTGCGGTAGCGCTAACGGCGTAGCTATGACAGCTAATAAATATCCTAATGTTCGTGCCGGAATTTGCTGGATGAGTGAAATTACAGTACTAACTCGTCAACATAATAATGCTAATATTATTTGTATTCCTGCAAGATATACTGCTATACCTCAAGCTATAAAAATGGTAGATACTTTTTTAGAAACAAAATTTGAAGGAGGAAGGCATCAAAACCGAGTTAGTAAAATCCCTATATCTTATTAAAATATGGGACAAGGCCATTCTTATAATCATCCTTATAATCATAGAGATCTTAATAGCCGAAATCTTTTAATTTCTATAGTTTTAAATATAGCGATTACAATAGCTCAAGTCATTGGAGGTATTGTGTCTGGTAGCTTAGCTTTATTAAGTGATGCATTACATAATTTTAGTGATGTAATCTCTCTTATAATTAGCTATATAGCTAATAAATTAGTAAAAAAGAAAGCATCCTTAAAAAGGACTTTTGGATATAAACGCGCAGAAATATTAGCTGCTTTTATCAACGCATTTACATTAGTTGTGGTTGCAATTTTACTTATTTTTGAAGCTATAGAGCGTTTTCAGAATCCACAAAATATAGAATCTAACTTAGTAGTTTGGTTATCTGTTATTGCAATTTTAGGTAATGGTTTTAGTGTACTATTATTAAAGAGTAATGCAGAGGATAACATGAATATGAGAAGTGCCTACCTTCATTTAATAACAGATATGATGGCTAGTGTTGCTGTTTTAGTTGGAGGTATTTTAATGAAATATTATGAGATATATTGGGTAGATAGTGTTCTTACATTTATAATTGCTTTATATCTTGTAATTATGGGTTGGGATTTACTTAAAAATTCTACACGAGTCTTAATGTTATTCACACCAGAAGATATACAAATAGATGATATAGTTAAAGATATACAAGAAATTGATGTAATAAAAAATGTGCATCACGTCCATGTTTGGCAACTTAATGAGAATGAAATTCATCTAGAGGCACATATTGATTTTACAGAAGATATATCTCTTTCAAAATTTAATAAGATTTTATATCAAATAGAAAAAAAACTATATCATACATACAGAATAAATCATATAAATATTCAACCAGAGTATGGAAAGTGTGATAAAAAAACCGTAATAGTTCAAGATTAAGGTATACTATAGATGATATTTGTATTTCATTTCATAAATTTAAAAGGTATAACTTTTTAATTTTTTATACAGTTATCACATTTGTATAATTTATTTGGTCATCAATTATATATAAAAAGCAAGACAAAATTTGTCTAGGTTTTTTAATTTATGATAACATATAAATCTATATTTTATCTTTGCTGACGTTTATATAACATAAACAGTCTATGAAATTAAAAATTAAAACCAAACACTTTTCAGAATTAAATATCAAACAACTTTACGATTTGCTTCAGCTTCGAAGTGAAGTTTTTGTTGTAGAACAAGATTGTGTTTACCAAGATATTGATGGTAAAGACGAACAAGCAATACACGTTTTAGGTTATAAAGACCAGAAGTTGGTTGCTTATACTAGAATTTTTAAGCCCGGAGATTATTTTAAAGAATCAAGTATAGGTAGAGTAGTTGTCTCAGAAAAAGAACGTAAATATAAATATGGTTACGAAATAATGAAAGCATCTATTAACGTGGTTAAAGAGGAATATAATAAAGAATCAATTATAATATCAGCACAAACATACTTAAAGACTTTTTATAATAATCTAGGTTTTTTAGAAGTAGGTGAGGAGTACCTTGAAGACGGCATACCTCATATAAAAATGAAAAAGGATTAAAACTTTTAGCTTCCAACTTTAGTAACTAACAACTCAACACGTCTATCTAAACGCTGAGGCCCACCAAGTGGAAATTTTCGCTTCATACCAATATATTTCATACGTCTACTACTAACTCCTTTCCTTAATAGATATTCGTAAATATACTTAGCTCTTGCTTGTGAAAGGTTACGTTTCTTTGTTCTCCCGTCGATAGCATCTCGTTCGCCGTTAGTACAACAAACATGTCCTTGAATAGTAAAGTGGATATCTTTACGTTTTTTTAATATTTTAGCAATTGTACTTAATAAAACCCTAGATTCAGGTATAAGATAACTATAACCACGTTCAAACAATAAGTTTTCTAACAATATTTTCTCACCAACTATCAAATCACCGTTTAATATATCTTCGAGCCTTTGTGAATTGAAATTATTTTCTCGAGCAGGAAAAACAGGAAAAACAATAATTTCAACTTTTCTATTAAGTCCTCTTATTTTATCAACATGGTTATCTTTTATAATCTTAAGAAGAAGCTCTCCTTTTCCATCAGTATTAGAGATTAAAGAATTATCAAATTCTTTATTTGTAAATACCTGTTTTATAGTATTGGCACGATTTTGTGATAAACTCATATTGTATGAGTGGCTTCCTCTATCATCACAAAAACCATAAATAGAAATCTTCTGAATGTCAATAGATTCTATATCATCTAAAAAAAGAAGTAAACGATGCATTTCTGTCTCTGGTATGGAGTATTTATCAGTTTCAAAATAGACAATATGCTTAATTTCTTTTTGAGCAATTACTGTTTGAAAACAAAAAAAAGTAAGAAAACAGAACCTTTTCATTATAAAGGGTTTTGCTAAATATATAAAAAATTAAGTTTTTATTTTAAAACTTTATTATATTCCGACGGATCAGAAAGTATATATATAGCCTTTTTAATTTCTGGATTATTAGCTTTATAATACTCATATAACCCCTCAGAGTAAAAATAACGCTTTATAATTTCGTCTCTAATCAAAGCAGAAAGTTTCTCTTTATTTCTATTGACTGCAGAGGTTTTATAACGTTCCAAGGCAGAAACTAATTTATTATATTCTAAAGAGATACTAGTATCTAGCTCTTCTTCCTCTGCAATCTGTATGGCGTTCTCAAAAGCTTTTTGAGTTTTAGTTTCAAAATTAAAGTTATTTAAATTTAAGAAAGTCTTAAATTTTTGAAAATCATTTTCTAAAAATTCATACTCGTTAAAATCTGTAATCTGATTTTTGTAATAATAGTCTGTCGCGAAATCAAAAATCAGGTTTTCGTCCGTTATAGCCTTTGAAATTGGTGTTTGTTTAGATTCAGCGATCTCTATATCTGGTTGTACACCACCACCGTCAAAAACAGAGCGCCCTTTTTTTGTTTTAAAAGCCTTATAATTTTCTTTTCTTGTTCGTGTGGCATTACCTTTTTCATCTCTATTCCAATAGTCTAAAGCCTGTATACAGCGCCCAGAGGGTGTATAATATCTAGAGATAGTAATTTTCATTTGAGTACCGTATGTTAGAGGTTTTGGTCGTTGTACCAAGCCTTTTCCAAAACTACGGGAGCCAATAACAACACAACGATCTAAATCTTGTAAAGCACCCGAAACAATTTCGCTTGCCGAAGCCGACCTACCATTTATTAAAACAACAATAGGAATATCCAAATCTATAGGTTCTCGTTGTGTATAATAGGTCTTATTGTATTTTTTTACCTTAGATTTTGTGGTTACCACAAGTTGACCTTTAGGGACAAATATATTTACAATATTCACCGCTTCGTTCAGTAACCCACCAGGATTCCCTCTTAAATCCAAGATGATGTTTTTTGCCCCAAGATTCTTTAAAGAGCTCAAGGCTTTAATCGTTTGTGAAGAAGCCTTTTTATTAAATTTTCTCAGAACAATATAACCTGTATCTTCATTAATCATGGAGTAATGTGGCACCGCGTTAATTTCTAAAGATTCTCGAATTACATTAGTAGTATTTATTTTCCCTTGCCGTTTGTAAGTCAACGTTATTTTAGATCCTGGCGCACCCTGTAACAAGTTGCCTGCGTCGTCTTCAAAATCAGTAATATTAATATTATCAATCTTTATAATCTCATCTCCGGCTTTTAAACCAGCTTTATCAGCGGCGTAATCTTTATAGGGTTCTACAATTACTAACTTATCTTTCATGGTTCTAACATTAGCACCAATCCCTGTATAATCGCCAGCATTGTTTATTCTTGATGATTGTACATCTTGTTCGTTATAAAAACAAGTATATGGGTCTAATTCACCCAACATGCTTTTAATAGCTACATCCATTAAATCACCAGGATTGGTGTCATCAACATAATTCATGTTTAATTCTTTAAACATGGTTGTGAATATTTCTATTTGCTTAGCTATTTCAAAGAAGTTAGAATTAAAAGCGGATGTACTCAAAAACACTAAGAAAATGGCAAAGAGCAAGATTATTTTTTTATTAAGAAATCGTTTCATCTATAGATGTGTGTTTTAAAAATTTTTGAAAAAGAAGTTGGGTTTTAGTATTCACACCATCAAACGTTGGTTTTTCTTTACCAATGTACAAAATCATAAACGCGTACGGTGTTGAACTATTGTTAAAGTATTTTGGTTTGTTTAAGCGATAAACCTCTCGCAACAATCGCTTTATTTTGTTTCTATCTATTGCGTTTTTATGCAATTTTTTACTAACAGAAATACCGGTTTTAACGACAGAACTGTCTTCAAAACTTGTTTTTAAATACACCAAGCGCAAAGGAAAAAGAGTTATTACTTTACCCTCCGAGAATAGTTTTTCTATAAGCTTTTTACTTTTAAGTTTGTCCTTTTTGGAGTATTTAAGGTTCATACAGAGTGTTTAATAATTACAAATGTAGCATATCCTTTTTATTGTCAAGCACATCTAAAAAATTGATATAACAAAAACCATATTATTAACAAGTATCTTAGCCTAACTTACATTATTTTAATCAATTAAGGTTCATTAATTATGGGGGTAACTAAAACTAACACAACTAGATTGACTAGAGGAAAAAGCAATGTAAACAGATAGCCTTTTTAAAGATTTAAAGGCTTTAGATAAAATGCTAAGCGACAATCTAATTTCAAAAAACCCCTTAAGAATAGGAGCAGAGTAAGAGTTTTGTTTACTAACAGACAACTATTTCTCCAGGAAAAAGTGTATAGAAGCTCTTGAAGCTATTAATAACAAAAACTGTACACTAGAGTTCAGGTATTCAAAAACGATATGTACAAAGGTTTAGACCGATATAAATAATAAAAAAAGGCGCTATTTAGGCGCCTTTTTTACCAAAACCAAGCAACTTTATTTTTTATTATTCTCTTTATTAATGTCAGCCATCATTCCTGATGGGTCAATTTCCACAGAGGCCACATCTTTAAGGGTCTTAAATGTATAGGTTGGGTAAGCCCAAGCCCAATCGTCAATAATTGTTGCGTCTGTTGGTTTTTCACCACGCATCATTTGTAGCGGGATATAAAAACCCTCCTTTGAGCCATCTGTATAAGTAACAGAAAGGTCTATTGGCATTGGCATTTGCCCTATACGCTCAAGAATTACCGTTTTTCCATTTACAGACTTTACACCATAATCGATAGTGTTTGTTGTTTGCCCAAAATCAATAAGGTACCAGTCTAATTCAAAATCTGTTATTCTCTCAGCGGTTCTTATAACATCCATTGGTTTTGGGTGTTTAAACGCAAAATCATTAAAGTATCTTTTTAAAGTTTTCTTTAAATTGTCTTCACCAATAACATAACCTAACTGAGCTATAAAAACGGCTCCTTTTGAATATGCAGCAGCGCCATATGCACCATTATACTTGTAACGATCAGCATGAGTTGTTAAGGGTTGTTCTTTACCAGATTTAGCTAAACCAATATAACCACGATAAGAACCAGAGGTTGCGTTTTCTCTTGGTTCATCACGTAAAGAGTTCATTGCTAAAGCAGAAATATAACTTGTAAAACCCTCATCCATCCACTCGTGTTTAGCCTCATTAGAAGCCAATAAAAATTGAAACCAAGTATGCGCCAATTCATGTGCTGTTACACCAAGCAAGCTGCCGTAACTTCGTTTTCCGGTTATCAACGTAGACATTGCATACTCCATACCACCATCACCGCCTTGAATTACCGAATATTGGTCATAAGGATATTTCCCAATATTTTCAGAGAAAAACTTCATCAACTTAGCTGTATCAGCCTGTAAATCTTTCCAGTTTTTTAAGTTTTCAGCAGGTAAATCTCTCTTGTAATAGAAATTTAAAAGCGGACCATTTGAAACTTGATATGTGTCATGAATGTAATCTTTATCAGCGGCCCAAGTAAAATCATGAACCCTTGGTGCTAAAAAGCGAATCGTTTTTTTAGAACCACTAACTACTGGTTCACCCTGTAAATAACCTGTACCGCCAACAACATAATCCTTATCTATGGTAAGAGAGACATCAAAATCACCCCAAACGCCATGAAACTCCCGACCTATATATGGGTCAGCATGCCATCCCTCATCGTCATATTCAGCTAGTTTTGGATACCATTGCGTCATAGAAAGCGCCACACCTTCGGAATTATTTCTTCCTGAACGACGAATCTGAACAGGCACTTGTGCATCAAAGTCCATTTTAAAAGTTACTTTTTCTCCAGGCTGTATAGGCTTTGATAGTTTAACTTCTAGAACCGTTCCTACAGTTTCGTAATTAAGAGTTGTTCCGTTTTGAGATAAAGAGTTCACTTTTATATATCCAATTTCATTTGGCTTTAACTTACTAATCCTATTACCAACTCTCCTGTCTGGGTCTGCAATTGTACGCGACCGCACATCCATCTCACTACCGGGTTGAAACGCATTGAAGTATAAGTGGTAATACACACGGTTTATTACATCGGGAGAGTTGTTAGTATAAACTAAAGTCTGATCACCCTTGTATTGGTAAGTTGTTGTATTCATGTCGATATTCATTTTGTAATCGACATGTTGAAGCCATTCTGCGTTGCTTGAATTTACTACAGAAGGCAGAGGTGGATTGGCAACAGCTTTATCGTAGCTACCACAAGAAAATAATAATCCGGCTAAAGCAAAAATTGAAAGTGTTTTTTTCATAGTTTATATTATAATTTTGAAGCCATTATTAAGGCGTTATAAGCATTAGCAATTCGTCCAGTTTTAGATAAATTTGAAAATGGTTGTACGTTACTCGCATCACCTCCCACAACCACTTTTGTTGTTAATTGTAAGCCGGAATTTAATATTACCTTTTTAACTTGTACAGCAGTCAACTTAGGGTATTGAGAACGTAATAATGCTGCTAACCCAGCAATAGCAGGCGCAGCCATAGAAGTTCCTCCTTTGGTGTCATATTCGTTTTCTGGGGTTGTAGAATACACTTGGGCACCAGGCGCAAAAACATCAACGTTTATATCACCGTAGTTAGAAAAACCCGCGACCATTCCGCTTCCGTATGTAGGAGCTAAAGCTCCAACAGAAATATAGTTTTCTGCAATTTCAAATCCATCAATGTTATCTGCAGGAAAATTTGGTTCTATATCAATATCGTTACTATCGTTACCTGCCGCATGAACAATCAATACATCTTTATCAGCCGCATATTTTATAGCCTCTCTAACCCAATCACTGTGAGGAGAGTACGATTTCCCAAAGCTACCGTTTATAATTGAGGCACCATTATCAACAGCATAGCGAATAGCTTTTGCTATATCTTTATCATATTCATCACCATTTGGCACAGCTCTTATCGACATAATCTCTACGTTGTTTGCAACACCGTTAGCGCCTTTACCATTATTCCTTTTAGCAGCAACTATACCGGCCACATGTGTCCCGTGACTCTCAGATTTTTTAATAGGTTTTACGTTGCCATTACCATAACCTGGTTTGTCATTAAAATCATCAGGATTATCGCCTGTTTTGCGGCCTTTAAAATTAACATTGTAATTATAATTTAATTGGTCGTTGTAAGATTCACCAATTTCTTTAATTTGATTTAGGGTTAGGTTGTTGTTGTATAAGAACATTTGTAAACCTTTAGCTTGACCCAAGTCCTCAGTATCGGGGTTGATTTTTCTAACATCATCTTTAGTGTAATCGTTTTTTTCTAAGTGTTTTTTTAGGGTTTCTTGAGCCGGTGGAATCCGTTGCAGTAAAGCGTCAATGTTTTTTTTGGTTTGTAAAGCTTCATTATAGCTTTTCTCAACGTCTGCCTTAGCTTCAGTAAACCTTTGGGAGCTTGTATCGCCACTCGCGACTAGACGCGTCATTTCTAACTGTTCATTGTAGGTGTCACCTAAAAAATTCCAACCATGAACATCATCAACATAACCATTGTTGTCATCGTCTTTTCCATTATAAGGAATTTCATTTTTATTAGTCCAAATAACACCATCTAAATCTTCATGATTAATATCAATACCAGAGTCGATAATAGCTACTATAACCTTTTTACCTTTTTTGCCTTTTAGTATTTCGGCATAGGCTCTATCAACACCCATTCCAGGAATAGTGTCTTTTTCAAGGTCTAAATGGCCCCAGTTTTCTTTTTCAGCATTTGTTAATTCTAAAACTTTTAGTGGTGAGGCGTCTATGTTTTCTACTGGCGTAGAGATTAGGGGAGAACCACCACAGCTTATTAAAAAGAAGGCTATTAGGATGTATGCGACTAGAAAGGCCTTGTTGTATTTCATAATATATATAGTTTAGAAAATATCTTCACAGGCAAAGACCTCGTTGAGCCTTACACCTTTTTCAGTTTGTTTTACAGTGATGATTGGATTATGTGCATCATGCTCTAAAAATAAGTAATAATTATTATTAGCAGCAAGATTTAAAAATTGTTCTTTTTCATCCAGGGTTAACAAAGGCCTTGTGTCGTAACCCATAACAAAAGGGATTGGTAAATGCCCAGCCGTTGGTAGTAAATCTGCCATAAAACAAATCGTTTTTCCTTTGTAATTTATTATAGGAATCATTTGCTTGTCGGTATGTCCATTTGCAAAGAAAATATCAAAACCGAATCCCGAGTTTTTCAAAACCGAATTATCTGGAAGTGATGTAAATT
>CAJQQC010000171.1 GCA_905480385.1 uncultured Winogradskyella sp.
AGGAGTTGTTGATTTTTCAGATACTTCTATTACGCAAAACACAAGAGTAAGTTACCCCATTGATCATATTGAAATTATTCAAAAACCTTCTAAAGGTAAAAACCCCAAAAATATATTTTTCTTAACAGCCGATGCATTCGGTGTTTTACCTCCCATTTCTAAATTAACACCCAGCCAAGCTGCCTATCATTTTATTTCTGGATATACGGCAAAAGTTGCAGGAACAGAAGCGGGAGTTACAGAACCAATTCCAAGTTTTTCAGCCTGTTTTGGAGCTCCTTTTATGCCTTTGCATCCTACTAAATACGCAGAAATGCTAAGTAAAAAGATGAAAGACGCAGGTGTAAATGTATGGTTAGTTAATACAGGTTGGACAGGTGGACCTTATAGCTTTGGAACTCGAATAAAATTAAAGTATACCAGAGCAATGATTAATGCCGTATTGAATGGTGATTTAGGTCTTTATAATTATGAGAATTATCATATCCATTCTGTTTTTGGAGTTGCTCAACCAAGAAGTTGTCCAGGAGTTCCATCAGATGTATTGAGTCCTAAAACGACTTGGAATGATGACGAGGCTTATTATAAAATGGCTTTTAAACTTTCTAATGAATTTAGAAACAACTTTAAGCAGTTTGAAAGGTATGCTTCAGAAGAAATTAGAAGAGGTGGCCCACAGCGTTATTCTTTATAACACAAAGAAAAACTTAGCATAAAAAAAGCGATTCAATATTTTGAATCGCTTTTTTTATTTATTGGGTTAAAAAAATTATTTTCCTTTATTGACTTGGTCTATGTACTTTTTCAATGCCATAGTCATTGAGGGTGTTTCAGGAGTTGGAGCTGCAATGTCTACACGAAGCCCTTTTGCTTCAACAGCTTTTATTGTTGTATTTCCAAATACTGCTAGACGTGTTTCGTTCTGTTTAAAATCTGGAAAATTATGGAATAAAGATTCTATACCAGAAGGACTAAAGAATACTAAAATATCGTATGTCACATTTTCTAAATCAGATAAATCACTAATTACAGTTTTGTAAAATGTCGCCTGAGTCCATTTTACTCCAAGATTGTCTAAAGTACTTGGTATAATTGGTTTTACCTTGTCTGTAGTCGGCAACAAAAATGTTTCGTCTTTGTATTTTTTGATTAATGGAGAAAGCTCCTCAAAGGTACGCTTACCAACATAAATCTTACGTTTTCTGTAAACTACATATTTTTGCAAATAATAAGCTACTGCTTCAGATTGGCAGAAGTATTTCATAGAATCTGGTACTTTGAAACGCATTTCTTCAGCAACTCTAAAAAAATGATCTACAGAATTTCTACTTGTTAGTATGATTGCAGAAAACTTACTTAAATCAATTTTTTGTTGTCTTATCTCTTTGGCTTCTAAGCCTTCAACATGAATAAACGGTCTAAAATCTACTTTTACTTTTTGACGATCTTGTAAGTCGAAGTAAGGTGAATTCTCAATTTTAGGCTCAGGTTGTGAAACCAATATCGTTTTTACTTTCATACACTAAACGCTTTTTTATCCGAAATAATCTTTTAATACCTTATACAAAATAACATAAGGTGTAATTTCGAGAGCGCAAAGATACAACAAAAAATAGAAAAAATTAGAAAATATAGCTTTTTGATAGAGTCTTAAGAATCTTATAAAACCACTGATATTAACTAATGATAATACAATTAATGATGAATATATTATCAGTTTTTTATCTAAACTGCTGAATAATAACAAAATATTGCTGAGTAACAATAAAAGTCCTGAAATATTCTTTTGAGCAGATTTCTGAAAGAGATAAACTTTAATAAATTCAGAAAACTCAAAAAAATAGGCAATAACACGTTCTACAATGGTCTTTAGAATTAAAATAATCGCTGTAATACAAAAAAAAACGAGGTATAAATAATTATCTTCAAATGTGCTACTATCATCTAAAGTTAGGTATGTATGAAATATAAAAATACCTGTGGTGATGGCAAAATTCAGAAATAACAGGCCATTAAAAATATCTAATTTTTTTCGTTCCTTAGCATACAGCTTAATATATCTATCATTCCATATAACAGTCAAAAAATCAATAAATCTAGTTGCAAATAATTGACGTACAGTTACAACAAGAAAAAGGCATCCAATAAGCAGGCTGATGTATAAATCTTGAGTAAAGTATTCTCTTAGCATTGGGCTAATTTAAGAAGAAAAGTCTGAAATATAATTTAAATCCTTAAAGCAAAATAAACAGTAAAGAATAATTCAAAAACTTTACATTTGCTAAAATTACTGAGCCAATGAGTGATGCAATAGTCATCATACCAACATATAACGAGAAAGAGAATATAAAAGCTATTGTAGAGGCAGTTTTTACATTATCTAAAGATTTTCATGTACTTGTGGTAGATGATAATTCTCCTGACGGAACAGCGTCAATAGTCAATAAGTTAATGACTAGCTATCCAAAAAAATTACATCTTTTGTCTAGAGAAAATAAAAATGGTTTGGGTACAGCTTATATTCATGGATTTAGATGGTGTCTAGAAAAAGACTATCAATTTATTTTCGAGATGGATGCCGATTTTTCTCATAATCCTGATGATTTAGTAAGATTATATGACGCAACTAAAACAACAAGTTCTGACGTTGTGGTAGGTTCGCGTTATATCAATGGCGTTAATGTAGTTAACTGGCCGTTGACACGTATTTTATTATCCTATGGCGCATCTTTATATGTAAAGCTAATCACCGGAATGCACATTCAAGACCCAACAGCAGGTTTTGTATGTTATAAAAGACATGTTTTAGAAAGCATTAATTTAGATAAAATAAAGTTTATCGGTTATGCGTTTCAGATAGAAATGAAATTTAAAGCCTATAAAAAAGGTTTCAAAATTCTTGAGATTCCTATTATATTTACAGATCGTATTAAGGGCAAATCAAAAATGTCTGGCGGAATAATTACAGAGGCCATTTTTGGAGTGATTAGTCTTAAATGGAATAGCATCTTTAATAAAGAAAAATAATGAGTAAGCAAACACTTATAAAAAACGCCAAAATTGTCAATGAAGGTCAAATCATTGAAGGAGACATACTAATCGAAGGTAATATTATCAAAGAGATAGATACCTCAATAAGTGTAAAATCTGCTGACGTAAATGTCATTGACGTCGAAGGGAATCACGTATTTCCTGGTATGATTGATGATCAAGTTCATTTTAGAGAACCCGGACTTACTCATAAGGCAAATATTGAAACAGAATCCAAAGCAGCAATAGCTGGTGGGATTACATCTTTTATAGAGATGCCAAATACCAATCCGCAAACCACAACTATTGAAAAGTTGGACGAAAAATTTGCTATAGCTGCAGAATCATCATACGCCAATTATTCTTTTATGTTTGGTGGTACTAATGATAATTTAGAAGAAATTTTAAAAGTTGATCCTAAATCTGTAGCCGGACTAAAACTATTTTTAGGTTCATCAACAGGAAATATGCTCGTAGATAACCCAGAAATATTAGAAAAAATATTTTCGAGTACAGATTTAGTAATTTCTGTACATTGTGAAGACGAAGCTACTATAAGAGAAAATTTTGCTAAGGCAAAAGCTGAGTACGGTGATGATATTCCCATGCACATGCATCCAATAATCAGAAGTGAAGAGGCTTGTTACTTGTCATCTTCAAAAGCTATCGAATTAGCAAAGAAGACAGGAGCACGTTTACATGTTTTTCATTTATCTACAGCAAAAGAAACAGAGCTTTTTACTAATAAAATTCCATTAAAAGATAAAAAAATTACAGCAGAGGTCTGTATACATCATTTGTGGTTTTCTGATAAAGATTATAAAACAAAAGGAAGTCGTATTAAGTGGAACCCTGCTGTTAAAACAGTAGATGATAGAGAGGGACTTTGGAAAGCACTTTTAGACGGTAGAATTGATGTCATTGCTACAGATCACGCCCCACATACCGTTGAAGAAAAAAATAATCCCTACACAAGCGCTCCTTCTGGGGGACCTTTAGTACAGCATGCTTTTGTAGCCATACTGGAACACTACCATAAAGAAAGAATATCTTTAGAAAACATCGTTCAAAAAACTGCCCATAATCCTGCTATTCTGTTTGATGTAGAAAAAAGAGGTTATATAAAAGAAGGTTATTTTGCCGATTTGGTTGTTGCCGATTTAAATAACCCTTGGACAGTTAATAAAGATAATATACTCTATAAATGTGGTTGGTCACCTTTTGAAGGCAATACCTTTAAAAGCAGAATTACACATACTTTTATTAATGGTATTTTAGCGTATAATAATTTCAAGGTGATGGATATTAAAGCTGGCCAAAGATTGACTTTTGATAGATAATGATGAAAAGACTCATAACAATACTCTTTGTGTCAGTTGCTTTTTTAGGATGTGAACCTAACCTAAAGCCAGAAAAACCAGAAAATCTGATTAGTAGAGAAAAAATGGTTGATGTCTTACACGATATGTTTATTGTAAGTTCAGCAAAAGGGATTAGCCGTATAAAACTTGAAAAAAATGGACTTAATCCAGAGCTTTATATTCTAAAAAAATACGACATTGACAGTTTGCAATTTGCAAAAAGCAACGATTACTATGCTTATGATGTAGAAGCTTACAAAGCTATTATTGATAAAATAAAAGAAAGATTAAACACAGAAAAAGAAAAGTTTGTTGCTATTGACAAAGAGGAACAAGAAGAAAGAACAAGAATAAAGGATTCTATCAAAAAAGCAAAGCAAGTTCAAAAAGCAAATCCTAATTTAGACGCTCTCAAAATCAGTGATTAGTTTTTTAGATCTTTCAAAAAAAGTTCCGATACCTTTTTTATACTCTCATCAATTGATGTAAATTCAAAATCTAATGCTGTTTTTATTTTAGAATTATCGTGTTTGGTAACTGAAGTAATAGTTTTAGCTAACTGTTTTGATAGTTGTCTTCGTTTACCTAAAACTTGATGCTTCAACCAATCTAATCGCCATAAAATATTGAGTTGCCATGGCTTGACTAATTTCTGTTTTGCTGAAACCCCTAATGCGTCACTAGTTTTTTGATTAAAATCCTTAAAAAGTAGATTTTCAGCTACCAGAACATACCTTTCGTTTTTAATATCACTTTCCATGAGCTGAATCATAATATCGCTAACATCTAAAACATCTATATATCCAGAGCCACCATCTGTATAAAAGTTAGGTCCTTTGTAAATTTGCTTAAACAAACTTCCGCTTCCTCCACTTCGCCAAAAACCTGGTCCTAAAATTATACCTGGATTTACAATGATAACATCCAAACCTTCTTGTGAGCCTCGCCAAACTTCGAGTTCGGCTCCATATTTTGTTATGGCGTAAACGCTATTGTCTCCTTCAGGATTCCAAGATGTTTGTTCAGTAATTAATTTTTCAGGATTATTGGTCTGACCAATCGCTGCAATAGAACTAACATAACATAGTTTTTTAATATTATGACTAACACATAGATTAACAATATTAGCAGTTCCTTCAATATTTATTTGACGCAAAGTTCTGTATTTGTCGGGTTCAAAAGAAATAAATGCAGCACAATGATAGACGTGAGTGATGTTTATAAATGCATCTTGAAGTTTTGGAATATCCGTTATATCTGCTTCAATCCATTCGATGGTATTGTATAATGCTTCCCAATTTTTAGAATAGTAAGAAAACACATGCTTAGTAGATTCTAGTTTTTGAGCACGTCTATAAGTTGCTCTTACTTTTTTACCTTTTGTGATAAGGTCATATAATAAATGTGAGCCAACTAATCCTGTGCCGCCTGTAACTAAAATCATAAAGCGAATTTACGCTTTTTTGCATTTGTCTTTTGTCTTTTAAAGCGGAAACATATCTTTGCTACAATAATTATACAATTTAAAGAACTGATGAGTCAGAATTTTGTTGAAGAGTTAAAATGGAGAGGCATGTTGCACGATAGTATGCCAGGTGTCGAAGAACACTTAAGTGAAGCGATGCGAAGTGCTTATGTTGGTTTTGATCCAACAGCAGATTCTTTACATATTGGTAATCTGGTACCAATCATGTTATTAGCACATTACCAACGTTGTGGACATCAACCTTTGGCGCTAGTTGGTGGTGCTACAGGTATGATTGGTGATCCATCAGGTAAGTCTAGCGAGCGTAATCTTTTAGATGAAGCGACACTGAGACACAACCAAGAAGCTATAAAAGCACAATTATCTCACTTTTTAGATTTTGAAAGTGATACACCTAACGCTGCTAAATTGGTAAATAATTACGATTGGATGAGGGAGTTTTCATTCTTAGAGTTTATTCGTGATGTTGGTAAACATATTACTGTCAATTATATGATGGCAAAAGATTCTGTAAAAAACAGAATATCTGCAGAGTCTACTAATGACGGTATGAGTTTTACAGAGTTTACATACCAACTCGTTCAAGGTTACGATTTTTTACATTTATACAAAGCAAATAATTGTACGATACAAATGGGTGGTAGTGACCAATGGGGAAACATCACCACAGGAACAGAATTGATAAGACGTATTGGTAACGAAAAAGGTTTTGCAATCACATGTCCTTTAATTACAAAAAGTGATGGTTCTAAATTCGGTAAATCTGAAGGCGGCAATGTTTGGTTAGATGCCAAGCGAACATCACCTTATAAGTTCTATCAATATTGGTTAAACTCAAGTGATGAAGATGCTGAAAAGTACATCAAGATTTTTACCTTTTTAGGACAAGAGGAGATTGAAACTATTGTTAAATCTCATAAAGAAGCACCACATCAGCGAGGCTTACAAAAACGATTAGCTCAAGAAATTACTACAATGGTACATTCTATAGCAGATTTTGAAAATGCTGAGCGTGCATCTAACGTTTTATTTAGTAAAACATTTAAAGCAGATATTGCGACTATTGATGAAGAAACATTCTTAGATGTTTTTGAAGGTGTCCCTCAAGCCGAACTGCCAAAATCTGATTTAGACAGTGGTTTAGATATGATTGCAGCTTTGTCTGCTAAAACAGAATTCTTAAATTCTAATGGTGAAGCAAGACGTGCACTAAAAGAAAATTCTGTGTCTGTAAATAAAGAAAAAGTAAAAGAAGACTACACGATTTCTTCTGACGATTTGATTAATGGTACATACGTTATCCTTAACAAAGGAAAACGTAATACGTACATCATCAAATTCGTCTAAACAACAAAAAAAGTAAGGATTACAAAACCATAAGGTTACAGCCTCGGATATCAGAATTGTTAAAACGACCAATAACCTCAAAAGTATTGTCGACGTGGACCTTGCCAAGGTCTTGAGTTGCAATAAATGCGCACGAATTAATATTTGCCAAATCAATAATATTAATGCCGCCAGATGTTTGATTTGTAGTTACTGATAGTGCATCTTCGGTATCGCGTATTAGTATTTTTAGCCATGGCGGACATTTAAAAATGCCGTTACCTTTTGAATAAGCTTGACTCATCAATTCGGTCATACCATATTCACTATGAATATTAGTAACACCAAAACCTTTTTTTAAAGTATTATGAAGCTCAGTTCTTATCATTTCTTTACGTCTACCTTTCATACCACCAGTTTCCATGATTATGGTATTTTGTAAGTCAAAATCATAGTTTTCTACCAAGTCTAGTAAAGCAAAAGACACACCAATTAAAAGTGTTTGTTGACCTTTGGCTTCTAGCACTTTTAAAGTGCTAGCTAACTCATCTAAATTGTCAAGATAAAAACCACTTTCAGTATGCTTTGATGATTTTATCATATCATCTACCATATAGATTAGGGATGAGCCATCACGCTCTAAATAAGAAGGTAATAAAGCCAAAACTACATAATCTTCTATGTTATTATAAAAGTGCTGAAACCCTTTTTGGAAGCTCTCTTCATAGACACTTAAATCGGTGACATAATGTTTGCTAGTTACACTTCCTGTTGTGCCAGAACTTGTAAAGGTTTTTTTAATAGAATCTTTAGAACTTAGAACATTATGCGATTTAAAAAACTGAATCGGTAAAAACGGAATGTCTTCAATCGCTTTTATATCTGATGGATGTTTATAAAGCAAATCACAAAACGAGCGATATATCAGATTATTTTCAAACTGAAATTTAAAGACTTTTAAAGTCAAATCTTTAAATTCTTTATCAGAAGAAATATTGAAAATGTTATCCGTTTCTATCATAGTGTAAAATTAAGCAAAACAAAAAGCGCTACCAATCGGTAGCGCTTTTTTAGAATATAATTTTTTGTAGGATTATCTAATCACTAATTTCTTAGTACTAGTTGCTCCATCTTGTGTTAATCTTAATAAATAGATACCAGATTTTAAGTTAGAAACATCTAATCTGTTGTTAGAAATAGTTGCATTTTTAACTTGCTTACCTAAAATATCAAATATAGTAACTGCAATTGGTGTTGCATTTACAGAAGTAATATTGACGCTGCCAGTGTTTGTTGGATTAGGGTAGATTGAGAATTCTCTAGTTTCGAAATCATTGTTTGATAATACAGCATTTTCAACATCTGCATAATACCTTGGTAGTATCTGATAAGTTCCATTAAACTCACCACCAAGACCAATAACAAAACCAGGAACAGTAGGAATACCAGTACCTATTAAGTCTTCGTCACCAAATGCTACACGAACCGTACTAGCATCCATACCACTTGTAACAGCATAATTTGTGTTGTCAGCAAAAGAACCTATGTCTGAAAAAGATAATGCATTTATTTGAATTAACTCACTTTCATAATTTTCACCACTAGCAACAAAATCTGCAAGTGTTACAACTTCAGGAGTGATCGTGTTTCCTGTAGAACTTGCAGTAGCTACATTTTCAGCAGGTACAAATTGAAGGACACCACCAAACTGTCCTAATGTACCTTTAAGACCAGTGATACCATCTCCAATATTAAAAGAAGTACTTAGAGTACCAGCAGAATCATCAATCAAAATACCTGCCGTACCATCTTGTATGTATTTTTGATTTCTTGTGTTTTCAGTAACTATGTAAGAGATAATTGCTTCACCTGATAATTCATAAAAATCACCTATAGTTCCTGCTCTTAGTGCGGCAATATCAGTTGCAGTATTTGGTGTTGCAACACTGAAAGATGTCATGTCAGAGTCTAATAGGGTATTTCCTGCATCTCTTAACTCAACAGTGACGTTATAACTTGCACCATTAGTAGTTGAAATCGCAAAAGGTGTAGCCGTAGGTGCAACACTACTAGGAGTTCCCATATTTACAATTACGTTAACAAATTCATTTCCTGTTAAGTTGGCTGTAGCCCAAGTCAAATCTACACTCGTTGTACCAGGATTAAGAACTGTACCTGAAGATGGTGATGTTACAGCTATGCTAGGGTCAACAGCAGCTAATACTTGTAAATTATCTATATAAAATAAAGATGACTGTGTACCTGCTGTCCAATTGGTAGCTAAATCGTAAAAACGAATACCCATATTGAAATCTTCATTTGCAGTAGGTGTGTACTCAAACGAAAGAGTTTGCCATTGGTTTAAGAGTGTTTCATCAGAGTATTGTGATGGGTTAAAACCGTTACCATTGAAGATACGAGCTCTTGCTTCGTTGTTAGTTGCATAAACATCTAAGCTTATTGTATATGTAACACCAGCTAACAAAGCGATATCTTGTCTGATATCTGTAGACCCTTGACTTTGGGTTAATACATTTACACTTGCAGAACTTGTGCCTTCTGTTACAAATGCTGCGTTTGTATTTTGAGTTAAATCGGTTGTGCTAAAATCAATTGTTGTGAAACCATCTGGTGTTCCAGTAGTCCAGTTTTCAAAACCACCGTTAGCGGCTAAGTTTTGCCCATAACTTGTAAAGGCCATTAGCATAAAAAGTAAAAAGTAAAGTTTTTTCATAATTAATTATTTGTATTTGTAAGAGCTTCAAATATAAGAAGAATATTGGCTTTAAATAAATGATTTAATGCATTTAAGACTCCATTTTACAATTATTTAAAATTAGCTTTTATTAATCCGATAAAGTGTATTTTTAGTCGACAAATGTTAGGTAATTGTTACCAATTTGTAATCTGTAAATTTTCTTTAGGATTATAATTATATTTACCTAAAGTTATAATTCTACTTTATTTTGAAAAAAAACGATATAAAAATTTTATTGGTTGATGACGAAGCTGATATTTTAGAAATTGTTGGTTACAACTTGTCATCAGAAGGGTACCAAGTGACAACTGCCAAAAATGGGGTTGAGGCTATCGAAAAAGCAAAAAAATACAAACCGCAACTGATAATATTAGATGTCATGATGCCCGAGATGGATGGCATTGAAGCTTGTGAAAAACTAAGAGGAATTCCAGATTTAAGCAATACCATTATAACGTTTTTAACGGCAAGAGGTGAAGATTACTCTCAGGTAGCTGGTTTTGATGCAGGAGCAGATGATTATATCACTAAACCCATAAAACCAAAAGTATTGGTAAGTAAAGTCAAGGCTTTACTTAGGCGATTAAAAGAGTCGGATAATCCTTTGGATACCATTATTAAAGTTGGTGCGCTAGTCATCAATAGAGAAGAATATAAAATTACAAACAAAGGTCAAGATATAATTTTACCTAGAAAAGAGTTTGAATTATTATCTTTATTGGCAACCAAGCCTAATAAAGTTTTTAAGCGCGAAGAAATCCTTGATAAAGTATGGGGAAATGAAGTTATTGTTGGAGGGAGAACCATTGATGTACACATTAGAAAACTCCGCGAAAAAATAGGTGACAAATCCTTTAAAACGGTCAAAGGTGTTGGTTACAAGTTTGTAGACTAATGCAAAAACCCTTAAAAAAATCTTACAAGTTTGCTCTTAAAACGGCTGCCTTAATTACCATTTCGGCAACAGTCTTTATGGCACTATTTCTTTATTTTTTTCACACATTAGATAAGGAATTTATAGTCTTTCCTTTTGCATGTTATCTAATTTGTTTTGGAGTTATACAGCATAGAGTAGAGTATTTTATTTACCGACGCGTAAAGAAAATTTACGATGATCTAACACTTTTAGAATCTACAGATTTAAGACAGCAACCCATTACAACAGACATGTCAACCCTTACCAAAGAGATTGACAGATATGCTAGAGATAAAAAAATTCAGATCGAAACACTAAAGGTTAGAGAAGAGTATCGTAAAGAATTTTTAGGAAACGTATCTCATGAGTTAAAAACCCCATTGTTTACTGTTCAAGGTTATATAGAAACCTTACTTGATGGTGCAATCAATGACAAAAATGTAAGAGATAAATATCTAAACCGTGCGAGTAAAGGTGTTGAGCGGTTGAGCTATATCTTGAAAGATTTGGATATGATTACCAAATTGGAAGTTGGCGATTTGAGTCTCGATTATGAGAAATTTGATATTATAGAATTGGTACAAAATGTATTTGATTTGT
>CAJQQC010000172.1 GCA_905480385.1 uncultured Winogradskyella sp.
CTTTTTGTATCAAATAAACCATTACAACAGCCATAGCTCCTGTTGCACCTGAAATCATACCGGGGCGACCACCAAAAAGAGCAGTCACAATTCCCATCATGAATGCGCCATAAAGACCAACTAAAGGATCTACACCAGCAACGAACGCAAAAGCGACTGCTTCAGGAACTAAAGCCAGTGCTACAGTTAAACCTGAAAGTATATCGTTTTTTGGATTTTGAGTGAAATTTTTTCTAGTGGTATGGCCTAATATCATATCTCTTGATCTTAAAAGTGCGCAAAGATACACTTTTATAGCACATTTCATTATTTATGCTATAATCAAAAAAGCGCACTCAAATTGAATGCGCTTTTTTTTAAATATATTATTTTTATTTACTTAGTTTCTGACTCTGGTGGATACTTTGTCATCATTTCCGAAACAAACTCTTTAATTCGAGCTTCTTTCTTTTCAATATTTTTAGTAACCAAATATCCGGTTCCTGACCCTTGCCATATTAATTGTTTCTTGTTTGCATCTATAAAATCTACAAATAGGATGCCTTCAGTTCTTGTTGAAACTTGGTTTACTCCAAAACCTGTACCCCAACCTGGACCCCAGCCCCAACGATTAAATCCGCCCCAACCCCAACCGTTGAGCCCCCATGCGTTATTATAAATATCTACACGCTGATTTGATTTTGTAAATATGCTTACTAGCATATCTGGATTATTAGACTTAGTCATGCCTTTAGCCATTAACTCACTCTCAATTGCTCTCAAAATTCTGCGTTTGTCAATATCACTAATTTCAGCTTTGTCAATTCCAGGCTTAAAAAAAGCAAAAGTTTTGTATTGGTTGAATTCAGTTTCTTTATCGTAGTCCGATGCTACGCGGACTGAGCTACATGAGCTTATGATCAAAGCTGTTAGTAATACTGGAAAAAATTTAATTGTCTTTTTCATAGTCTGAGTAGTTTATTTAAGTTTGAGTTTCTTTAAAAGTTGATCGTCAACAGTATTTGGTAATGTTACTTTTAAGTTTGGTTCACTTTCCATAGCACGTTTAATTGCAAATACTGCGCCTTCATTCCTAGCCCAACTTCTTCTTGAGATACCGTTGTTAACATCCCAAAACAACATTTGTTTTAGACGGTTAGATGCTTCCATACTACCATCAAGAACCATACCAAAGCCTCCATTAATAACTTCGCCCCAGCCAACGCCACCACCATTGTGTATGCTTACCCATGTTGCACCTCTGAAACTATCACCGATTACATTGTGTATTGCCATATCGGCTGTAAATCTGGAACCATCGTAGATATTACTTGTTTCACGGTAAGGCGAATCTGTACCAGAAACATCATGATGGTCACGTCCTAAGATTACGATTCCGATGTCTTTTTTTTCTATAGCTTGATTAAATGCTTCAGCTATTCTCATTCGACCTTCAGCATCAGCATAGAGAATCCTAGCTTGTGAACCAACTACCAATTTATTTTCTTGCGCACCTTTTATCCATTGAATATTATCAGCCATCTGCTGTTGGATTTCTTGAGGAGCACCCTCTATCATATTTTCAAGAATATTGCACGCAATCTGATCTGTTTTTTGCAAATCTTCTGCTTTCCCAGATGCGCAAACCCAACGAAATGGACCAAAACCATAATCAAAACACATTGGACCCATAATGTCTTGAACGTAGCTAGGGTATTTAAATTCTCGGCCTAATGTAGCATTAATATTCATAATATCTGCTCCTGCTCGAGAAGCTTCAAGTAAAAAAGCATTACCGTAATCAAAGAAATAGGTACCTTTTTCGGTATGTTTATTTATAGCATCTGCGTGACGACGCAGAGTTTCCTGAACCTTTGTTTTAAATAATTCAGGATTGTTTACCATCATCTCATTAGACTCATCAAAAGACAAATTTGCTGGATAATAACCGCCAGCCCAGGGATTATGTAATGAAGTTTGGTCACTTCCTAAATCAATATAAATATTAGCTTCATTAAATTTTTCCCAAACGTCTACTATATTTCCTAAGTATGCTATTGATATTGTTTCTTTATTAGCTTTAGCTTTTTTAACTCTTAAAACTAACGTGTCTAAATCTGTGATTCTCTCATCAATCCAACCCTGGTCTAATCGGACTTGAGTAATTTTTGGATTTACTTCGGCACAAACTGTTATACAACCTGCAATATTTCCTGCTTTAGGTTGGGCGCCAGACATACCACCTAAACCAGAAGTCACAAATAAATTACCTTTAGGTTCTTTTCCTATTTTTCTAAATCCGTTTAGAACAGTTATTGTTGTACCATGAACAATTCCTTGTGGTCCAATATACATATAGCTACCAGCAGTCATTTGTCCGTATTGTGTTACACCAAGCGCATTAAATTTCTCCCAATCGTCAGGTTTAGAATAATTAGGTATCATCATGCCATTAGTTACTACAACTCTGGGTGCTTCTTTATGACTTGGAAATAATCCCATTGGATGACCAGAATACATAACTAGCGTTTGCTCGTTATTCATCTCTGCTAAATATTTCATTGTTAATCGGTACTGTGCCCAATTTGAAAACACACCGCCATTTCCACCATAAGTTATAAGTTCATGAGGATGTTGCGCAACTGCATAATCCAAATTATTCTGAATCATTAGCATTATAGCAGCAGCTTGTTTAGACCTTGCAGGATAATCATTTATTGGTCGTGCATACATTTTGTAATCTGGTCTGAAGCGATACATATAGATACGACCATAAGTTTCTAATTCAGTTTTAAATTCTTCGATTAAATGCTCGTGATGTTTTTTATCAAAATAGCGTAATGCATTTTGTAGTGCCAATTTCTTTTCTTCAATAGATAAAATATCTTTTCTAAAAGGCGCGTGATTTATAGAATTATCATAAGGTTTTAGAGCTGGTAATTTCTCTGGAATACCTTCTAGTATTTGATCTTGAAATGTTGTAAGCGATGTCTGCATTACTTTTTTTTTAGCTTTTCTTTGGTGAATCCATATGGGCAATGTCTACAACCGCTTTCACAACAATAGCCACGCTTTATATGGTATTGCTCTGTAAAACAGCGATAACCTTCAGGAGTTAAATAGTAGTCGCCTTCCTCGATTGGAACATGTTTTTTCATAGATAACAAAGATAACTTATTTTGGATTGATTTTTGAGTATATAAAACTGTGACAATAATTTCAAAATATATAATACCTAAGGGTTATTTGTGCTTAACTATATTTCCTTTTATTTTTTTAAAAAGCAACAATTTGAGTTTGAATAAAACCATGATTAATCATAAAAAGATTCATTTACGTTAACAAATAGAACTTTTTAATTGTACTATTTTATCTGTTTTATATTGTTAAATTTTTAATTATATATGTGATATTGAAAGATTGGAAAACAGCCTATTGGTCTATTTCATTTGAAAAAGAAGCTTAAAAAAGCGAATCTAATTTGAAGTTTTTGAGAAAGCGATCATTTTGGAATTTTATACATTATTTTTGATGATAGAAATGCAATCGGAAGTACAGCAAATTCATATCGAAAACGAAAATAATATTCAGCTTTTTATAAAGCGTGAAGACTTGATACATCCCTTTATTTCAGGTAATAAATACCGTAAGTTGAAGTATAATTTGCTTGAAGCCAAAAAATTAGAGCACGATGTTGTTCTTACATTTGGCGGTGCTTTTTCCAATCATATTGCTGCTACAGCCCTTGCCAGTAAAGAAATGGGATTTAAAACTATTGGAGTGATTAGAGGAGACGAGTTGGTCTCTAAAATAGATGAGAACCCTACTTTAAGTTTTGCTAAAGAAAATGGAATGCAGTTTCATTTTGTTTCTCGAGACGATTACAGAAAAAAAAGTTCAGAAATATTTTTAAACGAATTAAAAAAAAGATTCGATAATTTTTATTTAATCCCAGAAGGTGGAACAAATCAACTTGCTGTGAAAGGATGTGAGGAGATATTGACTTCTGAAGACTCAAATTATGATTATATCTGTACTTGCGTAGGAACTGGCGGAACAATTTCAGGACTCATAAATTCCTCTTTTGAAGGACAAAAAATATTGGGCTTTCCAGCGTTAAAAGGTAATTTTTTAAATAAAGAAATCAGTAATTTTGCAACTAAGAAAAATTGGAAATTGATAACGGATTATCATTTTGGTGGTTATGCTAAAATAAACCCTGAATTGGTAACGTTTATTAATGATTTTAAATCTAAATACAGCATTCCGTTAGATCCAATTTATACAGGCAAAATGCTATTTGGTTTGTTTGATATGATTTCAAAAGGAAGATTCAAGCCTAATACAAAGATTTTGCTGATTCATACAGGTGGACTACAAGGTATTTCAGGTATGAATGAAAGATTAAAATCTAAATCTATGCCCTTAATAAAAGTATAAATGAACATAAGAATTCTAATACTATTAGTAGCTATTTTTTTTGTGGCTTGTGGTCCCAAGAAAGGTGTTGTTACCAAAAAGAAAAAGATTAATACAAGAACTGAGAAGGTTGTTGTAAAGCTAGATTCAAAAGCAGCAAAGCCAAAAGTAATAGAAAAACCAGTTACTACAACGCCTCGAAAAAGAAGCTCTGTCGATACATATATTGATAGCTATGCACAAATTGCGATGACTGAAATGCGAAAGTCTAAAATTCCTGCGAGTATTACGTTAGCTCAGGGTATATTAGAATCAGGTTCAGGAAATGGACGTTTAGCAAAAGAAGCGAATAATCATTTTGGCATTAAATGTCATGGTTGGAAAGGTGCTAAAATTTTTCATGACGATGACGAAGACCAAGAATGTTTTAGAAAGTATAAAGCGGCTTCGACCTCATACAAAGACCATTCGGAATTTTTAACAGGAAGAGGACGTTATGCAAATTTATTCAAATTAAAGCAAAATGATTATAAAGGTTGGGCAAAAGGTTTAAAATCTGCAGGCTACGCTACTGATAGAAAATATCCTCAAAAGTTAATTAGTCTTATTGAGCGTTATGAACTCTATGAATACGATAATCAGGTTTTGGGTAAAGTAATATCAAGTCAAGATGATAAGTCATCAGATTTGATAACTCATAGCGTAATAAAAGGAGATACTCTATATTCTTTGAGCCGAAAGTATGGTGTTACGGTCGATGCCATTAAAACAAAAAATAAGTTGAAAAATAATAACTTGGCTATTGGTCAGGTTTTAATCATAAAATCAGAATAATTATATGTTATATAAAAGAAGCAGTGCGCTTTTTAAAGATGCTCAAGAAGTAATTCCTGGTGGCGTAAATTCACCAGTGCGTGCTTTTAAAGGTGTCGGTGGAACACCAATTTTTGCAAAATCTGCAAAGGGTGCTTATGTGTATGACGAAGATGGAAATCGATATATAGATTATATAAATTCTTGGGGGCCAATGTTATTAGGTCATGCTTTTAAGCCTGTTGTTGAAGCGGTAAAGGCTAAAGCAGAATCGGGTACCTCTTTTGGCATGCCAACTGCTATTGAAACCGAAATTGCAGAACTGGCAGTTTCCATGGTACCAAATATTGATAAAATTCGTTTTGTAAATTCCGGAACGGAAGCTTGTATGAGTGCTATTAGATTAGCAAGAGGGTTTACAGGAAAAGAAAAAATTATAAAATTTTCAGGATGTTATCACGGGCATAGCGATGCGTTTTTGATTGCAGCTGGAAGTGGTGGTGCTACTTTTGGAACACCAAATAGTCCGGGCGTTACTCAAGGCACGGCAAAAGATACTTTGTTAGCTGATTATAATAATTTACAAAATGTTGAAGCATTAATTACAGCAAATCCAAATGAGATTGCAGCAATAATTATCGAACCAGTTGCTGGAAACATGGGGTGTATTCCTCCAAAATATGGATTTTTAGAGGGTTTAAGAACACTTTGTAATTCTAATGGCATTCTTCTCATTTTTGATGAAGTTATGACAGGTTTTAGATTAGCAAAAGGAGCAGCACAAGAGTTGTATAATGTAGATGCTGACATTGTTTGTTATGGGAAAGTAATTGGTGGTGGATTACCAGTAGGAGCATTTGCTGCTAGAAATGAAATTATGAATTTTTTAGCTCCTGTTGGGCCTGTGTATCAAGCTGGTACTTTAAGTGGAAATCCATTAGCTATGGCAGCAGGTTTAGCGATGTTAAAAGCTATTAATTCTGATGACAGTTTATTTAAACGCTTAGAAGACAAAACCTTGTATTTGCACAAAGGTATGACTCAAGTTTTGACTGAATTTAATATTGATCATACTGTTAACAGAGTAGGTTCGATGATTTCTGTTCATTTTCATAAAGACCCGGTTTATGATTTTGAAACTGCAGTCAATGGAAATAATGAAACGTTTAAAGCCTTTTTTCATAGCATGCTAAAACAAGGCATATATATAGCTCCAAGTTCATTCGAAACTTGGTTTATAACTGATGCATTGTCATACGAAGATCTAGATGAAACAATAAATGCTGTCAGAAATTTTGCTAAGGAATTATAATAAAAAAGAGCGCAATTAGCGCTCTTTTTTATAGATATGTATCAATCAAACTTATTTTTTTCTTTTTCCTTTTCCTCTTCTGCTTTTCATTTTACGATCCATCATCTGAGAATATTTAGTGTACTGTTCTGAGTTTAGTATTCCCTTCATTTTTTCTTTTAGTGCGATTTGTGCATCTAGAAATTCTAACTTGAACTTATGACGTTCTTCTTCGCTCATACTTTTTATCGCTTCTTTGTTTTTCAACATTTTAGCATTTCCTTCAGTATGATGATCAAGTAAAGCTTCTCTTACTTCTGATTGCTGATTTTTACTCAAATCAAGTTTTAAAGCCAATTGTTTTGTTTCAATTTCAGCACGATTTTCAGGAGATTGTTCTTTCCTTTTGGTTAGACGCTCCATCATCGCTTCTTTTTTGCCTTCTTGTGCAAATCCTATAAACGTACATAAGGATAATGCAATAATTACTAATTTTTTCATGTTTTAAATTTTATTGTTTTTTAATCGATTTGTATCGAAACTTCTCGAGAAATCTCTTTTTTACACTTAAGTTCTCTATTAAGACTTAAAAAAGTATAATGCGTTTAAAAGTAATATTTTTTTAACATAAGATTTAACACTTCTGGAATTTAATTTCAAGTTTATTTTAGAACAGGAACACTTAAATTGATACCTGTTTGTATGTCTGGCGAATTGTTAACCGAGAAATCTTGTTTTAGATACAGTGCTAACCTATAATTATCACGACCATAGGTGTAAATAATTGACCAGTTAGATAAAGGGACATATAAGCGTGTAACACCATTGTGCCAACCTGCATTTATGGCAGCAAAATCTCCAAGTAACCTATAGTAATCTGTTTCTTCTTGTTTGTTATACCTAGACTGAATCTGATAATTTAATCCAAAAGCATGATAATTTCCTTTTTGAGTGTACTTAGTAAATTCAACATCTGCTTCAAGCGTCGCTAAAAATTTATTATTTCCTAAATCAATAACTTCATCAAAATCAATAATATTTTTTCTCAATAAATTTGCACCAGTAGCAATATCCAGTTCGTTTTTATTTTTAAATTTAAATTGCTTTAAAACATTAGCAGAAACCCCAACATCTATTGAAGGATTAAACTTTGAAGTATTAATACCTAAATGACTCCCAAAATTGAAATATAAGTTTCTTGTTTGATTAAATTCAAAAGTCGGGTAGTAATGATGATTTAACTCTAAGCCACCGATAAAAAAATCGTTTTTATCTAATTGTAAGGTGTTTCCGTTACGGTCAGTATAGCTAAAATTTACTTGATTTAAACCATAAAAACGTCTACCAAAAGGATCCTCACCACCAGCGATATTACTATGAAACCATTCAATAGTTTCATCACTTGTAAACAATGAAAACGGATAGCTACCATCTGTAATCAGGTATGATCTTAGACTTACATTAAGTTCATGTTTTTTTGCTATGGGTAATGTAATACCAACTCTAATTTCTTTGATTACGGCGTCTATAACAATATTGAAATACTCTGCGGGTGTTGTTTCTTGGTCGATATAATCAAAACGCCTTTGAAACCAGATTACTTGACTTAAAGCTTCTCTAACTTGAGGGTCTGATGGTAAATGTGTTTCTACAAAAGGTTGAAAATTATTTCCGCTGGCATAATTAAACGAAAGGGTTGTTTTGTTAGTAGGTCTCTTTTTGAAATTTTGCTGAATCCTTGAGCTGAATATTCCAAAATGATGTGTGGTTTGCATATTAGGGTTGTCTATACCATTTTTTATGGACAGACTATCCTTTTCTTGCGCAAATAATTGAAGTGTAAATAGGAATAAAAAAGATATAAATGATATTTTTTTCATAAAGCGAAAATAGATTATTTTTTGATAAGTTCTAATGTGCTTTTATATAGTGTTTTACTTTCAATTTTACTTTTTGACTTGTTTTCAGTTATATCTGTTTATAAAACTGTCCGGGATAAGTTAGAAGATATACAAGTTACAGATATGTATTATGATATAAGTTGGTTTACATCTTTTGTATCTGTTGTTTTGCTTGTTTTTGGTGTTATGTTAACTGTAGTTAATAAATAATCAAATCCGTAAAACAGGTAAATGTTAGGATTCAACAATTATGTTATCTTAGTGATTTAGATTATAATTTAAATGCAATATTGGATCTCAACATTGATTACAGTTTTAGTTATCTATATAGCTATAAGTATTGCATTGTATTACATACAAGATTATGTATTGTTTAAACCCGAAAAACTTTCTAAGGATTTTCAATTCGATTACAAAAATCAAGAAACCAAAGAATATAATTTAGAAACTAGAGATGGTGCAGTGATTAATGGGCTTCGCTTTTTTCCAAAGGGCGAAAGTAAAGGGGTAGTCATTTATCTAAAAGGAAATTCTAAAAGTATTAAAGGTTGGGGTAAATTTGCTGTAGATTTTACACGTCATGGTTATAACGTATTGATGGTAGACTATCGTGGCTTTGGGAAGAGCACAGGTAAACGCTCACAAAAGGCAATTAAAAGAGATTTACAATTGGTTTATAACAAAGTAAAAGAGCAAACTACAGAGGATAGAATTATACTCTATGGACGTTCTTTGGGATCAGGATTTGCTACTAAATTAGCATCTATGAATAGTCCTAAAAAACTTATTTTAGATGCACCATATTATAGCTTAACAAGAGTCACAGGTCGGTATATGCCATTTATGCCGCTATCCATATTATTAAAGTATCCTTTGCCAACCTATAAATGGTTAAAACATGTACAATGTCCAATTCATATTATTCATGGTACAAATGATAAATTAATTCCCTATAAATCGAGCGTAAAATTATCTAAAATTAATCCGAAGTTGACTGAGATTTATACCGTAATTGGTGGTGGTCATAAGGATTTAAATAATTTTGAGTCTTATCACAAAATGTTGGACGATATCCTTAATAGTGAACCCAAAATAATTGATTTAGAAACTACTAGTATTAACGTTATTCATAGTGCAAAAAAGACTAAAAAGAAGGCTTAAAAGAACAGTAACTGTTACAGTGGCAATATATCTTATGATTGGAGCTTCATTATATTTTTTTCAAGAGAAGTTATTATTTCTTCCAACAAAATTAGAACAAGATTACAAATTTCAGTTTAATTATCCTTTTGAAGAATTATTCCTTAAAACAGATGAAGAAGCTGTTATAAATGCAATACATTTTAAAGTTAAAAAACCCAAAGGTGTTATTCTATATTTTCATGGTAATGCTGGAGATTTAAGCCGTTGGGGTAATATTACAGAGTATTTTGTTGATAAGGATTATGATGTACTTGTTATGGACTATAGAACATATGGAAAAAGTACTGGTAAGCTGAGTGAAGATGCATTTTATAAAGATGCTCAGTTTTGTTATGATTATTTACTAAAACAATATTCTGAAGAAGATATTTCGCTTTATGGTCGTTCTTTAGGCACTGGGATAGCATCTTATCTAGCTTCAAAAAACAATCCAAAACAACTTGTTTTAGAAACGCCATATTACAGTATTTTAGATGTTGCAAAAAGTAGATTTCCTGTTTTTCCTGTGAAACGCTTACTTATGTACCAATTTCCAACCTTTAAATATTTACCAAAAATTAATAACTCTGTAACTATACTTCATGGAACAGATGATAGTTTGGTGCCCTATTCATCAGGTAAAAAGTTAGATGAACTAGCACTTAAAAATGTAAATTTTGTTAATATCAAAGGTGGAGGGCATAATAATTTAATCGAGTTTAAAGAGTATCATAAAGCGATTAAATCTATATTATAAAAAAAGGCTTCAAATTGATTTGAAGCCTTTTATTTATTTATAAATCTTTCAGATTACTTAGGGTCTAAAATATTATTTACACGCTCTAAAGCATCAGCAATGTGAATTCTACTCATAGAATCTCCACCTCTTGCACCTCTCAACTGAGAACGAAGTGATTTTAATTCTGCTCTTACAACAGCTCTAATATCTGATTGACTAACATTAACCGAAGTTCCACCAAAGAAACGTCTGAATTGTGTAGGAACAGGAGGTTGCTCATTTTTCATGATAAACTCCATACGCTCAATATATGCACGTTGAAGATTACGTCTGTAGATGTCAATCTTCTTACCATAACGTAATTCACTAAATAAACCACCACGTAATTCTTTCATCATATCATAAAGTCCGTAGGCTTTTTCTCCATTAATAGATTCGTTTTCAAGAAGACGTTGCATTCTTCCAAAATCCATAATATTTCTTAGCGTTCTTGTCTGCGTGCCTCTAATACGTTCTATATGGCCTGCACTTTCAATTTTGTTAAAGATATTGTTGTCCAACATCCAATCTGGAGTAGTAAACAATTGTTCTTGTATAAATTGCATCGCTTTTTTCTGATGATCATCTGCTACATGTGTATACACAGCACCTTCTTGGTCGTATGTTTTATACATTTCATAAACACCACCAATATTAGAAGAAACATGTCCCATGTATCGGTTAAATTGTCCTAAGACTTGTCCGTACATAGTTCCTAAGTCATCATAGTTTTTACCATCTTCAGCAGTCCACTCGATTAAGTTTGGTACAATACGTTTAAGGTTTTTAATTCCGTACTCACTTGCTAAAACAGCATCATCACCTAAATCTTCTGTTTGCGAACTTGGGTCAATAACACCAAATTGCTGTCTACCAAAACGATACATTGGGTCTCCAGCATGTTTTAAAATCCAACTGTCTAATGTTTTCTTTTCGTCTTCAGCAGATGTTGCTTCTAAAATAGGTCTGTAACCCCATTCGATAGCGTATTTGTCATAAACACCAATATTAGGCATGAGTGCAACACCTTCATCACCTGGTTGTGCTACATAGTTAAAACGCGCATAATCCATAATTGACGGTGCAGTTCCATATTTTGTAGTAAAAGCTGGATCACGTAATTTTTCAACAGGATAAGCAACACTACTACCCATGTTATGAGGCAAACCTAAAGTATGTCCCACTTCGTGAGCAGACACAAAACGTATTAAGCGTCCCATAACTTCATCTTTAAATGCAACACCACGGGCGTCAGGATTGATAGCTGCAGTTTGTACAAAGAACCAGTTGCGTAATAATGTCATTACGTTGTGGTACCAGTTGATATCACTTTCTAAAATTTCACCAGATCTTGGATCACTAACGTGAGGTCCATTTGCATTGGGAATCGGTGAAGCTAAATAGCGAACTACAGAATACCTTGCGTCTTCAGGAGACCAATCTGGATCTTCTTCAACAGTAGGTGGTTCTTTTGCTATAATCGCTTCTTTAAAACCGGCAGCTTCAAAAGCAACTTGCCAATCTTCAATACCTTGTTTTATGTATTTTTTCCATTGGTCAGGAGTCGCTCGGTCTACGTAATAAACAATTTGTTTTTTTGGTACTACGAGCTCACCTCTGTTAAACTTCTCGATATCTTCATCTCTTACCTCTAATCTCCATCGATCTAAGTAAGTAACACGTTTACTTTCTTGTGCTTTTAAACCATAATCCGTTTGCCCACTTGTAAACCATCCTACCCTTTGGTCAAACATACGACGTTGCATTGGTACTTTTGGTAACAAAATCATTGAGTTATTTATTTCTAGTGTAATTGCACCTGTGTTTGAATTTGAAGGAGGGTTTCCTGCGTTGTAAGTTTTTACAGTTCGCGATTCAATATTTGTAGGATAAGATTTTAGACTTTCTATGTAAGATAATTGACCATCTAAACGTGTAATTTTGTATTGCTGTCTTCTTCGTTGAGGAAAACCTAACGGTTTTACGTCCTTAGAAAATAAATCAGTGACATCGATTACAGTATTTAATGAGTCCTTACTAAAAGCTTTAATAGGAAATGTTGCTATTACAGGTTCAAAATTTGAATTTACAACAGCCTCATGTACTGGTAAAGAGTCTGCTGCTACAACTTGATGGGAAACCATGCGAAGTAGGACTTTTTTGTCTTTCTTTTCCCAGCGTAAAACTTGCTCACTCAATTTTCCACCACCGAAGCCAAGTCCAGATGCAGTCTTAGAAATACGCGTTACCATTAGCATTTCTCTTTCAAAAAGAGTGTCAGGTATCTCGTAAAAAAACTTTTCATCTATTTTATGAACGTCAAATAATCCTTTATCTGTTTTTGCTTCTTTAGTTATAACTTTATTGTAAGGTTGGATAGCACCTTTCTTTGGTTTTTTAGTAGGTGCTTTAACTTCAGCAGTTGGAGCACCTTTTTTAGTTTTACTTGCTTTTTTCGCAGTACTACAAGAGAATACTAAAAAAGCGAAGGCAACAAATAGAAGTTTAATACGTAAATGTTTCAAAATATGTTGGTTTTAAAATTTCGCATGAAAATACACAAATCGAATGTTTTTAAGTTGATTGAAACTATTTTTAGTATTTATTTAACGCGCATTAAAACAAAAAAAGCATGCCTCCAGAGACATGCTTTTGGTTTAAGTATTTACATGAAAATTATTTTAACTCTACAAATAAGCCTTCATTTGTTTTTTCGACTTTTGTTACGCCCAATTTGCTAAGCCCTTTTAAACTTTTGTCCCAAGCTTTATTGCTTAAGCCAACTTTAGATTTTAAATCATTCAAATCCATTCGGTTTTCTGATTTTAGGATTTCAAATATGGCTTTTTCGTTATCATTCATTTCCACAGCTTTCTTTTCAGGTTTCATCTGTGGGAAGAATAGGACTTCTTGTATGGATTGATTATTAGTCAAAAACATGATTAATCTGTCCATACCAATGCCCATACCTGATGTTGGTGGCATACCATATTCTAACGCTCTTAAAAAATCGTGGTCAATAAACTCGGTAGCTTCATCATCTCCCTTTTGCGATAGTTTTAGTTGATGCTCAAAACGTTTGCGTTGATCAATAGGGTCATTAAGTTCTGAGTAAGCATTTGCTATTTCTTTACCGCAAACCATCAACTCAAAGCGTTCAGTTAATTCTGGATTTTCACGATGTTCCTTACAGAGTGGACTCATTTCCTTTGGGTAATCTGTAATAAATGTTGGTTGTATGTAATTGCCTTCACACTTTTCACCAAAAATTTCATCAATGAGTTTTCCTTTACCCATAGTTTCATCAACATCGATGTGCATGCCTTTTGCAGCTGCTCTTATCTCTTCTTCTGATTTGTTATCGATATCAAAACCTGTAAACTCTAATATAGAATCACGCATTGTAATACGTTTGTATGGTGCTTTAAAATCAACTTTATATTCACCAAAAGTGGCTTCTGTAGTTTCGTTTACTTCATTTGCACAATGTTCTAACAGTTTTTCGCAAAAATCCATCATCCAGTTGTAATCTTTGTAAGCCACATAGATTTCCATGGCTGTGAATTCTGGATTATGTGTTCGGTCCATGCCTTCGTTTCGGAAGTTTTTAGAAAACTCGTAAACCCCATCAAAACCACCAACAATCAGGCGTTTTAAGTATAATTCATTTGCAATACGCATGTAAAGCGGAATATCTAAACTGTTATGATGAGTAATAAAAGGACGTGCAGCAGCACCACCAGGTATTGGTTGTAAAATTGGTGTTTCAACTTCAAAATAACCCGAGTCATTGAAGAAGTTTCGCATAGCGTTGAATAATTTTGTACGCTTTACAAAAACTTCCTTTACATGTGGGTTTACAGCCAAATCTGCATAACGTTGACGGTAACGCATTTCTGGATCATTAAACTCATCGTAACTGTTACCTTCTGCATCTTGCTTTGGTAGTGGTAATGGTTTTAGGGCTTTGCTGAGTAAGGTGAAATTCTTCACCATAACTGTTTTTTCACCAACTTGTGTAGTGAATAACTCACCTTCAATACCAATAAAATCACTAATATCTAGAAGTTTTTTATAAACATCATTGTAAAGTGTTTTGTCTTCGCCAGTACAAATTTCGTCTCTATTAAAATAAACTTGTATACGACCTTCACTATCTTGTAATTCTGCAAAAGAAGCTTTTCCTTGAATACGTCTAGACATTAAACGACCAGCAATAACAACCTGTTTGCCTTCACTAAAATTTTGTTTAATATCTTTTGAAGTATTATTTACAGGATATAAATCTGCTGGATACGGATTAATATCCATTGCCCTTAATTTGGCTAGTTTTTCACGTCTAACTAATTCTTGTTCTGAAAGCTGCATTTTTCTTATTTTAAAAATTCAAAATTACATTATTTACAGATATTAGGCGGTTAGTTTTGTTATCAATTTAATTTTGTCACTTTATTAGAATTTTTAATAATGTCAAAATAGTTGGGCTTATAATCATTAGTGGTAATTATTTCTGAAATATCTTTTTATAAAGTTTTTATAGGGCGTTCAATAATACGGTTGACTTCTTTTCCGTCTTTAAAGATTACAAATGTTGGTACTCTGACTATGTTTAAACCTTTTTTCTTTGTGTTGAAGGCTTTCTTTGTACATGTCTATCTCACGACTTACAGTAATTGCAATTAGTTTACCCTTAGAGGTAAATTCGATATTAAGATTTTGATGAACTTTAATCTATGAGACCAATCTAATGATTTTTTCAGAATTAATTGTAGCTATATTTGATGTAACAAATTAAAGAATATTGCGTCTTACTAAATACATCAAATCAAAAAATAAAATTATGAGTTTCTGGAGAGTTCTGCTCGCTATTATTTGTCCGCCGTTATCTGTAATTGGTAAAGGCTGCGGGTCTATTTTAATTGTCTTTCTTTTATGGTTATGTGGTTGGGTACCGGGCGTCATTGCAGCTCTAGTTATATTGAATAATCCAGATAATTAGTTTTCAATTTTTTATCATCAAATCTTTTAAAAACTGTAATTTTGCTTCATGAACAAAACGATTCTTTTAGAAGATTTAGGCTCAAAAGATTTTAAAGATACTTGGAATTACCAAGAACAACTCTTTAAAGCCATTTTAGATACCAAAATTAAGAATAGGCGAGAGGAAGCTGGTTTGCAAACAGACAATCATTTCTTGTTTGTTGAACATCCACATGTGTATACTTTGGGGAAAAGTGGTGATTTGTCTAATTTATTACTTTCTGAAATACAGCTTAGAGAAAAAGGTGCTTCATTTTATAAGATTAATCGTGGAGGTGATATTACCTATCATGGTCCAGGACAAATTGTTGGTTATCCTATTTTAGATTTGGACAACTTTTTTACTGATATACATAAATACCTTCGTTTTCTTGAAGAGTGTATAATTCTGACACTTACTGAATACGGTTTAAAAACAGAAAGAAGTCCCGGTGAGACAGGTGTTTGGCTAGATGTTGGCACACCATTTGCTCGAAAAATTTGTGCTATGGGTGTGCGTGCAAGTCGTTGGGTGACCATGCATGGTTTTGCGTTAAACGTAAATGCTGATTTAGGTTATTTTGACAATATTATTCCTTGTGGAATAAGAGGTAAAGCTGTGACATCGCTTAACAATGAATTAAATGTTAAAACTGTTAATGAAGATGAAGTTAAGACTAAGATTTTAAAGCATTTTACTACCCTTTTCGAAGCGGAATTTATTTAACTATTTTCCTCATTAAAAAACACCTTGTAAAAGTGCATTTTCTTCTGGTTATCATAACCCTTTTCTAGATATTCTGCAGAAGCATCAGGTGTATCAACATCAAGTTTTATTTGGATATTTGTATCAAGTTTAATTTCGGTTTTAATCTTTTGTTTTTGTTTTTTTAAGGCAATTTCAGACACATCAAATTGATTGCGAATCAGAACGCTATTATCTGCTTCATATATTTTTTTATAATCTTCAAATTGTTGGATTTGGTCTTCAGTATCAAATACCTCTTCTTTAAAGTTTTCGATATTAATAATTTCATTTTCCTTAAAAAAATCAACAGTTTTTGCTAAAAAATTACTCTGCTCTTGTCCACCGAAATTTGGCTGTAATACTTCTTTTGAAAACTCGCGACAAAACTCGATACAGTTTTTGGTATGTTGGTTACTATCGTCAGGGTATTTGATATTTAAAAAACTCTTAATCCAGTATTGAGTATCGTAATTATTATTGTCTACGCTGAGTACAATTTTGCCTTCCATATCAGAAGTATTTAATATCAAACAGCCTTTGTCAACTTTTTTGGCTTGGATACCTTTTTGGACTAAAATATCATAATTATTTTGCTCTAAATATGTTTGAAAAAATTCTGATTTGTTTTCAATTTTAAAAATGCCAACAGCATCTGTGAAATAATCTTGGTATTGTATGTTTTCAAAATGACAGACAAAGACATCTCCTGTTTTTATTTGAGCAGAATTACTTTGTTCAAATAAATGTGTAACAATATGTTTGGAAACATCTACAAAATTATTTCCATTGCAAAATAATTGTCCGCTATAGGTGTTGATTTCATTGAGGTTAACATCTGAATGATGATTAAATCGATAGGTTTCAGCAGCACTAACAAAAGGCTTTAAAAGATATGGTAAAATTAGCTGATAAGTGGCTTCGTCAAAATGAACACTAGCTTCTGAAAATGCATTTTTTGTACCGTTAAATTTGTTACCAACTTTATGAATAATAAGATCTTTTATTGAAGCTTTTTGACGTTTAATCATGAGTTGTAATTATCTTAAATTTCGAGAATTACAATAGTACAAAAATAGCTTTCAAAACCGGGAAGAATATTAATTGATTTTATAAACAATAATGGTTTTGTTATCACTTTGCGTAATCAATTCTAAGCCTCTTTTTTTATCTAGATTTTGGAGTTCTATAGATGCAGTTCCAAAAACTGGAAAGTTTGGTAAAAGCTTTCCTTGACTATCATAAATAAATACTTTTTTAGCATCTAAATCTGTTGTGCTGACATAAATTTTATCGTATAAATAAAAGATTCTTGGCATCGTATAATTTCCAAAATCTAAATCCAATATTTTGCTTTTAATTTTCAACTTATTATCGCTCATCGCAACTAATGTTTTACTTGTTGTGTTGATGTTTGAGTTTGTATCTAAGTCAAATGGTTTTAGGTTTATATGTCCATCGGTGTTTACTTGAGCTAATTGACCAGTATTAGTTAGTGTTGTAAATTTATTTTGGTACAAGAAAATGGAGTTATTAGAAAACTCGATATTGCCTTTAACGGTAACACGTTCTTTTCCTTGGCGATTTAAAACCTCAAGTTTTTCTCCTTGAGAAAATACAATGTAATCTTTACTACCAATTCTAAAATGTTTTGGTTGACTACTAATCGTATTCGACGCTCTTTTGTATTTAAATCCATTAACACGTTTTGCTTCTGTATTGTACATAATTAGTGACTTGTTTTGGGTTACTAAAAGACGATAGTTTTTGCGATTGTCGTAGTCAAAAACAGATAAGGGTTTTGTGATGTTGTCATTGAATTTTTTAGGAAAAGGCCCAACATCTTTTCCATTTCTATCAATAATGTAGACGTAGTTTTGTGTAGCAAATGCTAATTGAAGCCTACCGTTTTTGTAGATGTCAATTTGCTTGACTTTTCCTAAAATGCCTCCCTTAAGTTTTCTTTTCCATAAGATTTGACCGCTATTTGATATTAAGTACAAATTATTCAATACATCTTGTACGACAATCTCGTACGAGTTATTTCTATGATTTTTTACAGTTTGTGGTTGCATTAAAATTTCAGATGTTAAGCTAACTGTAAAATCATCTGTTATTGAATTACCACTTGGACGTTTTTTGTATTTAGATAGTATGCCGTTAATATGTGCAAAATTTTTTTCATAAACATATTGTACTGCATTTGCATTGTATCCTTTAGCTGGACGATTTAAAAAATCATAAAGGCCTTCACCATTTTTGTAAATTAAATATGAAGACTCGTCTGCGAGCTGCATACTTATATCTTTAAATTTTTCTGAAGTAGCTAATGTTTGATTGTTTACTTTTTGAGATATGATATGCTGAAGTGTTTTTTTATCATTAGAAAATACCGCAAAATTTCTATAAACAAATCCTAATGAGGCTTTTTCAAGTGAAAAAAAAGGTAAAAATCTATCCCTAAAAATAGAATCTTTTTCAAATTTAAAAATCGGAACATCTTTGAAGGCTTCAGAGTTTGCGTTTAATTCTTCAGAAACTACTTCCTCAAGCAAATTTTCATCTAAAGTTGCTATAGTTATGGCTTCTCCGAATTTGGTTTTTATTACAGAAACTTCATTAGATAGGTTAAGTATATCAGAGGTAGAATCTTTTTCGGTAGCATTTAGTTTTGATATGTTCTCTGAGAAAATTAAATAATCGTCAAATGCTATTCTGGTAAAACTTTCTACATCTTTAGGAATAACATTTGCCAAATCGAACTCCTGAGGAATAGTGTTTCGAAAAACATTCTTTCGAAATAAAGTATCATTATTTCTTACAAAACCACTATAACTAATATCATCTCCTTCCATATTAAGATCTAAAACTTCATATTCTGTAATATTTTTTGAGGTATTTCTTTTTAGAATTAGATCATTATAGCTTTTATTTTTAAAAATTAATGATGCTTCAGCTTTTGAGTCTATTGTAGTAAGTAGCTTTTTTAATTGAGGGTTTGATTTTTTTTTAATTGTGTCAACTAGTGTATAGTTTTCACTGCCAAAGAAAAAGCCGTTAATGATTCGGTGATAAAGTGTATCCTTATTATTAACTGTTTTAATAACATCGTTATCAAGTATTTTTTTTGATAATATATCTGAAATGGAATCCACTTGTAAAAGAGACTCAGAATATTTAGTAATAAATGAATAGTTGTTGTCAGATATAGAAAAATATATAGGCTTTGTTGTATTTAAAAATTCAGCCTTAGATAATAAGTCTTCAATTTTAAACTCTTTAAATGGAATATTTTTTTGGGATATGGCTTTTAAGTCACTAAATGCATTGACCTTTATGATAGTATGATGTGAAGAAGGGATTATCTCTGAAACATCTGTTTTGGTTTTGTAACGTTCAGAACAAGAAAATGAAACTAATATTATTATATAAAGGAGATGTTTTTTCATTAAGGGATTAATTTTCTACAAAGATATAAGACTCATAAATCTAATTGGTATTGTTCAGGAAGTAAACGAAAAGATTTTCGATGATATTTTGTGATTCCATACTTTTTTATCGCCGCACGATGTTCTTTAGTTGGGTAGCCTTTATTTTTTTTCCAATTATACATTGGAAACTCTTCATGAATTTTTTCCATATATAGGTCTCTGTAGGTTTTAGCAAGAACAGAAGCTGCCGCAATACTCAAATACTTACTGTCTCCTTTAATAATAGTCTTATAAGGAATGTCTTTGTAGGGTTTAAAACGATTACCATCAACAATTATAAATTCGGGTTCTGGTTTTAATTGTTCTATTGAAAGTTGCATGGCTTTAATTGATGCATTCAATATATTGATGCTGTCTATTTCTTTTTGAAAAATATGAGATACTCCAAACGATATTGCTTTGAGCTCTATCATAGGTTTGAGTAAGAATCGCTTTTTTTCTGATAACTGTTTTGAGTCATTAAGAATTATATTCTCAAATTTTGGATCTAAAATAACAGCTGCAGCAGTTACTGGACCTGCTAAACAACCTCGCCCAGCTTCGTCTGTACCACATTCTAAAACTTGTTTTGAAAATGTATTTATTAAATTCATAATTATAAAGATTGAAAAATACATTCAATTATTAAAACATCAATATAAACCGAAAGTATATTTTGATTATGCAAAATAATAAAACCGATATTGCAGACTTATTAAGTTTTATGCGACTTCCTTTAACATTTTTTTATGCTATTCACTTGGATTTTTAATATTTTATTATGATGTTTGCGAAAGACTAACTCAAATAATTGTTTTATGAAATTAAAGTTAACATGGTTATTAACGCTTTTTATGGCGTTTGTAATGCAGCTTTCTTTTGGACAAGGGAAAGACATTACGGGAACGGTTACAGACTCTAATGGTATACCATTACCAGGTGTAAATGTAATTGTACAAGGTACCGCAAGAGGTGCTCAAACAGATTTTGACGGAAATTATACTGTCAAGGCTAATACAGGAGATGTTCTTATCTTCTCTTTCGTTAGTATGAAAACTACGGAAAAAACAGTAGGTGCAGCTAATGTCATTAACGTAAGTATGGCAGATGATGTTGCGTCTCTAGACGAGGTTGTTATTACTGGTTACTCAACTACAACAAAGGCAAAGTCAAGTGTGTCTTCTGTAAGGGTATCTAGTGAAACAATTGAAAACAGACCAAACGCGAGTTTTGTTCAAACATTATCTGGGCAGGTTCCAGGTTTGAATATTACAACAAGTAGTGGTCAACCAGGTGGAAACTCTTTAGTGCAGTTGCGTGGTGTTTCTTCAATTGGTGGTAACACAGAACCTTTATTTATTATTGATGGCGCTCCAGTGGATGAAGATAACTTTCGTTCATTAAACCCTCAGGACATTCAATCTATTGATGTACTTAAGGATGCTGGTGCAACTGCTATTTATGGTAACAGAGGTGCGAATGGTGTAATTGTAATTAAAACAAGACAAGGTAACTTTGGCCAAGGGTTAAAGGTTAACTACAACGGTTTTGTTTCTTACAGTAGCCTTCAAGACAATGACTACAATGTCATGAATTCTCAAGAATTATTGACTTATGAAAGAGAAAGAGGTAATGGTGCAGGTGCTGGTAACAGTACAGGTGCATTTAACCCAGGCAATGGAACTCCATTAACAGATGCTGAAATTGCTGCCGCTCCTAACTTTAGTTGGAGAGACTTTTTCTTCCGAACAGGTGTAACACAAAGTCATACGGTATCTTTATCTAGTGGTAGTGAAAACACATCACAGTTTACATCTTTTGGATTCCAAGATACAGAAGGTATATTGAATGATAGTGATTTGAAACGTTTCAATATCCGTTCTAATGTTACTGGTAAATCTAGTAATGGTAAATTTAACTACGGTACTAACTTAACTGTTAACTATTCTAAATCTAATGAGCCAAATAGCATTGGTTCTGGTGCAATCAACCGTAACTACGTTTTAGGAGCGTTTATTTCTGTACCTTATATCACATCTGATGATTACACTACCGGTGCTGCTTTACTATCACCGTTATCATTTACAAATACACCTTTATTCTTACAAGATAGATTGAATACTTATACAAGATTTGAAGAAGAGGTTAAGATGGTAGGTAGTGCAAACTTTAGCTACAAGCTTACAGACTGGATGACTGCAAATGTTGTTGCAGCTGCAGATTACCAATCAGAGAGTCTTACAAGAGCTGAAGACCCAACATCTTTTAACGCGATTTTATTTGGTGGTGCTGAGAATCCAACATCTGGTTTTCAACAACAAAGTAGTACAAGAGTATTTTCTTATAACCAAGTAACTTCGTTAAACTTTAACAAGACATTTGGTAAACATACTGTTGATGTAGGTTTATACACTGAGTATTTTAAGGCGCATTTAAGACAATTCGGATATTTTGCTAATGGTCTTAACCCTGCTACTTTCTCTCCTGGAGATGGTGCTGGTTTGGTACAACAAACAGGTGGATTATTTAATGACGAAGCAAATGCTACTATCAGAAATGCTGGTTTATTCTCTTATTTCGCTTCTGCTGATTGGGATTATGATACAAGATTTGGTCTTAGTGGAACTATACGTCGCGATGCATCTTACAGATTCTCTGGATCAAATAGATGGGGTACTTTTTACTCTGTTTCTGGTCGATGGAACATATCTAATGAGAGCTTTATGGAAGGATCTGCTTTTAACAACTTAAAGATAAGAGCTTCTTATGGTACTGCAGGTAACCAAGATATCGTTGGTGGTGGATTATTCTCTGCCCCAGATAACTATCTAGATTTATTTACTACTGCAGGTGGTTATGGTAACGTTAGTGCGATTACTTTATCTCAAGTTGGTAACAGAGACTTATCATGGGAAACAGTAACACAAACAAACATTGGTATTGATTTCGGTGTTTGGGACAACAAATTAAGAGGTAGTGTAGATGTTTACGAGAGAGAAACTAGTGACCTATTCCAAGGTACACCTCTTTCTGCAACTACAGGATTTACTTCTTTATCTGCAAATACAGGTTTGTTATACAACCGTGGTGTTGATTTTACAGTATCTTACGATGTGTTTAGACCTAAGTCTGAAGGTGACTTTGGTATGACGATTGGAGTAGTAGGAAACTATAATGAAACAGAATTAGCTGAAGTACCTAATCCAGAAGGTGAA
>CAJQQC010000173.1 GCA_905480385.1 uncultured Winogradskyella sp.
TTTCATAAGTGATGATAACACTCTTTACTATTCATCAGATGGACTATTAAATTATGGATTATTAGATATTTATAAATCTAACATCATTAATGATTCTTCAGCGAAATCTGAAAATCTTGGTGAACCTTATAATTCTGGGTATGATGATTTCGCATACATCGTTGATTCTGAGACTCAAGAAGGTTACTTATCTTCAAACAGAGAAGGTGGTGTAGGTAGTGATGATATTTATGGTTTTAATGCATACATATGTGAACAAACTATTGAAGGTGTTACACTAGATAAACGAACCCAAGAACCTTTACCTGTCGTTCAGGTAAGGCTACTCGACGAAGATGGAAAATTATTAAAAGAGACAACTTCAGATGAAAATGGAGTCTATAAATTTGAAAGTGTTCTATGTGAGCGTACTTATACAGTTGTTGCCAATAAAGACGACTACAAACAAGTACAAACTGTCGTATCCACTGATGACGTAAGTGACAAAGCAAATAAAAATATTGATTTAGAACTTGAACCTCTTATTATCGATAATGAAATAGTTTTAAATCCGATATTCTTTGACTTCGATAAAGCTAAGATTAGAACTGATGCAGAATATGAGTTAGAAAATATTGTTGATGTAATGAGAAAACACCCAACAATGGTGATCAAGATTGAAGCGCATACGGATAGTCGTGGACCTGATGGATACAATATGAATTTATCTGACCGCAGAGCAAAAGCTACAAGAGATTATTTAATATCTAGAGATATTGACGCGAATAGAATTGAAAGTGCTATTGGTTATGGTGAGAGCCAATTATTAAACAAATGTTCTAATGGCATTAAATGTTCTAAAGATGAGCATCAGCTAAACAGACGCTCTAAGTTTTATATTATAAAACAATAAATTTATCCTATCTAAACTTAAAAAGGCCTAGCTAATATGCTGGGCCTTTTTAATTATAAAAATTATCCTTTTTAGATTTTAACACTAGATATTGTATTGTAATAAATACTTTTAACAATACCGTCTGATAAGCCAATCTTTGGTACTAATATATCTTTAGCGCCACTCCATTTCATAGCTGATAAATAAATACGCAAAGCTGGTATGATTACATCAGCTCTGTCCTGATTAAGATTTAACTCTGTAATTCTTTCCTCATAGGAGTAATCTTGAAGTTTTTTATAGTAGCTGGATAAATAAAAGTATGATAATGGTTTACCAATGTCTTTACCAGAAATTTTAAATATTTTATTAATATTACCACCTGTACCAATGAGTTCAATTTTATCAAAAAATCTTGTATTGTTCTTAATCCATTGTTCTAGTGTACGCCAAGTTTCGTTAGTAACACTATCGTTTAATAATCTAACCGTTCCTATTCTAAATGATCTTGACTCTACTTTTTCAGAATTATGAATAACAGAAAATTCTGTACTTCCACCACCTACGTCAACACACAAATAGGTTTTGTTAGGATCAATAAATTTGTTGAGATCTGTCGCCGCGATTATTGTTGCCTCCTCTTCTCCGTCAATAATTTCTATTTTAATATTACAATTTTCATGAACAAGTTTACAAATTTGAGCTCCATTTGAAGCATCACGCATTGCGGAAGTTGCGCACGCCTTATAATTAAGTACACCATGTGATTTCATTAATAGATAAAAAGCCGTCATCGTATCCAACATACGTTGCTTATTATACTCGGATATCTCACCTGAAACAAAAACATCAGCTCCTAACCTAATTGGCACTCTAACCAAGGCATTTTTTTTAAAGATAACCGCTTTACCTTCTTGCTCTATAATACTTGTAATTAAAAGTCTTACAGCGTTAGAACCTATATCTAATGCAGCATATTTTTTTATTTTAAGCATCTGTTGCTTCTAGTTTATTTTTATAAAAATCATAAATTTCAAACTGTGCTCTAATCATTTTATCAGTATTTGGAATTCTGTAACTATTATCTTGATTTTGATTTATAATTCTAGCTTTTATATTATCTCTCCAACAAATATCAAAAATATCTTGAAGCTCTTTCTTAATATCAGTGTCATAAATAGGGCAACTAACCTCTACTCTATTATCAATATTTCTGGTCATCCAATCTGCAGAAGATATATATATTTTGGGGTCATTATTATTTGAAAATATAAATAATCGGGTATGTTCTAAAAACTTATCTATTATACTTATAACTTCAATATTATCACTCATGCCATCAACACCGGGTATTAAACAGCATATTCCCCTGATGATCATTTGTATTTTGACACCTGCTCTACTTGCTTCATAGAGCTTATCTACCATTTTGTAGCTGCTCATACTATTCATCTTAAGTTTTATAAAAGCAGACTTACCTATTTTAGCATTTTCAATTTCATTATCTATTAGAGTAAATAATTTTGTTTGAGTATAATGAGGTGAAGTAAAAATGTGCTTGTAACGATAAATTTTATAATTGACTTCAAAGAAATTAAAAACTTTATTTAAATCTTTTAATATTCTTTGATCTGTTGTAAATAAGGTGAAATCTGTATAAATTCTGGCAGTAGACTCATTAAAATTTCCAGTACTTACAAAACCATAACGTTTAATTTTCTGATTTTCTTCACGCTCAATAATACACATTTTACTGTGCACTTTTAAACCAGGTACACCAAAAAGCATAGTAACGCCCTCATCTTGCATTTGCTCAGCATAATTAATATTAGCTTCTTCATCGAAACGTGCGCGAAGCTCTATAGAAACTGTCACTTTTTTTCCGTTTTTTGCTGCATTTATTAAAGAACTAGCTACGTGAGATATTTGCGCTAGTCTATATATAGTTATTTTAATTGATTTTACAGTTGGGTCTAATGCAGCTTCACGCAAAAAATTAACGATGTATGAAAACGTATGGTAAGGTGTATGCACCATATAATCTTTATCGGAAATAGTATTAAAAATACTTTGCTCTAAGCTTAAATCTTTTACTGGTAACGGATTTATTTTAGTATACAATAAATCCTTTCGTCCAAGACTAGGAAACCCCATATAGTCACGTCTATTATGATAACGACCACCAGGAATAACACTATCTTTAGAATCAATACCCATTTTCTGCATTAGATATATTAACGTCTCATCATCTAAAGTTTTGTCATAAACAAACCTTACTGGCTCACCTATTTTTCTATCTCTAACACTATCTGAAATTTTATCAATAAAGCTCTTACTTAAATCACTATCAAAATCTAATTCTCCATCTCTAGTAATTTTTATCATGTTAGCTGATATGGATGTATAATCAAAAATATTGAAGATATCTTTCAAACTATGACGTAGCAAATCATCTATTAAAATGATGTAGTTCTTACCATCTAACTTTGGCAATACTACAAATCTATTCATAGCTTTAGATATTTCTATAAGTGCATATTGCTTAGATTCGTCTTTAAGATTCATCTTAACAATCAGATAAGCAGCGCTATCTTTTAGTAATGGAAGTTCTATGTTTTCATTAAGAATTATTGTTACTAAAGCAGGGCTTACTTCTTGAAAAAAGTAATTTTTTATAAAATTATGATGAACCTCTTGAATTTGAGTTTCATTAATAATATAGATATCTTCTTTTATTAATTTTTCTTGAATACTCTCAAGAATACCTAAACTAGTTCTCTGATGTTCTATAACAATCTCTGTGATACGTTCTAATAAATCACTTGCTTTGATACCTCCAAGATGGCTTTTACCACCTTTACCGGCTTGATCAATTCGTTTTACCGTAGCATATCTTACTTTAAAAAATTCATCTAAATTATTAGAGAAAATCCCTATAAACCGCAACCGTTCAATTAAGGGGACGTTTTCATCTGCTGCTTCTTGAAGCACACGAGCATTAAACTGTAGCCAACTTAACTCTCTATTAATGTATAAATTATTGAGTTTGGTCATTAAGTAATATTTTTTCAAATATAACCGTTCAAAAAAAGAAGTACTATAATATTGTGTAAAAATTATAGCCTGTAATCACGTGGAAACATGAGAAGCTCTGTTTCTCCATATTTTACGTATTCCCATGAATTTACATTAAACTTTAGAACAACCAATCCAGATGTTGGTAAATTATCTATGTAAGTATCTCCAAAATCATTAGCTATTGCAGTGAATGCATGATTATGTCCAAAAATTATGACGGTTTCTAATGTATTATCTAGTGTAGTAATAAAGTTTAATACAGATTCTCCTTCAAAATCATATAACTTATTAACTATTTCAATTTGATCATCTGTCCAATTAAGATTATTTTTAAATATTTTACAGGTTGAAAACGCTCTATTAGCTGGGCTTGAGTAAATTTTATTAACAGTATACTCTTTTTCCTTAAAAGCTTTAGATATTATTGAAGCATCTGTAACTCCTCGTTTTTTTAAGGGTCTATCTATATCACTTACATCATACTTCCATGAAGATTTTGCATGCCTAATAAGTATCAGTTTTTTTTCTTTCATCGACTTACTGGAATTATATAAATAATCAATTAAAGTTTTTTTATCGATCAATGTCAGATTATAAATTATATTTTTCTAATATCATACACTTAATCAAACAGGTAAATACTTATTGAATAAAAATTCATAAATACCATTCTACTAAGTTATAATATGAAATTTAAAATAAATAAATTCTAATAAAAAAGACCGCAAATTGCGGTCTATATTATTAAATCAAAAATAAATAATTATCGTTTTATAAATATATTTGTAAAATACCAATTTCCATCTTCGTCTTGCTCGGCAGATATATCAAAATCAGTAAAGTTACCTTCTATAGTACTTTTGTGCGATGGACTGTTTAGCCATGCATTAACTACAGAATTTGCAGAAGTATAACCATAGGCCACATTTTCTGAAACAATCTGAGCGTTTTCATTTTGTTGAAGGCTTTGCTTTCTAACATAAAAGTTGTCATGAGATACATTACTAACTTCTACCATGTAATCTGTATGTGTATAGGCAACGGCTTTTACAGTACCATTATTACTTAATGCATTCATACCGTTAGTAAGGCGATAATCATTTATGATTTCTAAAATTTCTATTTCAAGTGGTTTTGCCTGCGGTACAGTAAGTAAATCGGTATTCAAAGCTTCTTCTTCATTCAGGTTTTCTGTAGAACAAGAAGTGAATGATAATAAAGCACAAATTACTAATACAGGGACTAATCTAAATAGTTTCATAAGTAGGTATTTTTGTTTGGGATTACTAAAGTATACCTACACTTAGATTAAGTATGTTAATAAAATGTTAAAATCGATGAAATACATGCATTTTGTCGATTTTTTATGTTTTTAATCGTAATTGAAGAGTGTTATATTACATTTAATCTTGTTTTAAATACATTTTACCGATTATTTGTTTACGGTGAAAGACGCTCTACTTTCCAACTGTAATCTTCTTCTAATTTGTAACGTATTCTATCATGTAAACGGTTAGGTCTACCTTGCCAAAACTCAAGTTCTACAGGTTTAACTATTAAACCACCCCAATATTTAGGACGTTCAATATCTTTTCCTTTAAACTTATTTTCTAAAACTTTAAGTTTATTTTCTAATTCAGCTCTGTCTTTTACAACTTCGCTTTGGTTAGATGCAATAGCGCCTAATTGACTTCCTCTTGGCCTAGATTCAAAATAGCCATCACTTAAGTTTTCTGGAATCTTTTCAGCTTTACCTTTAATTATTATCTGACGTTCTGCAGCTGGCCAAAAAAAGGACAAGCAGACATTAGGATTATGAAGTATAGCTTTTCCTTTTTCACTATTATAATTAGAATAAAAAATAAAGCCTTCATGTGTGTATTTTTTGAGAAGTACAACTCTACTCTTTGGAAAACCATCTAAACCCAAAGTAGAAATCGTCATGGCGTTGGTTTCTCCCATATTAAAATGTGTATCGACCTCTAAAAACCAGTCTCTAAATAATTCAATTGGGTTTTCAGGTGCATTAGTTAATAACAACTGTCCTTTTTCATAAGATTTTCTGTAATCTCCTAAATCCTTTTCCATAACTTATGTATTTATATTTCAAAAACTTTTCCGTCCTCTGCCAATTCAACATTACTAAATATAGGCTCAGCCTCTGTTTTAAACAAAGATAAGTCATCGTAACGTGTAGAGTAATGTCCAAGTATAAGTTTACCAACATTTGCTAATTTTGCAATTGTAGCCGCTTGTTTTGCAGAGCTGTGTTTAGTTGGCTCACAAAGACTAGCATTTTTTTCTAAAAATGTAGATTCGTGATAAAGTACATCCGCCTCTTTTATTATAGGGACAATAGCTTCATTATATGCAGTATCACTACAAAACGCGTAAGACTTTGATTTTGGTGGCGGTAATGTAACTGTATTATTTTTAATTAGTTTTCCATCTTCATTTGTAACATCAGCGCCTTGTTTTAGTTTTCTAAAATAAGACTTATCTATATTACTGTTTAAGACAGCATTCAAATCCAACTTACGTTCGCCTTCCTTTTCTTTAAATAAAAATCCGTTGGTGTACACCCTATGAATTAGTGGTACGGTATACACTTCGACTTTATCATCTTCAAATATCAACTCAGAATCTTTAGATTCTAATACATGAAAGTAAAGGTTATAATTTGTCCATGAGTCCGAAAGTTTCATCTGAAGTGTAATAACATCCTTTAAGCCTTTTGGCCCGTAGACATGAAGGTCTGCCTCACGTTTAAGTAATCTAAAAGTAGATATCAAACCCACCAAACCAAAATAATGATCACCATGAAGATGAGAAATAAAGATGTGCTTAATTCTAGAAAATTTAATCTTATTCTTTCTGAGTTGCACTTGTGTACCTTCGCCACAATCAATTAAAAAAAGATGGTTTTTAATTTCTAAAACTTGAGATGTAGGATTTGTGAATGTCCGTGGTGTAGCACTATAGCAACCTAGAATATTTAATTTCATTTTCTAAAATCCTAAGTCACGTTCAATATCTTCCATTTCGATAATATCATAAGCTTCGTGCATTGTAGGCACAATGCAAATTTCGTCTGGCATTATGTCTAGATCTACTTTATCAGAAACAACTACGAAAGATTTTTTATCACCACGATGTGTATTACTTACTCTAAGAAACTCAATAATATCCTCAAGTGAAATAGTATCTAAACTCGAAAGTCTAACTATAATATGATCATTTTTATACTTTTCGTAGACTTGCTCGATATTATTTACCAAAGTTTTTACCGACGCTTTTTCTTGAGTTATAATTGTGATATTTCCATCTTTATTAAATATCATAGTTATTGCTTTATTTTTGAAGCTAAAAGATAAATTACTGCCATCCTAATCGCAACACCGTTTTCAACTTGATTTAGAATAATAGATTGATCAGAATCTGCAACATCACTCGTTATCTCAACACCACGATTTATTGGACCTGGATGCATAATAGTTATTTCCTTGTCTAAACTATTTAATAAGTCTTTAGTAACACCATATTGTTGTGCATATTCGCGAGTTGAAGGGAAATAACTGATATCCATACGTTCGTTTTGCACACGAAGCATATTGGCAACATCACACCATTCTAATGCTTTTCTTAAATTGGTTTCAACTTTGACACCTAGATCTTTTATATATTTAGGTAATAATGTTTTTGGTCCACAAACCATAACATTAGCACCTTGTAATTGTAGTGCGTATATATTTGATAACGCTACCCTACTGTGCAAGATATCACCAACAATAACAACATTTTTCCCTTTTACACTGCCTAAATCTTCACGAATTGAATATGAATCTAATAAAGCTTGAGTTGGATGCTCATGAGCTCCATCACCTGCATTAACAATACTTGCATTAATATGTTTTGAGAGAAATACACCAGCACCAGGACTTGGATGACGCATAACAACCATATCTACCTTCATTGACAAAATATTGTTTACTGTATCAATAAGTGTTTCGCCTTTTTTGACTGATGATTGAGAGGCTGAAAAATTAATAACATCTGCAGATAATCTTTTTTCAGCAAGTTCGAATGAAAGCTTAGTACGTGTTGAATTTTCAAAAAATAAATTAGCAATGGTAATATCTCTTAAAGAAGGTACTTTTTTAATCGGGCGATTAATAACTTCCTTAAATTGGTCAGCAGTTTCAAAAATAAGTTGAATATCCGCTTTATTCAGATATTTAATTCCTAGTAAGTGATCGACACTTAATTGACTCATGCTCTATTTATTTATTAAGTAAACGACATCTTCACCTTCGTTTTCCGACCAGTTTACTATAACTTTTTCTTTATTTATAGCATCTACCTGACGACCTCTGTAGTCTGGTTGTATTGGCAAATGACGGCTAAATCGCCTATCTATTAATGTTAGTAATTCTATATGATTTGGTCTTCCAAAAGATTGAATAGCTGTTAATGCAGCACGAATACTTCGCCCAGTGTATAAAACGTCATCTACAAAAACAACATTTTTATCCTCAACTATAAAATCTATAGTTGTTGTATTGGCTTCTAATGGTTTTTCTCCACGACGAAAATCATCTCTAAAAAAGGTAATGTCTAAATCACCATATTTTAGATTTTTAACTTTATAATCTTCTTTTAAAATTTTAGCTAATCTTGCTGCTAGAAATTTTCCTCTTGGCTGAAGCCCAACGAGAACTGTGTTAGAAAAGTCGTTGTGATTTTCAATGAGTTGACAAGCCAATCTGTGAAGGATTATGTTTACTTCTTTAGAATTAAGTAATACTTTTTGACTCATATAAATTCCAAACGTATTTGGTTTGCAAAGTTAGGATAAATAATTTGAGTATCAAACTCCTACTATTTTAATCCAAAAAAGCCTCTCAAATATGAGAGGCTTTTAGATATATTATAAAAATCTGGAAGAATTACTTCTTACCATCCATTTTATCTTTAAGCGCTTGTAACGCATCATTAGCATCACCTAAAGTAGGTTTCGCTTCTGCTGCTTGAGCTTCTGCTTTACGAACAGCTTGCTTTACAATCTTAGCTTCTTCTGCTCTAAATACAGCAGTGTGTGATGCCACAACTCTTTTGAATTCTTTGTTAAATTCAATGATTTTGAATTTTGCTTCTTCACCTTTCTTTAATTTAGAACCGTCTTCTTTTTCTAAGTGACGTTGTGGTACAAAAGCTGTGATATCTTCATTAAAGCCGATTGTTGCACCTTTGTCAACGATTTCTGTAATCGCTGCTGTATGCAGAGATTCTAATGCAAATTCAGTTTCGTATTTGTCCCAAGGGTTTTCTGTAGTTTGTTTGTGTCCTAAAGATAATTTACGTCCTTCAACGTCTAACTCTAACACAACAACATCTAACTTATCACCTACATTACAAAACTCAGATGGATGCTTCACTTTCTTAGTCCAAGATAAATCAGAGATATAAATTGATCCATCAATACCTTCTTCTAATTCTACAAATACACCAAAGTTTGTAAAGTTACGAACAATGCCAGAGTGCTTAGAACCTACTGGATATTTGGTAGTAATATCTGTCCATGGGTCTGGAGTCAATTGTTTTATACCTAGAGACATCTTACGATTTTCTCTATCTAAAGTTAAGATAACTGCATCAATCTCGTCTCCTACAGAAACGAAATCCTGAGCCGATCTTAAGTGTGTAGACCAAGACATTTCAGATACGTGGACTAATCCTTCAACACCTTCTTCTACTTCGATAAATGCACCGTAATCAGCGATTACAACGACTTTACCTTTTACTTTATCCCCAACTTTTACGCCTTCGCCTAGAGCTTCCCATGGATGCTTAGATAATTGTTTAAGGCCTAATTGGATTCTTGATTTGTTTTCATCAAAATCAAGGATTAC
>CAJQQC010000174.1 GCA_905480385.1 uncultured Winogradskyella sp.
AGATTTTGGGCCTCTTTTAGTTTTAATTTATAATTTACAAACAACTCAAGATAATTATCTAATTGTTTTTGATTTTCGTCTTTAACAAGGTCTAGATTTTTATTATAAAGCTTTAAAAACTCTTTTGAAGATACTGATTCACCTTCAATAGTTAACAGAGTTTCTTTCTTTTGAGCAAAAGAAAAATTAAAACAAATAATTAGAAATAAAACTCTAAGTAATTTAATATGCATAACTGTAATGTTCTTATATGAGATTTGAATAGTAATATAAACTTAATAAGCTCAACAAAAATAATATAAATAGCCTAGTTTACAAGTTGTCAATTCATAACATGTTTTACACTTGATTATTATACTTTACACGTATATTATCTCTATTTTTATAGTATATTTAAAATGATTAATTAATCAGATGCGAGAATTAAAACTTATTTGGGATTTTAAAGGTCCGGCTGGTCAAAAAACTGCTGAACATCACCTAATACATCTCAAAGAATATATCAAAAACCAAAAATTAGATATTACCACAACTGGTGTTGAAAACATAAGCGATATGCATAGTATAGCTTATTTGGTTGTTGATGAAGATGAGATGAGACCAATTAGAGATACATTAAAACCTCATCGCGGTCAAGTCTATCAGGGATAAAATCTTGTAAAGAGTACCTAATCAGCTTTTGATTATTTAAATAACCTTTTAAATAAAGCAGAAATAAAGTTTTTTGATGGCACAGATGTAATAATTTTAAAATCTTCCCAAAGATTAGATTCTTCATCTAAAAACCTAAAAATTGTTTTGACATTTGTCTTTTTAAACAAACTCGAAAATAAAGTTGAGCCACTTTCATTATGGTTAGCTAAAACATCTAAAAAAAGTAAATCGTAAAACCAGAACTTAGATTTACTCTTATATTTAGAAATATCTTTTCCACTTTTAAGAAGTTTAACAATATCTTTAGTTTTTTTTGTTGTAAACCTAAATGTATAACCAGTACTTGCTTTAGTCCAACCACCAGCTGTACCAATATTAAAAATATTTGACGTGTTTGATTCCGTAAAATCATAAGAAGTCATTGGTATTGAGCCTTTTTCAGTCTCAATTATCTCATAATCATTAATACCTTTTTCTTTTAGGTAATATTTGATTGCATCCTCATATTCAGAAACCTCAAGTAAATCTTTTGAGAACAAGGTATACTCAAATAAAGCTGTCTGCTTATCCATTGGCAATACATACATGAAACGGGTATTTCCTTTCTGTAGAACAGAAAAATCCATAAATGTTGCTGTAGTGTCGTCAAAAGTATCAACTTTAGTTTTTATAAACCAACCTATAAAATGCTGTTGTAAAACAGGATATTTATCTTGTTTTAAATAAGATGTATTTGGTAAACTATTAAAGACTTTATTTGCAGAAAAGGATTTTAAAGTCGTTGTAACTAATACTTTATTGTCAACTATTTTATGGTTAAGAACTGAAGTATTAATAAATTCTACATTAGATTTTGTATTTATTTTATTCCACATCTTTTTATAAAATGTTTCGCTACGAATCATTTTATAACAATAGGGTGAGATATTAATAATCTCAGAAAATGATTTATCGCTAAAAAACACACAATCCCAAGTCTTATATATAATATCATCCCATTCGCCAAGACCTTCTTCCCAATAAGACCATGTCCTGTCATTACCTTTATCAGTGTCTTTATCTAAGATTAGAATAGATTTATTATCAAAAAACAGATCACTAGCCATTCGATAAGCCAACATTAATCCCGATGCACCAGCACCTAATATGATATAGTCATAGTCTTTCATTTAATAGAACAAAAACACAGAGAAAAAAATGGTTATTGAAATCAATATATGCCAAGAAATTGATATGTTGGTTTTTACTTTAAAGTATTGATAACCCAAATGCGCTGCGAAAGCTGTTATTAGCCAACCGATATAATTTTGTAAAGGGACTGCAGCACCTTCAAACTCCCAAAAATCAAATCTTGGTGCAGAGACTTCTAAAATCAAATCTAAAATCGTCATTAAAGCACCTCCTATTATTGAAGAAAATATTCTGTTTTTAGATATAAGTTTAGCCACATCCGCAGTTACTGCTGTCAACAACGCCCAATTGACACATATAATTAGAGGTACGCCAAAAACCTTATATCCCAAATTTTCTCCGTAGGCATAGTTTCCAAAAATAAGGCCATAATTAACACCTAGAGCTTCTGTAACAAAACCTATAAAAAAAGGAATACTTAATGCAACTATTATTTTGGGTTTTAGATTTGCTATGTTTACTATAAGAATGACAAAGGTCAATAACAGATTAAGAGGCGTTTTACTTAAAAACCAATCCGTATAATCTTCATTAAGAATACCTAAAATTCCTGAAATGCTAAAAAGCCAAATCAAAAAAACTGAAAAGTGATGTACAAACTTCTTATCAAACATTAGTTAGATTTTTCTATAAGTTCTGAAACTATTTTACCTGAAAGTAGGCAAAGTGGTATGCCTCCACCTGGATGGACACTACCACCACAAAAATAAAGATTTTTAATGCTGGATTTAAAATTAGGGTGTCTTAAAAAAGCCGCATACTTATTATTACTTGATGCACCATATAAAGCACCTTGATAACTTTGTGTTTTTGATTCAATAGTGCGTGGGTCTAATATAGATTCAAACTCAATAAGTTTTGATACATCTTCTCCAAGTAGACGACTTAACTTAGCTGTAATATTCTTACGAGTACGTTCTATTATCTTGTCCCAATTTTGTCCTGTATTACTAGGCACATTTACCATTGTAAACCAATTTTCACAATCTTTTGGAGCATCAGATTTTTCGTCCTTAGATGAAATATTTACGTAAACTGTTGGGTCATCGTGTACATCTTTTTTATTGAATATATAATCAAACTCAGTTTCATAATCCTCTGAAAAAAAGATATTATGTAAATCTAGTTGTGGGAATTCTTTTTTAATACCCCAATAAAAAATTAGTGCAGAACTACTTCGTGGTTGCTGCAATATCTTTTCTGGTGCTTTATGATCTTTCAATAATTGACGATAGGTCGGTACCACATCTGAATTTGAAATTACAATATCTGCTTTGATCCATTCACTTTCTGTTTTAATACCAGTTACTTGTTTATTTTCAGTAAGTATTTTTTCAACTTTGGTATTAAATTGAAAATCAACATCAATATCTTTTGCTAATTGATACAAACTCATGCTTATGGAATGCATACCGCCCTTTGGAAAGTATGTTCCAAAATATTGCTCTAAATGTGGTATCATAGACATTATACCAGGCGTCTGGTATGGCGATGAACCATTATAGGTTGCGAAACGATTAAAGAATTGAACCAAACGTTCATCCTTTAGCATTTTGGTATTATATGCATCTAACGTTGTGTCAATATCTAAACTATTGACTTTAAATATTGCTTTGAGTGTATCCTTTGACAAATACGTGTCAAATTTATGTAAGGATTTTTCTAAGAAAAGTGAAGCCGTTAAATCGTATTTCTTTTTACTTTGACTGAAATATTTTCGTAAGTCTTCAGCATTAATATTAAAGGTCTGTTCTGCATTTTTAGCAAACTCGTCTTCATTTGCCACTGCTGTAAATGTAGTTCCATCTTCATAAAAATAGTTACAAACAACGTTCTTCTTTTTATATTCGAAGTAATCAGAAATATTGGTTTGGGCTATTGCAAATAAATCCTCTACGAATTGGGGCATTGTAAACAAGGATGGCCCCATATCAAAACGATATCCTTTGTCTTTAAATGCTGTAAGCTTTCCTCCTGGGTATGAGTTTGCCTCATACACTGATACAGAATAGCCTTGAGATTTTAAACGAATAGCGACAGCAATACCTGCTATTCCTGCGCCAATAATAACAACGTTTTTATTTATCATATGAAATGTAAATATACAATGAAATGAATAATAGTGTTATAGCTTACAATACTAAAAAAAGTTAATTTATTTACGCTCACAAAGTATAATATGATAGTCCGGTTTACATTATTTCTGATAATACAAGTACTTTATTTTAACTAAATTAGCTTATACCTAAACTAACCAATCCACTAATACCATATTTATTCACTAACTACGGGTAGATTTTCTCAAATCTAAGTTTACAATTACAATGTTTTTGTTTCTAATAGGTACAACTTACTTGAGCGCACAAGATGAAGTCAAAACTGAACAAGCACTGCAAAGTTTAGCCTTTAGAGCAATAATTGTAATCATTGCTATTAATAGCCTTTATAGCAAGAGCCTTGTTAATACGTAGCTTAAATAAACTAATGTTGTTAAAAAAGAGAATCACAGAGACATAGATGCTATCATAAAATTATTACTATCTGCTAAGATTCCAACTTGAAATTTGTATTCTGATTTAAATTTTATTCAATAGCTTTAAGCTCTATAAAATCACCAAACTAATGAGTATATCTAATCGTCGTTCATTTATCAAAAAAATTACTGCTGCTTCAGCAGCAACATTAATTATTCCACAGCTATATGCAGAAAATAAAAAACGTCTCAAGCCCCTTACAGATTTCAATTTAAATGACAGTTCTGAGGATTTTTGGGAAACGGTCAAAGTGCAATTCCACTTTGACGATGGTTTATACTATTTTAATAATGGTTCGTTAGGACCGTCACCTATTTCTGTGCAAGGTGCTACAAATAGTTACAGGGCGACTTTAGATGCGTTTCCTTCTAGGTACATGTGGGGTGCATGGCAAGAAGAGAAAGAGAAAGTCCGTAAAAATATCGCAAACCTATTTTCGGTTGACAAAGAAGAAATTGCCATTACACATAACACTACTGAAGGTATGAATCTTATTGCAAAAAGTATGGATTTGCAACCTGAAGATGAGATTATACTATCTAACCATGACCATACTAGTGCATATATTCCATGGGAAGTCTGGCAAGAAACAAAAGGTGTGAATTTAGTAAGACCTAAATTACCTTTACTTCCAAAATCAGTAACGGAAATCGTTGATATATATGAAAATGCAATTACATCAAAAACAAAAGTCATTAACATTTGCCATATGGTTAACACCAATGGTATGATCATACCAGTCAAAGAAATTAGTGAAATGGCTCATAAAAAAGGTATTCTAGTCGCTGTAGACGGTGCACAAACAGCTGGTATGTTTTCCATAAACCTAAAAGACTTAGGTTGTGATTTTTATACAGCTAGCGCTCATAAATGGTTATTTGCACCTAAAGGTATTGCTGTCTTTTATGCCAAAAAAGAAAGTCAACATTATTTAAAACCTTTGATGGTTGCAAAAGGGCACAAAGACAATAGTATAAGACGTCTAGAAAACTATAATACCCGAAACTTACCCGAATATTTAGGTCTTGGTGATGCTGTAGCATTTCATAATTCTATTGGTGGAAAAAAAATAACCGAACGTTCTTATGCCCTTAAAACCTATTTTAGGAGTAAGGTTAATAAAAACCCAAAGTTTAAACTAAAAACTCCAGAAAATGATGTTTTATCTTGTGCGATACAAACTTTAGAAGTTGTTGGGCAGCCAGTATCTAAAGTAAAAAAGCGCTTGTTTGAAGATTATGGTATTGACACCAGACCCATGTCATCGTATGGTTTAAATGGAGTCCGGATTTCATTCGGACTATATATCACAAAAAAAGACATTGACTATTTAGTCAATGCCCTAGAAACTATAGCTTCTTGATTTTTTTATCTAGAATAATTAGGCGCTTCTTTTGTAATCGTTACATCGTGTGGATGACTTTCGTTAATACCACTAGCAGTAATTTTTACAAAACGCCCTGTTTCTTTTAAAGTATGAATATCTTTAGAGCCACAGTATCCCATACCTGCTCTAAGACCACCAATAAATTGGTGAATACTTTCAAACAATTCGCCTTTGTAAGGTACACGACCTACAATACCTTCAGGAACTAATTTTTTAATGTCATCTTCTACATCTTGGAAATAGCGGTCTTTACTGCCTTGTTTCATAGCTTCAACAGAACCCATTCCGCGATAAGACTTAAACTTTCGTCCTTCATATATAATTGTTTCACCTGGGCTTTCTTTTGTACCCGCTAGTAGTGAACCTAACATCACGGTATCTGCACCAGCAGCAATCGCTTTAGGGATATCACCTGTGTAACGAATTCCACCATCAGCAATGACAGGAACACCAGAACCTTTAATAGCTTCAGCAACTTCTAAAACAGCAGAAAATTGAGGAAAACCAACACCAGCTACGACACGCGTAGTACATATAGATCCTGGACCAATACCTACTTTGACAGCATCTGCTCCAGCTTTAACTAAATACTTAGCTGCTTCTCCTGTAGCTATGTTACCTACAACTACTTCTAACTCTGGAAACTTAGACTTTATGTCTTTCAAAACACTAACAACACCTTTTGTGTGGCCATGAGCTGTATCTATAATCACAGCATCTACACCAGCATTAACTAAAGCTTCTGCTCTATCTACCGCATCACCTGTAACGCCAATTGCTGCTGCTACACGTAATCTACCGTATGTATCTTTATTTGCAATCGGTTTTTGAGTCACTTTAGTAATATCTCGGAAAGTAATTAAGCCAACCAATTTATCGCCATCAACAATTAATAATTTTTCAATTTTGTTTTCTTGTAGAATTAACTCTGCATCTTTCAGGGAAGTTCCTTCTGGAGCGGTGACTAGATTTTCACTAGTCATAACCTCTACAATTGGTCTTTCATTGCGATGTTCAAAACGTAAATCTCTATTTGTAACAATACCCTTGAGCAATCCATTATCATCTACTATTGGAATACCACCTATACTATGTTCACGCATAGCATTCTTTGCATCACTAACTATAGCATCAATTGGTAAAGTCACTGGGTCGATTATCATACCACTTTCAGCGCGTTTAACCTTACGTACTTTCATCGCTTGCGCTTGAATAGTCATATTTTTATGTAAAACACCTATTCCTCCTTCACGAGCCATAGCTATTGCCATACGACTCTCTGTAACTGTATCCATAGCTGCAGATACAATAGGTACATTAGTAGTAATGTTTCGTGTAAACTTTGATTGAATACTTACTTCTCGAGGAAGTATTTCGGAATATGCTGGAACTAATAGGACGTCATCGTATGTAAGACCTTCTCCTAAAATTTTATTGTTGTGTGCTTTCATGATGCAATTAGGAATATAATTGCAAGCAAATTTACACATTTTATTTCACTTTAGTAGAAGGATTTTAGTTAAGCTAATATTTATGTGTTTGAGTTAATCAATTACTAATAAATTAATAGAAATTTTTTAAAAAATATTATTTTTATTTATTCTAAATAAAGTTTGAAAATATTAAAATAGGTTATAAATTTGCCGACTGAAAACAAAATATTATTTTTAATCAGTCTAAATAAATGAAAATACGCTTATCTCTTCTATTATTTACATTTTCGGGTGTATTATTATCCCAAAACGAAAAAAAGAAACAAGATTCAGTTCAGAAACTAGATGAAATTATCATTAATACCAATTATATATTTGGTAATAAGTACGTAGCAAAAAACCGAACAGGTGCATCATATTATATATCACCTAAAGAATTAAAAAAATATAACTATACCGATATTAATCGTGTGTTACGTTCAGTACCGGGTGTAACTTTTTATGAGGAAGATGGATTTGGATTACGTCCAAACATTAGTTTACGGGGTACATCCCCGCAGCGAAGCGCTAAAATCTCTATCATGGAAGATGGTGTTTTAATTGCACCTGCGCCTTACAGTTCACCTTCGGCTTACTATTTTCCATCGGTAGCACGTATGGAAGCCGTTGAAGTTTTAAAAGGAAGTAGCCAGGTACAATATGGTCCATTTACAACTGGCGGTGCTATTAATATGGTTTCCGCTCAGATTCCTGATGAGTTTGGTGGTCGAATCCTTGCTAACTATGGCGCTTTTAATACACGACGTTTACACGCTAAAGCTGGTGGAAAAAATGGTCAGTTTGGTTATGTTGCTGAATTTTTAAACTATGGTTCAGAAGGATTTAAAAATCTTCCTAATGGAGAAGATACTGGTTTTGATATTAATGAAGTACTTGCAAAAGTTAGTTACAGTAGTGAAACTGAAGCTAAATACCAACAATCTTTTAAGGCCAAGTTTCAATATTCAGATGAAGTCTCTAACGAAACCTATTTAGGACTAACTGAAAACGATTTCGAAAATACTCCATATGAACGTTATGCGTCGTCTCAAGACGACCAGATAGTAGCAGAACATTCACAATTTGTATTATCTCATCAAATTAATTTTAACAAAAATTTCAGAATAACAACTAATGCTTATTTAAATAAATTTAAACGTAACTGGTTTAAATTAGATGATGTTGTATTTAATGGAAATAAACAAAAAATAGCCAAAATTATAAGTAATCCAACATCATTTGCTAATCATATGGACATCGTTCGTGGTGACGTAAACTCAAGTGCAGACGCTCTATTATTAAAGGCTAATAATCGCGAATACTATTCAACTGGTATACAAACAAAACTAGATTATCACTGGTATGGCGATAATACATTTCATGATTTAGAAATTGGTGTGCGTTACCATTATGACGAGGAAGATCGTTTTCAATGGGAAGATGGCTATAGTATAAATAATGGACAATTGGACAGAACGTCTGAAGGTCCAAGAGGTGCTCAAGGTAATAGAATTAGTAGTGCTACAGCATTTGCTGCCTATGCAATGTATAAGTTAAAATGGAATGATTTAACCTTTACACCAGGTTTACGTTATGAAAATATTCTTTTAGAACGTGAAGATTTTGGCAGTAGTGACCCAACAAGAATTAGTAATAATATATCTACTAGAGAAAATAATGTAGACGTTTTTATTCCTGGTATTGGATTTAACTTCGCATTTACGAAAGACATTTCTTTATTTGGTGGTGTACACAAAGGATTCTCACCTCCAGGAAGTTCAGATGGTGAAGAAGCTGAAGAAAGTATCAACTTTGAGTTAGGCTCGCGTTTTGCTATTGAACAATTACGAGGAGAACTTATTGGTTTCTTCAATGATTATAGCAATCTATTAGGAAGCGATATCGCAGCAACTGGTGGAACAGGTAATTTAGACCAATTTAATGCTGGTGAAGTTGAAGTAAGCGGTTTAGAGTTATTGTTAAACTATGAATTACTGCCAAACAACTCAAAATTTAAATTACCAATTAGCTTTGGCTACACATTTACAAATACTGAATTTTTAAATGCTTTTGATAGTGCTAATGGTATTTGGGGAGAAGTAGAAATTGGTGACGAGTTACCATACATACCAAAACACCAATTTAATGCAGCTATTTCTTTAGAGCATGCTAAATATGAGTTGAATTTAAGTGGTCGTTATAATGGTAAATTTAGAACACTTGCAGGTTCAGGTGATATTCCGGATGATGAGCGTGTAGATTCTAACTTTATCGTAGATTTTTCAGCAAAATACCATTTCAATAAAAAACTAAGCTTAACAGGAAACTTTATCAATTTATTTGATGCAACTTATGCAGTTTCAAGAGTTCCTGCTGGTTTAAGACCTGGACATCCTTTTGGAGCCAACCTTGGACTTGAGTTTAGATTCTAAATAACGATAAAGTTAGTTGATTGATAAAAAGCGTTACTGAAAAGTAGCTCTTTTTTAATGGTATTTGGTAAAGATTTTTGTAGCTTCATTATATGCGCTTTCAAAAGACATAGCATTTAAATCATTTGCTCTCTGTTCGGTAAAATAAGAGAAC
>CAJQQC010000175.1 GCA_905480385.1 uncultured Winogradskyella sp.
ATTGCTACCATAATATTAGGTATCGGATTTTTATCACTTGGTGCTTTAGTTATGTTTAATACTGGCGAAACATTGAGCACTAATGCTAGCGGATTTTCTGAACAACTCATAAGTATGTATACCGTTAGCCTGGGTGATTGGGCTTATATCATCATCAGTGTTGCAGCATTTACAACTATGTTTAGCACAACCTTGACCACTTTTGATGCTTCTCCTCGTGTTATGGGACGTACAACAGAACTTATGTTTAACAAAATCAAAAAAGACAGTTACCACTATTGGTTATTTATACTTTTTGCAGGCACAATTCTTATATTCTTTTTTCTAAGTGCAGAATTAGGAAATCTAGTTAAAGTTGCAACTGTATTATCCTTTTTAACAGCGCCTTTCTACGCTATTTTAAATTATAAATTAATGTGCTCTACAAAAGTCCCTAAGGTATGGAAACCTAGTAAGTCTATGCACATTTTGAGTATTCTTGGTATCATTTTTCTTATTAGCTTTGGCATTTGGTATCTAACAATTCTTTAGCTTTTTTTAATTATTTACTTTGTATCTTTGCTTTTTGATTTTTTCAACTTGAAAAAAATAAAGAATGAATATAACAACAGCATCAAATATACTTCCTGAACGTAAACCCAAATGGTTACGGGTTAAGCTTCCGACTGGTAAAAAATACACCGAATTAAGAAGCCTTGTAGATAAATACAAATTAAATACAATTTGTACTTCTGGAAGTTGTCCAAATATGGGCGAATGCTGGGGAGAAGGTACTGCAACTTTTATGATTTTAGGTAATATTTGTACACGTTCTTGTGGTTTTTGCGGTGTAAAAACTGGAAGACCAGAAACGGTCGATTGGGACGAACCAGAAAAAGTAGCACGATCTATAAAATTAATGGGAATCAAACATGCCGTGCTAACAAGTGTAGACCGTGATGACCTAAAAGATATGGGTAGCATCATGTGGGCAGAAACCGTAAAAGCTGTCAGACGCATGAATCCTGAAACTACTTTAGAGACATTAATTCCAGATTTTCAAGGTACAGAAAGACATATTGATAGAATTATTGAAGTTGCTCCAGAGGTAGTATCTCATAATATCGAAACAGTAAGACGTCTCACTAGAGAAGTTAGAATACAAGCCAAATACGATAAAAGTATGGGGGTTCTTAAATATCTAAAAGCTCAAGGACAACGTCGTACAAAATCAGGAATTATGCTAGGCTTAGGAGAAGTTCGTGAAGAAGTTATACAAACATTACATGATTTACGTAAAAATGACGTTGATGTCGTTACCATAGGCCAATACCTTCAACCAAGTAAAAAACACCTTCCAGTGCAACGTTTCATAAACCCTGATGAATTTGATGAATACAAAACTATAGGACTAGAACTTGGGTTTAGGCATGTCGAAAGTAGTGCTCTGGTTCGTTCATCATACAAAGCACAAAAGCATATAAATTAATGATAAGTATTGCCATTAATGGATTTGGTCGTATTGGTCGTCGTGTTTTTAGGTTGGCTCTAGAAAATCCTTCTATAGAAATAGTAGCCATTAACGATATAGCAGATGCCTATACATTGAGTCACCTTCTTAAATATGATAGTATTCATGGTGTTCTTAAAAATGACGTTTCCTATTTAAAAAATGCAATTGTTGTTAATGATATAGCTATTCCGTTATTGAATGAAAAGGATATATCAAATATAGACTGGAGACCTTTTAAACCTGACTTTGTTATTGAATCCACTGGAAAATTCAAAGAAAAAAAGCAGCTTCAACATCATATTAGTAATGGCGCAAAACAAGTTATTTTATCTGTTCCTCCTGTTGAAGACAATATAAAAACTATAGTTCTTGGCGTTAATCAAGACTCCATTAAAGGTGATGAAGTAATCATCTCTAATGCATCTTGTACATCAAATAATGCGGCTCCTATGATAGATTTAATTCATCAAAATTTTGGAGTTAAACAAGCATATATTACTACTATTCACAGTTATACTACTGACCAAAGTTTACACGACCAACCACATCGAGACCTTCGACGTGCTCGTGCTGCTGGTCAATCCATTGTACCAACAACAACTGGTGCAGCAAAAGCCTTGACTAAAATATTTCCTGATTTGGCTGATGTTATTGGTGGATGTGGTATTAGAGTTCCTGTTGCTAACGGTTCGCTTACAGATATTACCTTTAATGTCGAAAAGACTGTAGACATTTACAGTATAAATGCAATATTCAAAAAAGCTTCAGAAACTCATTTAAAAGGTATTCTTCAATATACAGAAGATCCAATTGTATCAATTGATATTATAGGAAATACCCATTCTTGTATTTTTGATTCTCAAATGACATCTGTAATTGGTGATATGGTAAAAATTATTGGCTGGTATGATAATGAAACTGCTTACAGTCAAAGATTATTAGAACTTACATGTAATTTGTCGGAAAAAAATAAACTTTAGTCGAATATATAATTATATTTGTTTGTAAAATATGTTTAAATGTCCCCGATTAAACACTTTATCTGCCTAATCACAACACTCACTTGTATGATTAATTATGCCCAAAATACGGGTGAATTAAACACAGATGATTTGACGGTAGACCTTCAACAACAACTTGATCAAGTCGAAATTCTTACTGAACGTGGCGATTACTATAATGCAAAAGAGAATCTTAAAAAAGCATTAGAAATTGCCTACAAATTAGATGACAAAATAAGCCAAGGTATCATTAATACTAAAATAGGAAAGTTACAGTTTTTAGTAAATGAACCCAAAAAGTCATTATCATCTTTAACCAAAGCTATCAGTATTCAACGAGAAATAGATGACAAAGTTAACCTTGGTCTTACATATAATATACGAGGTGTAATTCATAGTAATTTAGAACAGTATACAGCTGCTTTAGAATATTTTAAGAATGCTGAATTTAGCTTTGATAAACAAAACTCTGAAAAATACTTAGCAGATGTTTATCTAAATCAAGCACAAGTATACCTTAAACTAAACCAAATTGATAAAGCACAAAGCAAATTAGAGAATAGTATTGTAAAAGCTAAAAAGTACCAGCAAAACAGAGTTTTAAGTACAAGTTATATAAAAAATGCCCAAGTGTATTTTGCAAAAACAGAATATAATTTAGCGCTTGACCAAGCAAAAACTGGTCTTGATATTGCTCTAGAAAATAAGAATACATCAAATATTAACGATGCTTACCTTACGTTAAGTAAAATATTTCAAAGCAAAGAACAATATAAATCTGATCACTTGTACCTGAACAAGCATTTGAATTTGACTGATTCACTTAAAACAGTCTCAAAAGCAGCATTATCATCTAAAAGTAATCCGAGTCAAATTAGATATGTTGAGAGTCCTGAAAACGAACAATTAATAAACCAACCTACTGAAGAAGAAGCAGAAGGTAATCTAGCCAGAATTACAACTATTCTTAGTATTTCATTAATAACTATTCTTTCATTACTGACACTTTCACTTTACAAAAACAATAATATTAGACTACGAACCAACAACATGCTTCAAATTAAAAATGACGAGCTTATCGTTGCAAAAGAAAAAGCTGAGTTGGCATCCAAAACAAAAGCTAATTTCTTATCGACTGTAACACATGAGTTAAGAACTCCTCTTTATGCTGTTACTGGTTTAACAAACTTACTGTTAGATGAAAAACCTAAAGAAAAACAAATTCCGCATTTAAAATCTCTAAAGTTTTCAGGAGACTACTTATTGACTTTTATTAACGATATTCTTCAAATCAATAAAATTGAAGCCAATAAAGTAGAACTAGATCCTGAAGATTTCAATTTAAAAACTAAAATGGAAAATGTTATCGCCGCACTAAATAATTCGGCTCATAACAATAACACACAGATTCATTTCGAATACGAAAAAGACTTACCAGAAAATTATATTGGTGACCAGATCAAGATTTCACAGATATTAATTAACCTTCTAGGAAACGCTATTAAATTCACACAAGACGGTGATATTTGGGTAAAAGTAAAACATAAGACAGTCAATAAAAACCTGTATAATTTACAATTCGAAATTAAAGATAATGGCATAGGTATATCCCAAGAAAAGCAAAATCAAATGTTTGAAAGCTTCTCTCAAGGCTCTATTCAGATTAATCGTAAATATGGTGGTACTGGACTTGGATTATCAATTGTCAAAGGATTGATAAAAATTTTAAATGGTAAAATATCTTTAGAAAGTCAACTTGGTAAAGGCACTAGTTTTTTCTTTGAACTGCCTTTAAAACATGTTCAGCCAAAGAGAAAAAAAGAAATACCTAAGGAAAGTAAACATATAGAAAATATTAAAGCATTGGACTTAGAGAATATCAAAATACTAGTTGTTGAAGACAATAAAATCAACCAAATGATTACCAAGAAAATACTAACTAAAATGGGTCTTGGTTGCGATATCGTAGATAATGGAGAAGACGCTGTTGAAATGGTAAAAAACACAGATTACAATGTTGTATTAATGGATATCCATATGCCAGGAATAAGTGGTCTAGAAGCAACAAAACGTATACGTGATTTTAATAAAGAGCTTACTATTTTTGCATTAACTGCTGTAACTCTGGAAGATAAAATGCATGAGTTTGACGAAGCTGGTTTTGACGATATTATCTCTAAACCATTCAAGCAAGAGACTTTTGAAAAGAAACTTTACACAGCGCTCTCTGTTAAAACTAAAACTTCGGTTTAGTTAACAAAATTTTGAATAAGCCTATTGAATTCTTTAGGTTTATCTAAAGTTATTTCAATAGGAATATAGAATAATTTATCGCGCAAACTTTCAACTTCAAATAAACGCATATAATCTTTTTCTGTGGTCAAAATTATTTCTTTTTGCTCTAATAATTCAATATCTTTTATGGTGAAATTATAGTGGTCACCGTATTCAAGATGTTCAAAATCTAAGTTTTTTGAATTTAAGTAATTTACCAATGGATTTGCATTTGCAATTCCTGTAACAAGAGAAAATAAATTTAAATCTTCTAAAGGCATTTTGGTATTAGTTGCGTGAATAGTATCGCTATATTTTATACTACTAAAAAAGACACTCTGATGTCCTTTGGGATTTATTTGTCTCACAATTGACACCTTTCTTTCTTCGTCCAAATCACTAGGAGATTTAGTAATCACAATAACATCTGCTCGTTTTGCACCAGACATTGGCTCTCTTAAGTCCCCAGTTGGTAATACCATATCATTGGTATATAATTTCCCAAATGAGGTTAGTAAAATATTAAAACCAGCTTTTACTTTTCTGTGCTGATAAGCATCATCAAGTAAAATAACTTCAGGCTGTGGTTTAAAATTTCTGAGTTCTGTAATACCATGTTGCCTATCTTCATCTACAGCAATGTAGATATTGTCAAATTTCTTATAAAACTGATATGGTTCATCGCCAACCATATCGACATTGACACTTTCGTCTGCTAACAAAAAACCTTTAGTCACACGTTTGTAACCACGGCTCAAGGTTGCAACTTTTTTATCAGTTTGTAATAGTCGAATCAAATACTCAACCATTGGTGATTTTCCGGTACCTCCAGTACTTAAATTACCAACACAAATCACAGGAAAACCATATGACTTTGAAAATTTAACCCCAGAATCATAAAGTCTATTTCGCAACCAGGTCACAAAAAAGTAAATAGGAACAATTGGAAATAATAAGATTCTTAGGATTTTCATTAACACGAAAGTAATATTTATATTTACAAAAACACAAATTCGATGGTTGTACAAGATGTCATTAATCATTTGCACGATTTAGCACCTTTGGCTTATGCCGAAGATTTTGATAACGTTGGACTTTTAGTAGGTGATAAAAATCAATCTATTACTGGAGTTCTTGTTACGCTTGACACACTCGAGGCTGTTGTCGATGAGGCTATAGAAAAAGGTTGCAATCTCATTGTCAGCTTTCATCCTATTATTTTTAAGGGCTTAAAAAAACTTACAGGAAAAAGCTATGTAGAGCGTGTAGTCATAAAAGCAATACAGCATAAGATTTCAATTTTCGCCGTTCATACTGCCTTAGATAACGCTTTTCAAGGAGTAAATTCTATTATTTGTGACCAATTAAACCTAAAAAACAAACAGATTTTAATGCCCCAAAAAGGCACTATAAAAAATTTAACAACTTATGTCCCTAAGGCTAATGCCAATGATTTAAGACAATCCCTTTTTAAAGCTGGAGCAGGAAATATTGGTAACTATGATAACTGTAGCTTCAATGCTGAAGGCATTGGAACTTATAAGGGAAATAAAGATTCAAACCCTGTAAAAGGCGAACGCGGAATACTTCAGGAAGAAGAAGAAATTCAGCTCAGTCTAACATTTCAAAAACATTTGGAATCAAAAGTTTTAAAAACGCTTTTCGAAGCACATCCATACGAAGAAGTTGCTTTTGAAATTACTACTTTAGAAAATACCAATCAACATATTGGAATGGGAATGATTGGAGAGCTTGACCAAGCACAATCAGAACAAGATTTTCTTCAATTCGTTAAAGATAAAATGAAAGCCTCATCGGTAAGACATTCAAGAAAATTAAATAAACCTGTAAAAAAAGTAGCTGTTTTAGGAGGCTCTGGAGGTTTTGCTATTGGTCCTGCAAAGGCGTCAGGCGCTGATATTTTTATAACAGCAGACCTTAAATATCATGACTTTTTCTCTGCTGAAAATGACATCGTTGTTGCAGACATTGGACATTATGAAAGCGAGCAGTTCACAAAAAAGTTTTTAGTAGACTATCTCTCAAAAAAAATTAGTAATTTTGCAATCATTTTATCAAACACAAATACAAATCCGGTAAAGTATTTATAACTATGGCAAAAAAAGCTGAAGCTACTGTAGAAGAGCGATTAAGAGCATTATACGATTTACAATTAATTGACTCAAGGGTAGACGAAATTAGAAACATCAGAGGTGAACTTCCTTTAGAAGTAAGAGATTTAGAAGACGATGTTGCTGGTCTTAACACAAGATTAGAAAAGCTTAACGACAGCCTTAACATGATTGACGAGGAGATTAAGTCTAAGAAAAATCAAATCGAAGAATCGAAGACGCTTATCAAAAAATACACAGAGCAACAAAACAATGTTAGAAATAACAGAGAGTATAATTCTTTAAGTAAAGAGATTGAATTTCAGGAATTAGAAATGCAATTGGCAGATAAGCATATCAAAGAATTTAAGGTTCAGATAGAGCAAAAGAAAGAAGTTATTTCTGATGCTAAAGAAAAATTAAAGGAGCGCACTGAGCACCTTAAACACAAAAAGGGTGAATTGGATGCTATCCTTAAAGAAACTGAGAAGGAAGAAGAAGCTTTAATTAAAGAGTCTACCAAATACCAAAAAAAAATCGAAGAGCGTCTAGTAATAGCATACAATCGTATTAGAAATAATGTGAAAAATGGTTTAGCTGTTGTAGCAATCGAAAGAGGTGCTTCAGGTGGGTCTTTCTTTACAATACCGCCGCAAATTCAAGTAGAAATTGCTGCACGTAAAAAAGTAATTACAGACGAGCATAGTGGCCGTATCTTAGTGGATGCATTACTAGCTGAGGAAGAAAAAGTAAAAATGAACAAATTATTTGTGAAATTAAGCAAGTAATATTTACACAAAAAACAATCTAAGCCTCTGAATTTTCAGAGGCTTTTTTATTTAGCATAATTTTAAAACCTTTAAGATTAAGGTTCTTTAACTTTGCACGACTATTGAAAAATTAAAAACATGAAAAAAATAATCGTTTTTTTAGCAATCACAGTATTATTTAGCTGTAATAATTCTGCTCAAAACATAAATAAAAAACAACAGACAGTAATTGATGCAGACCCTGTTGTTGTGCCACTAAAAGATGGAAAAGCGCGCGCTTATTTTGCGAGTGGCTGTTTTTGGTGTGTGGAGGCTGTTTATGAAAGTGTTGAAGGTGTTGAAGAATCTATTAGCGGATACTCTGGTGGCTACACGAAAAACCCAACTTACGAGGCTAGTAATACAGGAAGAACTGGCCATGCAGAAGCTGTAGAGATAATATACGATACAAACTTGGTAAGCTTTGAAACTTTAGTCGATGTGTATTTTGCGTCACAAAACCCAACCCAAGTTAATGGTCAAGGACCAGATAGAGGTAGTCAATACCGTTCGATTATTTTTTACCAAAATGATGAGCAGAAAAAAATCATTGAAGAAAAAAAAGCAGCTTTAGCTAAAAAACTAGACGCTAAAATTGCGGCTGAAGTTTATCCGTTCCAAAAGTTTTGGATTGCTGAAGACTATCACCAAAACTATGAGCGATTACATCCAAACCAACGTTATATTCTGGGTGTTTCTGTACCTAGATTAAAACGTTTTCAGGCAAAGATGCCTGAGGTATTAAAAAAAAACACTAAGTATTAAGGGTAAAACCGCTAGATCTTTTTAGCGGTCTTATATTTCTTATTTGCCTTAACCTCAAAAATCATAGGAAATAACTGATTTTCCATCTTATACATGCCATCTTCTGTTTTAATTAAATCTGGGAAAACATCATATGGACTTTCGTCATGTTCATTTAAATATTCAATTTGTAATCCTGCTTCAATCAATGCGTTAACGACATCACTTAATCCGTGATTCCAACCATATTCTTTACTTACCATTTTTGAAGATTGGTCGGCGTACGTACCTTCATACTCATCATAAATAACTTCTTTTTGATTGTAATGGTATTTCATTTCCGGATTACCTTCATTGTAACCAAACATCCAAAGTATAGGATGAAATTCGACAATGTAAAAAACACCTCCAGGTTTTAGTCTTTCAGAAATCATTTTCGCCCATGGCTTTAAATCGGGCAACCAACCAATAGTACCATAACTTGTAAAAACAATATCAAAGGTTTCAGTAACATGCTTTGAAGTTTCAAGGACATTACAACAAACAAACTCTGCGTCAAGCTCAAGTTCTTGGTTAAGTTTTGTTGCTAACTTTATAGCCTCATCACTTAAATCAACAGCCATGCATTTAGCTCCTAGTCTACTCCAACTCAACGTATCTTGTCCAAAATGGCACTGCAAATGTAGTAATGACTTACCACTAACATCACCTAAAGCTTTTAACTCGTATGGCTTTAACGACGTTTCGCCAGATTTAAATCCTTCCATATTATACATTTCGCTTTTCACATGTATGGCTACCTTTTTATTCCAAGTGGATTTATTGGTTTCAAAATAATTAGTATTGTCGTACATCGTTGCTTAATTTTACATCTAAATTAATTTATCTTTTTTAATATGAAGCATTTATATGCCATCTTAACCCTATTTGTTATAACTGTAAGTTGTAAATCTGAAAAGTCAGAAACTCCTTCAGAAGTTGAAAAAGAGTTGACAATTGCAGAAAAAATTGCAGCAGCACACGGATTTGAAAACTGGAAAAATGTTACTGAAGTACAATTTTGTATCCTTCGGAAGGCGGTTATACTCCGGGTGATGCTTATGACATCTATTTTAATGAAGATTACATGATTAAAGAATGGACATTTAGAAAAGGAAACTCAACAGAACCTTCTCTAAGTACTAGTTTTGAAAATTATAAAGAATTTAATGGCATTAAGATTGCCATTGATCATAAACAAGAAGGTAGTAGTTGGAATTTAAACTTCACTAATGTTAGCTTAAAAACAAAGTAGATTAAATTATCTTCTTTATCCTACAATGTAAGGTTCACGCTTAAGTTTCGACTTAAATCGTATATCTTACATTCTCCGCCTTCGGGCGTCTATATATATTCTCTAGCGCTTTGTCTTCAAGGCGCTTTTTTTATGCCTTTCAAATCCTTATTTTTGTTAGACACCAAAATCAATCTCAATTTGTCTAAATATAAATTAGGTCGCGACTTTGCTAATCAATTAGACAATGACGACCAATTATCAAACTTCAGAAATCAATTTCATATTCCAAAAGACGAAAATGGAAAAGAATTGATTTACATGACAGGGAATTCTTTAGGACTCCAACCAAAAATCACAAAATCATACATTGACCAAGAACTTAAAGATTGGGCAAATCTTGGTGTAGAAGGCCACACCGAAGGTAAAAATCCGTGGTTACATTACCATGAATTTTTAACTGAAACCATGGCAAATATTGTTGGTGCAAAACCACTCGAGGTTATTGTTATGAATTCCTTGACCGCTAACTTACACTTAATGATGGTTAGCTTTTACAAGCCTAACAAAAGACGCTACAAAATATTAATCGAAGCTGATGCTTTTCCTAGCGATAAATATGCTGTAGAATCCCAGTTACGTCACCATGGCTATGATGATAAAGAAGGATTGATACTATGGAAATCTAGAGATAAGGAAGAACTAGCCAATTATGAAGATTTAGAATCTATTATAGAAGAACAAGGTAACGAGATTGCTCTAATTATGATTGGTGGTGTCAACTATTACACAGGTCAGTTCTTTGACTTAAAGCGCATAACAGAACTTGGTCATAGCTATGGGTGTACCGTAGGTTTTGATTGTGCACATGGTGCAGGAAATGTGCAACTTAACTTACACAATTCAGGTGCTGATTTTGCGGTTTGGTGTACCTATAAATATTTAAACTCGGGACCAGGTAGTTTATCTGGTGCATTTGTGCATGAGCGACATGCCAACAGTAAAGACCTTAACAGATTTACAGGTTGGTGGAGCCACAATAAAGAAACACGTTTTAAAATGCGAGACGAGTTTGACCAATTACCAGGTGCAGAAGGTTGGCAACTCAGTAATCCACCAATTTTGTCTATGGCAGCAATTAGAGCTTCTTTGGATGTTTTCAAAGAAGCAGGTTTTGATAAACTATGTCTTAAATCAAAAGTTTTAACAGGATATTTTGAATTTTTAATCAACCAATTGAACAATTCAGATATCAAAATTATAACACCATCTAATCCAGATGAACGTGGTTGTCAATTATCTATTCAAGTCAAAAATGCTAACAAATCATTACACAAAGAACTAACGGAAGCTAGCATCATTACAGATTGGCGAGAACCAGATGTGATACGATGTGCGCCAGTACCACTATACAATTCATTTATGGATATTTATGAATTTGTTGAAAGATTGAAAAAAGTTTTATGAAAGAAAGACAACAAAATATACTCATTATAGGCGCAGGTTTGTGCGGAAGCTTACTATCCTTGCGCATGGGACAACGTGGCTACAATGTTAACGTATACGAGATGCGTCCAGATATACGAAAAACAGACATATCCGCAGGGCGCTCTATTAATTTAGCATTTTCTGACCGTGGCAATAAAGGCATGAAACTAGTCGGGCTTGAAGAAAAAGTAAAAGAACTCTGTATTCCCATGAATGGTCGTATGCTTCATGACAGAGAAGGCAATACCTTTTTATCTAACTATAGCGGAAGAGACCACGAGTATATCAATTCTATTTCAAGAGAAGGGTTAAACGCTATGCTTTTAGATGAAGCAGAAAAGCATGAAAACGTAAAAATTCACTTCAATAAAAAATGTCTTTCTGTAGATTTTGAAAATACAACAGCTCATTTTGAAGAATATCACACAAAAGACAAGTTTATTGAGGATGCCGATTGTATCATAGCTACTGATGGTGCAGGTTCTGCTCTACGAAGAAGTTATTATTTAGAACGTAAATTCCTATTCAGTTTTTCACAAGAGTATTTGACGCATGGTTATAAAGAGTTGACTATTCTGCCAACCGAAAATGGCGGTTATAAAACCTACAAAAGCGCGCTTCACATCTGGCCACGAGGTGACTTTATGGTTATTGCATTACCAAATTTAGATGGTAGTTTCACCGTAACACTTTTCTTAAGTTATGCTGAAGGCGATTACAATTTCAATAACCTAACCACTCCAGAAATAGTTACAGAATTCTTCCAAAAAGAATTTCCAGATGCGTTAGAGCTTATGCCAAACCTAGTTGATGACTTTTTTGAAAATCCCACAGCTCCACTAGGTACTGTAAAATGTTCACCTTGGTATTACAAAGGCAACACCTTATTAATGGGAGATTCTGCTCATGCTATAGTACCATTTTATGGTCAAGGTATGAATGCGTCTTTTGAAGATGTCGTAGAATTTGACGCCATAATAGACAAAAATGAAGGCGACTGGGAAACTATTTTTAGCGAATACGGAAAAACTAGAAAAAAGAATACTGATGCAATAGCCGATTTAGCTATCGATAATTTTCATGAAATGAAAGACCATGTTGGTCAAGTAATTTTTCAAGAAAAACGAAAAATTGAAATGGCACTTGAAAAAGAGTTCCCAGAAGATTATTCCTCAAAGTATAGTTTGGTTACCTTTAATGAATACATTGGATATAGGGAAGCCATGCTCAGAGGAAGAGCACAAGATAAAGCTATACTGAATATGTTATCTGATGGAGTGATTTCTTCAGAAGACGACATCAAAGATATTTTGGATAAAGTAAAAATAGAAACAGAAGCAATTTTAGAAGATGATAAAATTGCTGGATTACATTAAAAACATATGAGAAAAGATATTGTAACACCAAGAGGTGCCTATCCACACACAAAACGTGTAGGCGATTTTATTTTTGTTTCAGGAACAAGTTCTCGAAGACCAGACAACACCATTGCTGGTGTAGATATAATTGATGAGATGGGAACAAAAAAATTAAACGCTTACAGCCAAACACAAGAGGTTTTAAAGAATATTGAGAGTAACCTGGCCAAAGAAGGTGCTAGCTTAAAAGATGTCGTTGATGTGACTTCATTTTTAGTAAACATGAATGACTTTGCAGACTATAACAAAGCCTATGCAGAGTTCTTCGAGAAAGAGACTGGACCAACCAGAACAACTGTTGCTGTCCATCAATTACCACATCCAGATTTGGTGATTGAGATCAAGGTGATGGCTTATAAAAAATAATAATGAATATCCAAAACTACATTAACGGAGAATTCCATAATCCAGCTTCAAATAAGTGGATAGATAATTACAATCCTTCAAATGGGGAAGTTTATGGGCAAATTCCCAACTCTGGTAAAAACGATGTAGAAAATGCTTATATATCAGCTAAATCTGCATTTCCTAGTTGGTCACTAACCACTTTAGAAGAACGTAGTCGTATACTTATTAAAATTTCAGAATTACTTGAAGCCAACATAGAACGCTTTGCCAAAGCTGAAAGTAAAGACAATGGTAAACCTATTAGTTTAGCTAAAGTCGTTGACATACCAAGAGCAGCAAGCAACTTTAGATTCTTTGGAAATGCCATTACACAATTCGCTAGCGAAAGTCACGAGAGTGTTGGGCAAAACGCCATCAATTATACATTACGTCAACCAATTGGTGTTGTTGGCTGTATATCTCCATGGAACCTTCCACTCTATCTATTTACTTGGAAAATTGCGCCAGCCATAGCAGCAGGAAATTGTGTAGTTGCAAAACCAAGCGAAGTGACGCCAATGACAGCCTACCTATTAGGTGAAATTTGTAACCAAGCAGGCTTACCAAAAGGGGTATTAAATATAGTCCACGGATTGGGCACAACAACTGGCCAAGCCATTGTAGAGCATCCAGATATAAAGGCTATTAGTTTTACTGGTGGTACAGCAACAGGTTCACATATTGCAAGAGTTGCTGCACCAATGTTTAAAAAATTATCTTTAGAGTTAGGCGGGAAAAATCCAAATATCATTTTTGCAGATTGTGATTATGATGATATGTTGGATACCACTGTACGTTCGTCTTTTGCCAATCAAGGTCAAATTTGTTTATGTGGCAGTCGCATATTTGTTGAAGCTTCGATTTATAATAAATTTAAAAAGGACTTTGTAGCAAAAGTAAAAGCACTTAAAGTTGGTCATCCTTCAGAAAAAGACACAGATATTGGTGCTTTAGTCTCAAAACCACATTTAGAAAAAGTAAAAAACTACATAAGTATTGCCAAAGAAGAAAACGGAACTGTTTTGTTCGGTGGAAATGAAATAACAGTTAAAGGTTACGAAAACGGGTATTATTTAGAGCCAACAGTTATTGAAGTACCAAATGACGAGTGCCGTGTAAACCAAGAAGAAATTTTTGGCCCAGTAGTCACAATTTTACCTTTCAATAAAGAAGATGACGTACTCCTAATGGCCAATAAAGTAAAATTTGGATTATCTGCTACTCTTTGGACAAACAACTTAAAACGTACCATACGTATGAGTAATCAACTACAAGCTGGGATTATTTGGGTAAATACTTGGATGATGCGCGATTTACGTACGCCTTTTGGAGGTGTTAAAGCTAGTGGTGTTGGTCGAGAAGGTGGCTTTGAAGCACTTCGCTTTTTTACTGAAGCAAAAAATGTATGTATAAAATATTAGAATGGATTTAAAATTAAATAACAAAAAAGCTCTTGTCTGTGGAAGCACACAAGGTATAGGTAAAGCAACAGCTCTTGCATTAGCAGAGGAAGGTGTAAATGTTACACTTATAGCAAGAAATGAAGAAAAACTAAAAGCTGTTCTAGCAGAATTACCAAAACATAGAAATCACAACTATATTGTTGCAGATTTTTCAAATCCTGAAGATTTAAAAGCTAAAGTTTCAGAATACATTTTGAAAAATCACGGCTTTCATATTTTAGTGAATAACACCGGTGGTCCAGCAGGTGGCCCCGTTTTTTCTGCAAATTTAGACGAATTTCAGAACGCTTTTACACAACACCTTAAATGCAATCATATTTTAGCTCAAACTCTTGTACCTTTTATGAAAAGTGAAAACTACGGCCGTATAATTAATGTTATTTCAACCTCTGTGAAGCAACCATTAGATGGACTTGGTGTCAGCAATACTATTCGTGGTGCAGTTGCTAATTGGAGTAAAACCTTAGCTAATGAGTTAGGACAATTTGGAATAACTGTAAATAATGTATTGCCAGGAGCCACATCTACAGAACGTTTATCTCAGATTATAAAAAACAAAGCCTCCAAAACTAATCAGACAGAGGATGCTGCTGCTCAAGCCATGCAAAATACTGTTCCAGCAAAACGATTTGCCAAACCAGAGGAAACAGCAGATGCAATTACATTCTTAGCAAGTGAACGCGCATCCTACATTAATGGAATTAATTTGCCTGTTGATGGTGGTAGAACTAAAAGTTTGTAACTTTATAACTCAATAATAAACCTAAATACAATGAGTAAGCTATATCCTCCAATTAATTTCAAAGCATGGATTGAAGAAAACCGCCACTTACTAAAGCCACCTGTTGGCAATAAAGTGGTTTGGAAAGATGGTGATTTTATTGTTATGGTAGTTGGTGGACCAAATAGTAGAAAAGATTACCATTATAATGAAACTCCTGAATTTTTCTATCAGATTGAAGGTGATATCGTCCTTAAAGTCATTGATAAAGGCACACCAAAGGATATTCAAATTAAAGAAGGTGATATTTTTCTATTACCTCCAAAAGTACCACATTCACCGCAACGTGGTGCAAATACCGTTGGATTGGTTATCGAGTACCCTCGTGATAAAGGTGTAAAAGATGCATTGCTTTGGTTCTGTGAAAATTGCACAACTAAACTGTACGAAGAAGATTTTACTTTAGATAATATTGAAACTGACATGCCTGCAATTTTTGACAAGTATTATGGAGATTCAGAAAAGCGTACTTGTCCTAATTGCAGTGCTATAATGCAAACACCTAAGAAAGTACAATTGGATGATTAAACGCAAACTTCGTATAAACGGTCACTCTCACCTACTACCATATCCAGAGGAAATTCCTCAGTTTATGAAAGACAAGGGTATTTTTTGGGTGGATAAAGATCGAAAGTTTATGCTTCAAAAAGACTGGAACAGACCAATCACTGATTCAAGTTTTTTCTTAAATGAAAAATTAGCGTGGATGGAGCGCTTTAATATTGACCACGCTGTAGTTCTTAATCTTTCTCAACTCTACGGTAACGGATTACGTGTTGAAGAGATGAAGCAAGCTTTGCGTTTTCAGAATGATTTTAATGCAAAAGTTCAGCATGAGAATCCTAGTAAATTTACTTGTGGTTTTGTAGTACATCCTGGATTTGTTCGTGGTGCATGTTGGGAAATTGAACGTTGTGTAGAAGAATTAGGAATGCAATTATTATGCTTACCAACACATTACATGGATACCATTGGCACATGGCGTTGTATTTTTGATGAAGAAAACGAACCTATTTTTGAGCTTGCTAATAAGTATAATTTAGCTGTTGAAATTCATCCTTATGATGGCGAAAAATTTATTAAATTAGAAAACACATCTTGGCGTTTTCATTTAATCTGGATGTTAGCACAATGTGCAGATGCTTATCACTTTTTGACTTTAAACGGTTATCAAGATAAATATCCAAACATGCGAACTTGTTTTGCTCATGGTGGACAACTAGCTCAAATAAACTTAGGAAGACGTATCCAAGGTTTTGATGGTAGACCTGATTTATTTGAAGACAAAAGCCATCCAAGGAAAGCTGTTGCACATCCTAATATCTTTTTTGATACATTGGTCCATGATACTGGAGGTCTAGAATTATTGATAAGAAATCAGACTTCAAAGCAGGTAATAATGGGCCTAGATGACCCATATCCTTTGGGTGAAATGGAAAGTGAAAAGCAAAGCTCTTATCCTGGTAAAATATTAGATTTAGCTATAGAACGTGATATCATTACTGAAAATGAACGCGACACTATTTGGGAAGATAATGTTATTCAATGGCTTTGTGGCGATAACAAAGAAGTAAAAAATAAATTGGTAAAACGAATACTGAGTTAATGCATTTTTTACCAGAAAAACTAGATGAGTACATAGTTTCTCATTCCGAAACTGAACCTAAATTATTACAACAGCTTACCCGAGAAACTTATCAGAAGATTTTGCAACCGATTATGCTTAGCGGTCCTTATCAAGGACGTGTATTAAGTATGATTTCTAAACTAAAATCTCCTGAAAATATTATAGAGCTTGGGACTTTTACAGGCTACTCAACACTTTGTTTAGCCGAAGGCCTTGCTAAAGAAGGTACGATTCACACAATTGATATTAATGAGGAGTTAGAAGATTTTCAAAGGAAATATTTTGATAAATCTAGTTATAGTGAACAAATTATACAGCATGTAGGGAATGCTCTTGAAATTATTCCTAAAATTAACGTGATGTTTGATTTGGTGTTTATAGATGCTGATAAACCCAACTACAGTAATTACTTTCACTTAATAATTGACAAACTTAATTCAGGCGGCATAATTCTTTCTGATAATGTGTTGTGGCACGGAAAGGTTATTGAAAAATTGGACCCAAAAGACAAGTCAACTAAAGCTGTTTTAGATTATAATATACTTCTTAAAAACGACCCAAGGATAGAAACGGTTGTTTTACCAATCCGTGATGGATTGACAATTAGTAGAAAAGTTTAGTGGTGTAATAGTTTAAGATTTACGCTTTACTGAACCTGCAAAATCTTCAACCTCATCACGTACTTTGTTAAGTTCTTCATTTATACTTTGAGTAACTTCTGTATCAATAACACCATTCTCTTTAGCACTTTTGGTAACTTCATGTTTTATATCATTAGTTGCGTCTTTGAGAGTTCGCATACCTTTCCCTAAACCTCTAGCGATTTCAGGAATTTTATCTGCACCAAAAAAAATAACCACTATAAATAGAATAAAAATAATTTCGGTACCACCAATAAATAGTAATATAAGCTGACTTAACATACCGCAAATATAAACTGTCTTTGTGTAATAAAAAAAGCCGACTCGTTAAAGTCGGCTTTATTATTAAAAAAACTATAATTAGTCCTTTATTTGATTTTTAAATTTATTAAAGTCACTATCTTTAACCTCTTTTGGCCATGAATTATTTGATGTATCTACATCTGCAGTTTCTAAATCTGGATCAACAATAATCGACACTATTTCTTTATCTGAAGCAATAGCCTTGGATGTAGTTTTGTCATTAAGTCTCCAGATTTGTGCTGGGTAAGTTTCTCTCTTCTTAGTACCATCTGCATACGTGTACTCTACGATTAATGGCATTACTAATCCGCCTGGTTTCTCGTAAGTTACTTGATAGAAGTACCTTGGAGATTTCATTTCTTTACGTTGTTCTGGTGTAAAATTATCCATAACAAACTCTTTGACTGTTGGTAAGTCTGATAACTCACCAGCCTTCAATGCTTCGTCATAACCATCTTTTCCTTCTTCAACAAAATATAATAAGTATGCAGTATCCATATTAAATCGTTCTGCTATCTTTTTACCTTCTTCAGTTGGTTTTGAAGTTATTGCAAATTTCTTTACCTCTTTAACAGAAATATCTGTATAATCAGTTGTAAAGAACCAACCTCTCCAGAACCAATCTAAATCAACTGCCGAAGCATCCTCCATTGTACGGAAAAAATCTTCTGGCGTTGGATGCTTAAATTTCCAACGGTTTGCATATTCTTTAAATGAATAATCAAATAAATCACGACCCATCACTGTTTCTCTTAAGATATTAAGTCCAGTTGCTGGTTTAGAATAGGCGTTACTTCCAAATTGGTAGGTATTTAATCCTTTTGTCATAATAGGCGCAATGAAATCTTGATTTCCACCCATATATCTCACAATATTTTTTGCAGGTCCACGTCGTGATGGGTATGCAGTTTGTCCTTCTGACAATGCTGCTGGAAACCATTCTCCAAAATCTTGTTCTGCTACGTATTGCACAAAGGTATTTAACCCTTCATCCATCCAAGTCCACTGACGCTCATCACTATTTATAATCATTGGAAACCAGTTGTGACCAACTTCGTGAATAATCACACCCATCATACCAAATTTAGTTCTATCAGAATATGTTCCATCTTTATTTGGACGACCAAAATTGTAACATATCATTGGATATTCCATTCCCATTGGTGCATGAGCCGAAATAGCTTTGTGATATGGATAATCAAAAGTCATACGTGAATAACTCTTTAGTGTACTAGCTACTACTTTTGTAGACCAATCTCCCCAAAGAGGATTTCCTTCTTTAGAATACATTGAAACTGCCATAACATCTTTGGTATCTAATTTAACAGCCATCATATCCCAAATGAACTTACGTGATGTAGCGAAACCAAAATCACGAACCATTTTCGCAGATAATTTCCAGGTTTTTTTGTCTTTGCTTTTTGATTTCTCTGCTTTTTCAGCCTCTTCTTGTGTAACAATAATAACAGGTTCATCATAAGATTTTTTAGCTTTTTCAAAACGCTTCATCATTTCTTTAGAAAAAACTTCTTTTCTGTTTGTTAAATAACCTGTACCATCTAAAATATGATCCGCTGGCACTGTAATATTTACATCAAAATTCCCGAATGGTAACGCAAACTCATCACGTCCCCAGAACTGAGAATTTTGCCAACCTTCTACATCATTATAGACAGCCATACGTGGATAGAACTGCGCCATAACATATATTTTGTTATCGTTCTCTTCAAAATATTCGTAACCAGAACGACCGCCATCTTTGACATGGTCATTAATGTTGTACCACCATTTAATATTGAATGAGAATTTATCACCTTTATTTAACGTTACTGGTAATTCTACACGCATCATGGTTCTATTAATCATATGAGCTAAAGGTTTACCATCTACACCAGAAACTTCTTGTATATTAAAGCCACCGTCAAAGCGTTCTTTAAGATAAGAACCAGCAGCTCTTGAAGGTGTTGTAGCTGGACCAAAACCACTACCGTTAATTAATGGTGTTTTTGAGTCTCTTGCACGCATATTTTGATCTAACTGTACCCAAAGATATGTTAATGGGTCTGGAGAATTATTTGTATACGTAATTGTTTCGTAACCACTTAACCTTGCCTTTTCATCATCTATTTCAATGTCCATTTTATAATCCGCTTGCTGTTGGTAGTAAGCTGGACCCGGAGCTCCTGACCCTGTACGGAACATATTAGGTGTTGCAAATTCATCATATAACTGCTTGAATTTGTTTTGGTTAGTGTGCCCTTGAGGCTTTTCTTTTTCTTCTGTTTCTTGTGCAAATGCACCAGCAGAAACAAAAAGAAGCGCCAATAAAGCGTGTTTAAAGATTTTCATAATTGATTTTGGTGTTTAAAAATGATGCCTAAAGTAAAAAAAATGCAATTCTTTTAAAGGTTTTTAGTCAAAGTTTAACACTGCTTTATTATTCTCAGAAACAAGAATAAAACTTTTGTCTTCACCATTAATTTTTGTTCGGAGAATGTTTTGTTGTTTTGGATAGATATCAAATAAAACTTCATTTTTTATTTCTAAGGTTTTAATGGCATCAATATTTTCGATTTCGAGGTAGCAATAAACAATATCTTCTTTATATTCTTTTCCTATAAAGTTGAATTCTAAGTCTTGCGTATTTATTTTAAAATCAAGCTTAAATTTTAGATACTTTTCAATGTAAACATCTATCTTTTCAGATTCATTTTTAACAGCAAGAGTTACCGATCTATCATAGCGTTCGTGAATCAACTTTTCAAAATCATCAATAAATATTTGACTTATAATTTGAAGTGATTTTTCTTTCTTTACGTATTCAATCTTAGTAACACTAACGTAATATTCATGATTTACCGAACTGGATGTAAACAGTAAAAAAGCAATAATAAATACGAAGCTACATTTTAATTTTTTCATGAATATGAAATGTAATGATTTACAAATAATAAAACGTATGCCAAGCTAATCATCTTTATATTCTAAATTTTGTTTGTATGCAGACAATTTTTCATTTAAAAAAGGAATAACCTCTGATGGATCATTGCGTTCGCAAATAGTTTTGAAATTTGAATCGTCCATACAAAAGTAGAAATATTCTGCTTTCTGGGGATCAGAAAAATTTTCTTTGTCTAAAATTATTTTAGAATAAAAGTCCCGCGTGCGCCTCATGCATTTATCTTTTTCAGACAAATCCACAATAGCTTTAAGCTTTTTAGTTCTACCACTTATTTTATTGAGAAGCTTGTTTATATTGACTGCACCAGCTATACCATAAAATTGTATCATTTTACCTTGGTCTGCATCGTAAAGTTTTCGTTCTTCAATTGTTTTTGGTTTTCCCGTATATCCAGGAATTCCTATATCGTAGAAATTAAGCTCTTCTTTTATCTTAATATTTCCTACATCCGAATTTATATCACCCGTAAGAATTCTACCAACAATTACTTCATCGAGAGTATTAACTTTTTCTGTTAGATAAATTTTTAGATTGAAATTTTCGAAATATTTTGGAATAATTTTAATCTCTTTCAATTCATATTTTAAACCTGATATGACGAGCGTATCATTAGCTTTTGCTAAAATTAAAAAACTACCGTCTGTGTCGGTTACTGTGTATTTTACTGAGGATTTATTTAAAACATGAATACCTTCGACATCGTCATTTGCTATAACAATACCTTGCAAAGTTTTTAGCTGTGCATCAACACCGAAACAAAATACCATAAAGACTATGGTAAATATGTTAATCTTTATCTTCATTTGTTATTAACCGGGTTTTAAATAGTTTTAATTCTTTCTTTAGAAACGTAATTGGAATCAGTACATTATTTGCTGAACAAATATCTTCGGGTATCTCACTATCCATGATAAAGTTAAAGAATATATTATGTAATACTTTAGAAAATTCTTCTTCTTCAAAAAGGAGTTCTTTGTAATTGACTTTGAATGCTTTACACATTTTATAGTTTTATCTAACTTTATTCTCGATTTAAGCTCTTTTGTTCTTCCTGCTATTAAGTTTATAAAAGGGAAAAAGTTGGATTTCAATTTCTAGACAGTAAAAATAATTGACTTTCTTTTTCAAGGAATTCTATAAGAAATATTTCATTTTTACGTAACAGTAGTGAGTCTTCATAACCTTTATCTTCGATGTAAGCAATAAAAGCTTCTGTTTGATTTGTAGGTATGTTAAAGTTTTCTTTCAAAAAACTTGCACTATACCGTTTTGCAATATCGCTTTGCTTTTCATCTAATCGTTCTGCCTCTGTTTTAGGTTTATTTTTTTTCTTTAAAAAAAGATTAAAAAGATTGACAATATTCAAACCGTTTCTAAATCTGTTTTCGTCCAAAAGCGGATCGTCTATTTTTGTTTTATTATCAGCTGAAAACTTATAATCATCAAAATCTTCTTCGCCTTTGTATATCTTAGACATTTCAACATTATAAGTTCTTACAGCTTCGACATCTACATTAACATTTCCAGACAAATCATATGGTAAGACAACAACCTCATCTAATTTATTTACTTCTTCTACTAGCCTAACCGAAACCTGACGAGATTTTATAATTCTTTCATCGATTACAATACTAAAATCTTTGAACTGTAATGCACCGAATGCCAATATGTCGTTTTCAGCAACATCAATTCTAAAAGCGCCTTTTTCATCAGTAGTAACTCCGTTTTTAGTACTTTGATTATAAACTGTTATACCTTCAACATCCTTTGTTTCAACATTTACTCTTCCATTGATTTCAATACGTTGTATCTCCTGGGCTTCTAAAACAGTGAAGCCAAAAATTAATACTATATATAAGATTATGTTTTTCATCTCGAGTTGGTTTTGCAATCTATTATAAATATCGGTTAAGTAATCTTAAAAAGATAATATGTGCTTTGTAAAGTTTTGTTAAATGGCTTTTTTAATTGAAAGTTGAATTACTCGCTGTTTTAAATTTTTGATTTTCTATTTTTACTTCTAGAATATAAACTTATAAATCTCATTATTTTGAAATCAGTAATTATTGCAAGTACATCAACAATTCATGGAAGTGGATATCTTGAGTATCTTCTTGAAACTCTAGAAGAACATTTTAAAGCTGTTGATGAAATTTTGTTCATTCCATACGCAAGACCAGGCGGAATTTCATATGATGAATATACTAAAATCGTTAAAAAGGTATTTAAGAAAATAAACAAAACTGTAGTTGGAGTTCAAGAATTTGAAAACGCTCCTAATGCAATTTTAAACGCTAAAGGCATATTTACTGGTGGTGGTAACACCTTTGTTTTAGTCAATCAACTTTATAAAAAAAAGATTCTAGAACCTTTAAAAACAGCTATTAAAAATGGAACGCCATATCTTGGAACAAGTGCTGGTAGTAATATTTGTGGATTGACTATGAATACCACTAATGATATGCCAATTGTATACCCACGAAGTTTTAAAACACTTGGAATAGTTCCTTTTAATATTAATCCACATTATCTAGACCCTGTAAAAATTAGCAAACATATGGGCGAAACTCGCGAAACTAGAATTAAAGAGTTTCATCAATTTAATACCCAACCTGTTATTGGTATTAGAGAAGGTAGTTGGATTGAAATAAAAAATACTTCAATTACCCTTAAAGGAGATTTATGTGCAAGAATTTTTGAATACAATAAATTACCTTATGAAATAGAAACAAACTCAGATTTACTGTTTTTGAAATAACCGTAATTTTTTGGCTTAATAATCCTCTTTACAAAGTTTTTGTACTTTAGTTTATCAAATTTATTTTAGTATGCGAAGAGGAAATTTTAAAGTACGCTTACTTATTGGTGTTGCTATAGTTGCTTTTGCTTTTATACGCAGATGTAGTCAACAAGAAACAAACCCTTATACAGGTAGAACACAAGCCATATCATTATCACCCGAACAAGAAATTGCCATTGGACTTCAAAGTGCACCTGGCATGACTCAGCAACATGGTGGTCTGCATCCAAATAATCAATACCAAGCTTTGGTAGACAAAGTTGGAAACAAATTAGTAAACAACAGTATTGCAAAAAATACACCCTACAAATACGATTTTCATCTTTTAGCAGATGACAAAATTATTAATGCGTTTGCTCTTCCCGGTGGACAATGCTTTATTACTTATGCTCTATTTTCTAAACTAGAAAATCAAGATCAGCTAGCTGGAGTTTTAGGACATGAAATTGGTCATATGCTTGGAAAGCATTCTAATGAACGTATTACGGATTCTAAATTTTGGCAAACCATGATTATGGGTGCTGGAGCAATAGATATGGGAGTAATAGCGCAACAGTATGGTCAAGGAAAACTATTAGCCAACGGACGTGATGACGAATTAGAAAGTGATGAACTAGGCGTATTTTTTATGATAAAAGCAGGTTACAATCCCGAAGAAATGATTGGCGTCATGCAAATTTTAAAAAATGCTGCTGGTCCCAACAGACAACCTGAGTTTCAGAGCACGCATCCAGATCCTGAAAATAGAATTGAAAAAATAAAAGAAGCTATCAATAAATACAGAGAAGCATCCTAACAAGGATGCTTCTCTGTACTAACTAACTCAAATAATTGTCTCTAAAGACATTTATCTCTTAAATCTTTTAAATCTCTTTAAAAACTCAGCAGCTTCAACTGCATTTGTTTTCTGAGCATGACTAATTGCACTATAACCTTTATCACATGGTGTATGAATGTCCGAACCTGCTGTAATAAGTACTTTAATGATATCTACTCTGTTATGCCTTGCTGCATAATGTATAGGCTGCATACCGTTTGATTTTTTATTTACATCTACGCCATTGTTAAGCAGCTGCTTTACCTTTTCAATTTCTCCTTTTGCTACAGCTGTACAAAGTGCGCTAACATTAGTGTTATCTTCAACTACAGAAATAGGAGTTGATAAAATTTCAGGATTTGAAGCATTTAATGTTGGAATTGAAAGGCTTAATGCTAAAGCCAAAACTGTTACTGATTTTTTCATGATGAATGATTTTTAATTGATTAATTATGTTTTTGATTATAATAAAGAGACGACTAATATTTTATTCTGTTACATAAAAAAACAAGAGATAACATAGCTTTAACAGTTTGGAAACAAATATGTTAAGTTCGTCACAATTAACTTATCCTCCACAATATTTAGAAAATTCTCAAATAGAAACTGATAATTATTTTTTTTATGATATTGAAATATGATATAAATGATGAAGTGTTATATTTGGTATTCACTAACAAATAGTCATGAATAAAAAAGTAATTCTTATGATTTTGGATGGCTGGGGTATGTCTCCAGATCCAAAAGTTTCTGCTATAGATAATGCCGAAACACCTTTTATAGATTCACTGTATACAAAATACCCTCATGCGACTTTAAGAACCGATGGTTTACATGTTGGATTACCAGAGGGTCAAATGGGCAACAGTGAAGTAGGACATATGAATTTAGGTGCTGGTCGCATCGTATACCAAGATTTGGTAAAAATTAACTTAGCGGTCAAAAACAAAACACTTCAAGAAGAACAAGTGCTTGTAGATGCTTTTACTTATGCGAAAAATAACAATAAAAATTTACACCTATTAGGGTTAGTGAGTGATGGTGGTGTTCATTCTCACATCAAACACTTATTTGGCTTATTAGATGCTACTAAAGAAAACAACCTTGATAATGTTTTTGTGCACGCATTTACAGACGGAAGAGACGTAGGTCCAAAATCTGGTTATGGGTTTATTTCAGAGTTAGAAGACAAACTCACCGAATCCAATGCGGAATTAGCAACTGTTACTGGTCGTTACTACGCTATGGATAGAGACAAACGTTGGGAGCGTATTAAAATAGCCTACGATGCGTTAGTAAACGGAAAAGGCGAACAAACATCACAAGTCCTTAAAGCTATTGAATCTAGTTATGAAGAGGGTATCACCGACGAATTTATAAAACCAATAGTAAATACAGATAAAAATGGTAATCCCGTAACTACTATAAAAGAAGATGATGTTATTATTTTCTTTAATTTCAGAACTGACCGAGGTCGTCAATTGACAGAGGTACTTTCTCAAAACGATTTTCATGAATTTGGGATGCATAAGCTTAACTTACATTATGTCACACTAACTAATTATGACGAAAATTTTAAAGATATTAATGTTGTTTTTAATAAAAACAACCTAACTGGGACCTTAGGGGAAATCTTAGAAAAATATAATAAAAAACAAATTCGTATTGCAGAAACTGAGAAGTATCCGCACGTGACCTTTTTCTTTTCTGGCGGACAAGAAGAACCTTTTAAAGGAGAAACTCGATTATTAAGAAGCTCACCTAAAGTCGCTACTTACGATTTAAAACCCGAAATGAGTGCTTATGAATTACGAGATGCTTTGGTTCCTGAATTAAAAAAAGGGGATGTTGATTTTGTGTGTCTTAATTTTGCAAATGGAGATATGGTTGGACATACTGGTGTTATGGACGCAGCCATTAAAGCTTGCGAAGCTGTTGACATTTGTACAAAAGACGTTATTACTGCAGCATTAGATAATAATTATACAACTATACTTATCGCAGACCATGGTAATTGTGAAACTATGATAAATCCAGATGGAACGCCACATACAGCACATACAACAAACCCTGTTCCTGTCATTTTAATTGATAATGAATTAAAACAAATAAAAGACGGAATTTTAGGAGATATCGCGCCAACAATTTTAGATTTAATGGGTATAGAGCAACCTGAGGCAATGACTCAACAAAGCTTAATTCAAAATGAATTATAAAGACAAACTCATACTAGCTATAGATTTTGACGGCACAATCGTTGAGGATGCCTACCCTAATATTGGCAAACCTCAGCTCTTTGCTTTTGAAACTTTGAAACGTCTTCAAAATGACGGACATCGACTTATACTTTGGACTTATAGAGATGGCAAAAAACTACAGGAAGCTATAGCATTTTGTAAAGAAAATGGGATTGAGTTTTATGCTGTGAATAAAAGTTTCCCTGGAGAACAATTTGATACTGAAAAAAGTCCAAAAATTCATGCAGACTGCTTCATTGATGATAGAAATATAGGCGGTTTCATTGGTTGGGGAAAGATCTACCAAATGCTTACAAACGAAATTCTAAACATAGAAAAATCAAAATCAAGAAAAGGTTTCTTTGGCTTTTTCAACAGATAATAACAGCTTACTTATTTTAGTATCTTTGCGCACCAATACAGAATAAAATGATTGTTGTAAAAACAAAAGAAGAGATAGAATTAATGCGCGAGGCTGCTCTTGTAGTTTCCAAGACTTTAGGTGAAGTTGCTAAAGCTGTAAAGCCAGGAGTAACCTCTTTAGAGTTAGACAAAATTGCTGAAGAATGTATCCGTGACCAAGGCGCTATCCCAGGCTTTTTGGGATTATATGATTTCCCTAATACTTTGTGCATGAGCCCAAACTCTCAGGTGGTTCACGGTATCCCTAATAATACACCATTGGTTGAGGGTGATATTATCTCTATTGATTGTGGTGCTATCAAAAATGATTTTTATGGTGACCATGCTTACACTTTTGAGATTGGTGAAATCGCACCTGATATAAAAAAACTTCTTGAAGTTACTAAAGAATCTCTATATGTAGGCATCAGAGAATTTAAACTAGGGAATCGTGTTGGCGATGTTGGTTATGCGATACAAAAATATTGCGAAGATCATGGCTATGGTGTTGTACGTGAATTGGTCGGTCATGGATTAGGAAAAAAAATGCACGAAGATCCTGAAATGCCTAATTACGGGAAACGCGGTCGAGGTAAAAAATTTATTGAAGGCATGGTAGTCGCTATCGAGCCCATGATAAATTTAGGAACGCAACGTATAAAACAACACAGAGACGGCTGGACTATTACCACTTTAGACAATAAACCCAGTGCACACTTTGAACATGATGTCGCTATAATGAATGGTAAACCAGAACTACTCTCGACATTTGCATATGTTTATGAAGCTTTAGGCATCGAAAGTAATGAAGAGGATGAGTTTAGACAAACGGCCTTAACTTTATAATTATGAAAACAAAATATATTTTAGTACTGATAATCTTAGGTTTTCTTTTAGCAATTGTTGGCTCCCTTTTCAAAATTCAACATTGGCCATTCGGGTTTGAATTGTATATTATTGGAACACTATTTAAATTGGTGTTTGGAGTTGCACTTATTTATAAAATTTTGACATTTAAAAAATTCCAAGACTTCTTAAATTCATAACTGACTTGAAATCAATTTTTAAGTTTATACTAAACACTATCCCTAGACCTTTACTAATAAGGTTAAGTTACATTGCTCGTCCAATTTTAATCTTTTTTTTAAGAGGAAATAAATTTACTGACCCAATTGATGGCAAAAGTTTTAAAAACTTTTTATCCTACGGTTATGAAAAACAGCGTGATAATGTACTCTCACCTTCTACCTTAAGTTTAGAACGCCATCGCTTATTATGGTTGTATTTACAAAATGAAACAGATTTTTTTTCTGCCAAGAAAAAAGTATTGCACTTTGCACCTGAACAGTGTTTTTTAAAACGTTTTAGAAAACTAGATAATTTAAACTACACAACAACTGACCTACTTTCTCCTATTGCAGATGTAAAAGCAGATATCTGTGATTTACCTTTTGAAGATAATAGCTATGATACTATTTTATGTAATCATGTTTTAGAACATATTCCAGATGATAGTAAAGCCATGAAAGAGCTATTTCGTGTATTAAAACCAGGAGGCTATGGTATTTTTCAAATTCCACAAGATTTGAATCGAGAAACCACTTTTGAAGATAATACTATTACTGATAAAGCTGAACGTGCTAAGATATTTGGTCAATACGATCATGTCCGTGTTTACGGTCGTGATTATTTTGACAAATTAAGAAGCATTGGTTTTAAAGTTGAAGAAGTCAATTATACAGCTTCACTTTCCACAGAAGAAATAGAAAAATACTGTTTAGCTAAAGGGGAAATTATTCCTGTAGTTTATAAAAACTAAAATTACTCAGGAAAACCATTTAAGCTTAAAGCTAGTAAAGCATTATTATCATCTAGATAAATAAAGTGAACTTTTAATTCTGGATGTGTATTTAAAAAGGTTTTAGTCTCTTCAACACCCATAGCTTGAAACGTAGTTGCATAACCATCAGCTAATATGGCGTTTGGTGCAATTACAGAAACACTCAATACATCAGTTTTAGTCGGATAACCGGTCTTTGTGTTGATAATATGAGCATATCGGTTTCCACTATCATCAACTTTAAATTTTCGATATGTCCCAGAAGTAGCCATACCTTTATTAGTTAAAGTAATTGCTTTAGAATAGGATTTTGAGCCATCAAAATTCGGATCCTCAATTCCTACTCTCCAACCCTTTTTACTTTCTTTATTAATACCAGAAGTACGCATATCTCCACCAATATCTACCAAATAATTATTGATACCTTTAGATGTTATAAAATCTGCAATAACATCAATTCCATAACCTTTGGCAATAGCATTAAAATCTAGATAAACCGTATCTGGTTTTATAAATCTATTCGGCAACATTTTTACTTGGTCAAACCCTACATGTCGCATTAGTTTTTGAATCGTTGTGCTATCTGTCAAAAATTTGTTTTCGTCAGGACCAAAATTCCACGCGTTAACAACATTACCAATGGTTGGGTCAAAAACACCATTAGATTCTTTGAAAATTTTTTTTGAAGTATTAAATACTTTTCGAAAGTGAACATCAACTATAACCTCCTCATTCCTATTCCATTTAGATATATCAGAATTCGAAATGTAAGTTGACAAAGAATTGTTTATCACAGCAAATAAACTATCAAACTGAGACTGATAATTAATACCTTCTTCAGAATGGTATTGAATATTATATCCTGTGCCAAATACTGGACCATTGAGTTTTATGTTTTTCTCAACTGACTTCTCTTTTTTACATGAAAAAAAAGAAATACAAATAAAAAATGACAGAATTACTCTTTTCATAAAAACTAATTTAAATTATTGTCTAAAACCTGAATTCCATTATACTCTATAAGGTATTCTTCATTAAGATAAATTGGTAAATCCTCGCCTTTAGGATTTCCTAGGCCGACGCCAGCATATAAAACCTTAGCATCTTTATCATAAGCGTGTTTTTTGAAGGTTTCCATCCAAATAACATCATAATTGTTTGGGTTTTCTGGAAGTATAGTAGCTCTTACAATCACAAAAAAATACTGACTGTTTTTATCAATACACACAAACTGTGGATGTTTTTTTAGTTTACTGTTTACAGCTATAAACTCAAACCCACGATATTCTAAATCCTTACCAACATGGTTCATAGCAAGGTTATGTAATTCTTGTTGTGATAATGCTTTACTCATATCTTTAAATCTAACAAACTCAGAGATTTCAAAGGTAAAGGCTAGAGCAGATATTTCCGAATTTAATTATAGTTTATAACAAGAATAGATTGAAAAATCTTCTAAATTTTTAATAAGTGACTAATTTGCTCAAGTATGTTACCCCGAATCAACTCAATAATAAAGATTATTTATTTATTGGAAAACATATGAACAACAATTGAAGCTATAAAAAAAAAGAATAATAGTTTTTTCATAAATAACATTAACGGTTAATATCTTGTGTCTTATATTTAATTTCTATTTTTAAAAAATGAACCACCATCCATTATCTAAGCGTATTGGTCTTTTTTTAGGCCCGATTTTATTTTTAATAATTCAATTTACTTCTATAAGTTTTATTTCTGATACAGCCGATACAGTAATTGCAGCAGCCGTTTGGATGGTAATTTGGTGGATTACTGAAGCTGTGTCTATATCGGTTACGGCACTTTTACCTTTATTGTTGTTTCCTTTGTTTAAAATAATGCCTATGGATGAAGTTGGCGCCAATTACGGAAGTAAAATTGTATTCTTATTTTTTGGTGGCTTCATTTTGGCCTTGGCTTTAGAAAAAGTAAATCTACATAAGCGTATTGCACTAACAATTATAAAACTCACAGGAACCTCTCCTGATAGAGTTATTTTAGGATTTATGATTGCT
>CAJQQC010000176.1 GCA_905480385.1 uncultured Winogradskyella sp.
TTATTTTTTTATTATTTATTCCTTTTTTGCTTTTTGGTCAAACACCAAAAGAGCTAGCCGTCAATCTCATAAATAAAAAGCAATATCAAAGTGCAGAAGTTTTAATGCATAAGTATGTAAAAAGTAATACTTCTGATAAAAAAGCCATTGAATTATTAGGTGATGCTTATGGACATCAAAAAAAATGGGATAATGCTGTAGAGCAATATAAAAAGTTAACGCAACTAGAAGTCAACAATGCTAATTATCATTATAAATATGGTGGTGCTTTAGGTATGAAGGCTTTAAGTGTTAGTAAGATTAAAGCTTTGGGAATTATTGGCGATGTTAAAAAAGCTTTTTTAAAAGCAGCTGAGTTAGATTCCGAACATATTGAAACGCGTTGGGCACTTGTCGAATTATATATGTCCTTACCAGGAATTATAGGAGGAAGCAAAAAGAAATCTTTGAAATATGCTAACCAACTCGAAGTCTTATCAAAGGTTGATGGTTATTTGGCCAAAGGTTATATCTACGAATATGACGACGAACCAGAATTGGCAGAAAAATATTATAAGAAAGCAGTGGCGGTTGGTGGTTCTGTCAATTGTTTTGAAAAATTAGCGAACCTTTATGAGTTAAATAATCAACCAGAAAAAGCTATAAAAACTATTGAAGCGTCACAAGAAAAACACAATAGAAATGTTTTGCATTACCAGTTAGGAAAGGTGTCAGCAGACTATAATGTCCAATTAGAAAAAGGTGAACGTTGCCTGCTTCAATATATCAAAAACTACACGACTGCTGATGGTGTACCAAAAGAATGGGCCTATTATCGATTGGCTCAAATTTATAAGCATAAAAAAGACAACCAAAAAGCATTAACCTATATTGATAAAGCGCTAAGTATCCGTTCAGATTTTAAGCAAGCGCTTAAAGAAAAGGTTACTATTTCCAAAAATTAAAGATTATTGTTTTTGAATCTTATTAATTGATTTTATTAAGCTAGTAATTTGGAATTTAGTTTTTGTAATTTGATATTTACACAATGAATGTACACTTTATCGCCATTGGTGGTGCAGCAATGCACAATTTAGCTTTAGCACTTCACAATAAAGGATATAACGTCACAGGTAGTGACGACACTATTTTTGACCCTTCAAAATCTCGGTTAGAAGCCAAAGGTTTATTGCCTGAATCTTTTGGTTGGTTTCCTGAAAAAATCACTTTAGATTTAGATGCTATTGTTTTAGGAATGCACGCCAAAGCCGATAATCCCGAATTACAAAAAGCACAAGAATTAGGACTTAGAATTTATTCTTATCCTGAATTTTTGTACGAGCAATCCAAAAATAAAACACGTGTTGTTATTGGTGGAAGCCATGGGAAAACAACGATTACATCTATGATTTTGCACGTAATGCATTACCACGATAGAGATGTCGATTATATGGTTGGTGCCCAGCTTGAAGGTTTTGATGTCATGGTAAAACTCACTGAGGATAACGATTTTATTGTACTCGAAGGCGATGAATATTTGAGTTCACCAATAGATAGACGGCCAAAATTTCATTTATACAAACCAAATATCGCATTACTAAGTGGTATAGCTTGGGTCCATATTAATGTGTTTCCAACCTATGAGAATTATGTAGAGCAGTTTAACATTTTTGTAGACTCGATAGTTAGAGGCGGAAGTATAAATTATAACGAAGAAGATTTAGAAGTGAAACGTGTTGTTGAAGCTTCAGAAAATCAAATACGAAAGTTACCGTATCAAACACCAGAGTATAGTGTGGAAAATGGTGAAACGCTTTTAGAAACTCCTGATGGACCAATGCCAATTGAAGTTTTTGGAGCTCATAACCTCAATAATTTAGCTGGCGCCAAATGGATTTGCCAACATATGGGTATTGATGAAGATGATTTTTACGAAGCTATTTCTACCTTTAAAGGTGCAAGCAAACGTTTAGAGAAAATTGCGGAATCCCAAACTAGTGTTGCTTACAAAGACTTCGCACATTCACCAAGTAAAGTAAAAGCAACTACCGAAGCTGTAAAAGCGCAATACAAAGACAAAGAATTATTGGCGTGTTTAGAATTGCATACCTATAGTAGTCTTAACGCGGAGTTTTTAAAAGAATACAAAGGTGCTTTCAATGCCGCCGACAAAGCTGTGGTGTTCTACTCGCCACACGCTGTAGAAATTAAAAAATTAGACGAAGTATCTCACCAACAAATTGCTGATGCTTTTGAGCGCGATGATTTAGTTATTTATACTAATCCACAAGATTTTAAGGATTTCCTGTTCTCTCAGAATTTCGATAGTACAGCCTTGCTCTTAATGAGTTCTGGTAATTATGGTGGTTTGGATTTTGATGAGATAAAGAGACTATTATAAAATGTTTCGTTAAAGAAGTTAGTTATTTTCATATAGAAAGGCATGTTTTACTGATGCTCAACCTTCTCAATCATTTCGCGAAATAGGTTTAATAAAAAAGGGAGTTTTTTGATATCTCCAGCAGCAGTAAATTTTTGGTTTTCAATTTTGACACCGTACCAATCTTGTTTTCCGTTTTCGTTAAGTATCCATTTAACTTTGAGTTTGGCTATAGACGTTTTGGAAATATCAATCTCGACTTCCCAACCCGGATTATCGATGTTTGTGATTTGTATGATTTCATTCTTTTCCCAAGCCCCATCACAATTATTTGCAAACCAATCTTGTATCCAATCTATAATATCCATGTTAAATATCTGCTATAAATTCTTTAAATACGGCTTTATGGTGTTCTAAATCCATGTTACCAGAAAGCGCCACACGTGCAATATAGTCTTTATCACCTTCCTTCGTGGTGCCTTGGGTTGAGGTTGCTGGTATTGTCCAATAACAACCTTTCAGTTGCCCATAACTTACACAATATTTACTTTCACCAGGAATTTTGGTAATCATCAAATTAATGAGCTTGTGATTGAGCTGTCGTTTGTAGGTTTCTCTTTCTTCGTCAGTATCTCCTTTTGTTGGTAAATCTAACGAAAAAACAGAAGGTGTAAATCCTCGCTCAGCTAGTTCTTTACTAACAAAATTTATTTTTGCTTCGGGAAGCTTTTCTTCAATAAAAGATACAAAATCTCGTGTGTTTTTATAAGCGTCTGTAATGCGTTGATTCATTGATGGCATTTGCTCGGCCAACATTTGATATTGAAAATCTGTTGCTTCATTATCACAAAGTGAAAGGTGAATCGCAATTTTTTCCATGAGGCTTTCTGAATTGAAGTTCCCAACACAATATCCGGCTGTACACTTTCCACCACTAGGAAATTTTGAGCCACTTGCATAAGATATCGCTTTGCCTGTTGAAAGTATTTCACCTTCAGCTAAAAATTGAATATTTGGACAAAATGTTTGGTCTAAAATAAAGACTGGCTCAACAGCAATAGTTCCAGAAGGTGTTGTTCTTTGTTTAGTTAAAGTCGATTTTAATTCTTCTAAATCTGGGACTTCAACTCTTGGATTTGTTGGTATTTCGGCAATGATATACGGAATTGCATCTTGTTTTGCAATATTTTCTAAAACGGTTTTTAGACTAGTGACCATATCATTATCGCCATCTACTTCTAAGTCTACAATTACTACATTATCATTGCAAGCAGCGACACGTCTGGCTTGGTCATTTGTACCGCCATAACAGTTTGTAGGGACAATAAACTTAATAGCTTTATTTGGATAATTTTGTTGCGCATCATCAATTAATCCCATCATTATAGCGTATTGAACGGATAGTCCGCTTGAGCCCACTAATGGATTTCCGTTTGTACCAGTAATTGTTTGGATTGTTTTTAAAACACTTTTCTTGTTTTTATCACGATTACTATCTTGATTTGTAATGATTGTACCTTCAACTAGGTGCTTTAATGCAATTAATGTGTCATGAGGTGTCATAGCAATACTTTCTCGTCGTCTTACGTGCTGAATTTCTGAAACGTAATCGCTATTATCTTGCTTATGTACATATAGGATACTACCTAAATTTTCATAGAGATTTATTTGAAAATCAATATTAGGGTTTAAATGTTTTGAAGAAATCCTATCTTCTTGAGAAACAAAAATTAGACTACCATCAAACTTAGTTAATGCTTCTATACTTTCGACTTGTTTTAATTCAAAATTGTAACCGTAAACGCGTTTTAGAAGCTTATCATTAAACTTCATTGGTAGTTCATCTAAGTATGTGATTAGTGTTTTTTTATTATCAAGTAAATTCTTTCTTAATATCGCTAGAATAGGCATTATTTGAGAAGAAAAACTAATAACCTGTTTTGATGTTATGTTATAGGCTTTAGCAATTGACCATTCTAGTATTGAAGACAAAGGATGTCCGAGTCTAATATAATCGTACGCTGTAGGTAAACCGTTTAGTGCTAATTCATCAAAATTATTTACTTCGTATAATTTTTCAAACTTAGTAATAAATTCTGTTTTAGCTAACGCTTCATTGTAGATATCTAATCGGTGAGTCGTTAGATTTAGCCAATCTGAAGGCATATTATCTAAAACAGTTTTAATATAAGCTAAGGTATTTTTATCTCGCATAATTTTCCATTTGTATGGTTCCCAAAGATATAATATTAGATGTTTTAATCTTTAAGAAGTGCTGCTATTTTGTCGGAGAAAAAAGAGATAAATTACTCTGAAACTTAATTTCAAGATATGAGCATTTTGATAGCTAATTAATATCATATATTTAAATATAACTTAAAAAATTATCAGCAATGAGTTAAATTACAATTATAAAAAAAACAAGTATTTTCATATTTTAGAATTAAAAAAAGCAGAAGTTGCAACAAGAGGCATTTTATTTTAAATGTTTTTTAAAAAAATCAATTGTGCGTTCCCAAGATAAATTTGCGGCTTCTTTATCATAGCGAGGCGTCGTATTGTTATGAAAACCGTGATTGACTTCAGGGTAAATGTATGCTTGATGCTCAATATTATTTTCTTTTAGAATTTTCTCAAACGCAGGCCAGCCAGCATTAACACGCGTGTCTAATTCGCCATATTGTAATAAAAGAGGCGACTTAATTTTTACAGCATCCGTGGCTTCTGGTTGTCTGCCATAATAAGGTACTGCAGCACCCAAATTTGATAATTTTACTGCCATCATATTGGCTATCCAACCGCCAAAACAAAAGCCAACAACGCCGACTTTTCCTGTACAATTTTCGTGATTTTTAAGAAAATTATATGCAGCTATAAAATCTTCCAGCATTTCTAATCTATTTCTTTTTCTTTGCATCATACGTCCATCGTCATCATTTCCAGGGTAGCCACCAAGCGGCGAAAGTGCATCAGGAGCCAAGCTTATAAAACCAGTTTTTGCAGTACGTCTACCAACATCTTCTATATATGGATTAAGACCTCTATTTTCGTGTACTACAATAATACCTGGTAATTTTGTTTGTGTGTCTTTAGGTTGTGATAATAAGCCTTTGATTTCACCACCACCTTTTGGAGAATTATAAGTAATAAACTCTGAATCTAAAGTTGGGTCATTTGGTTTTACTAAAAGAGTATTTACATAATCAGGTGACATAAAACTTAATAAAGACGACACCGTTAAGCCACCTATAGCGTATAGCGAAAGTTTTTCGGCAAATTGACGTCTGTTAAGTTTGTTATGTGCATAGTCATCGTATAAATCAAAAACGTCTTGTTCGATATCTTCTTTTTTTAGATTTTTCATAGTTATTTCATATTTAAATTCAGCCTTTTTATTTACAAAAGTTAAAATACTTTATTCAAAAATTGTTTAATACTTAGCTGATTAGATCTTGTTAATTCGTCTCTTGCAGCTACAGTATCTTTAGGTTTTTTGTCTTGCGATAGTTTAAATTTTCCTTCCCAATCAGTAATTACGATTTCAAACATTTCGATATAATCTAGATTTTTATCTAGACGAGGATTGTTTGGTTCTAAAATATATTTATGGTCAGGAGCTTCCAAAAACTCGGTCATTGTAATTAAATACTGTTTCAATGTTGCTTTGCATTCAATTGCCTTTACTTTGCCTTTGAGATGTACTTTTATATAATTCCATGTTGGTAATTGTGTTGTACTATAAATACTTGGTGAAATGTAACATTCTGGCCCAGCAAAAAGGACAGTAACGTCATTATTATTTCGTAGTAATTTCGCTTGTGGATTGTAAATATCTATATGACCTATTAATTTCTGGTCTTCATAAATTAGAGGAAGGTGTGTAATTAACGGCTGATTATCTTTAATAGAAATAACAGTGGCTAACGGATAAGTTTTAATAACCTCAATCATGTGATTGCAGTTGTCGTCTTGGTGTTTCTTTGGCGGATACAAATAATTATTGATTTGCGATTCTAGTACTATAATTCCTATTAAATAATTTATTTAATTTATAGATGCTGAAATTTACAATTTTTTATCTTTAGTGCATGTCAGAAAAACCGACTTCATTTTCAATTAAAAATTGGTCTCAGGATGATCAGCCACGCGAAAAACTAAGAGATAAGGGTAAATTAACTTTGAGTGATGCTGAGCTAGTGGCTATTTTGATTGGTTCTGGAAATAGAAATGAGAGTGCGGTAGATTTGTGTAAACGGATTTTAGCAAGCGTTGATAATAATCTTAACGCCTTAGGTAAAGTTTCTTTAAAACACTTGATGGAGTTTAATGGTATAGGCGAAGCAAAAGCCATAACAATTACTGCTGCATTGGAATTAGGAAGACGACGAAAATTTGAAGATGCAGTTAAACAAGAAAAAATAACAAGTAGTCGTGATGTTTATGATATAATGCAACCTGTTTTGGGAGAATTATCTCACGAAGAGTTTTGGGTTATATATTTAAATAATTCAAACAAGGTTTTACAAAAACAACAATTGAGTAAAGGCGGAATTACAGGTACTTTAGTTGATGTTCGTTTGGTTCTAAAACAAGCACTCGAAGTTGGTGCAACAGCTTTGATTTTATGCCACAATCATCCATCAGGTACATTAAAAGCTAGTGAAGCTGATAAAAAGATTACTCAAAAATTGAAGACTGCTGGATTAACTTTAGATATAAAAGTTTTGGACCATATAATTGTAACTGAAAAAGCATACTTTAGTTTTGCTGATGAAACCATACTTTAAAAAATGCTTTTAGTTTATACACATAAAATAACACCTCGATTGACATATACGTTTAAACATTTATGCAAGCGTATAATAGGCATAGAAGTTTCTTTTACGTCAAAGATTGAAGATTTTATAGCTCATGATTCTATTAAAATGTCTTACGCAAAACAGCCTTTGAGTAAAGAGATTTTCGTGCAGAGTCATAGTTTGCTTTTCGAACAAGGACTTTCAGATATAGACATCACTGTCAATGACTGGGATGAGACAAAAGGCTTTTTTGGAACAGGAGAGCGTAGTGATTTACCCTATGATATATTTGCGGCATCCTTCTATTTACTGAGTCGTTATGAAGAATATCTACCACATGTAAAAGACGATTATGGGCGTTTTTTGGCTACAGAAAGTCTGGCGTTCAAAGAAGATTTTTTACAAGAGCCTGTAGTAGATGTTTGGGCATACAAACTAAAGACTATTTTACAAGAGCGTTTTCCTGAATTTGTTTTTCCTAAACGTCAGTATAAAATTGAACCTATAATTGATATTCCATGCGCTTATAAGTATAGATATAAAGGTTTGTTACGAACTATTGGGGGTCTTTTTGGGGATATTTTTAGATTAAAATTTCAACAATTTTATGAGCGTCTTTTGGTACTGTTAGGCTTTAAAAAAGACCCTCATGATGTTTTCAATTGGCTTGTAAATAGACAAAAGAGTGTGCCTTTTAAGTTTACTTTTTTCTTTTTAATCGGAGCCTATTCAACTTATGACAAGAATATTAGTGTCAATAAAAAACAGTTTGTAGCATTGATAAAATCTGTTAGCGACTATTGTAATATAGGTCTAAAAGCATCTTACCTTTCATTAGATAATTTAAACATTCTAAAAAGAGAAAAGAAGAAAATGGAGGCTGTTACTAATGTCAAACTCAAAGCCATTCGTAATTCGCATTCTAAACTTAACTTACCTGAGTCATACAGAAATGCTGTTGAGTTAGAAATTACGCAAGAACATACCATGGGTTACGTAAATGCCTTAGGTTTTAGAGCCGGTACTTGTTCACCATTTCAATTTTATGATTTGGATTACGAAGTGCAAACACCTCTTCAGATCCATTCTTATCATTGTATGGATTTTACTTTGTTAAAACATCATTCGCAATTAGACAAACAGCAAACTTTAGAACGTTTTATTAATAATATTAAAAAAGTAGATGGGACTTTTAGTCCTGTTTTTCATAATTATTCATTAAGTGATGATGATACTTGGAAAGGCTTTAAAGTATTGTTTAATCAAATTTTAAATTCGGTAAATGCATAAAAATATACAGCACATTTTTTTTGATTTAGACCATACTTTGTGGGATTTTGATAAAAATTCGGGACTAACTTTTGGGAAAATTTTTGAGATACACGAAGTAGATGTGAGTTTGGAAAAATTTCTAAATGTTTACGAACCTATAAATTTTAAATATTGGAAGTTATATCGTGAAGAAAAAGTCACTAAACAAGAGCTAAGATACGGTCGCTTAAAAGATACCTTTAATGAAATTGATATTAGTTTATCAGACCAATTAATTGATAATCTTTCGGAAGATTATATAGCCTATCTGTCTAGTTTTAATTATGTATTTGATAGTACTTATGATGTTTTAGATTATTTAAATGCAAAGTATGAATTACATATTATAACTAATGGTTTTGAAGAGGCGCAAGAGAAGAAGATGAAAGCTTCAAATCTTAGGAAATATTTTAATACAGTA
>CAJQQC010000177.1 GCA_905480385.1 uncultured Winogradskyella sp.
ATGGGAAACATATGTTTTAAAATATGATGTTAAACTTCCAAGTGAAAGAGTTGGTTATGGCCCGGATGAAATTTATATAAAGTAACACCTATTTTTGCTGTTGAATTTTTCTATATTCATTTGGTGTATGACCTGTCATATCTTTAAAAAGAGTAGAAAAATATGCAGGATATTCAAAACCTAAATCATAACAAATCTCTTTAAGGTTTTTATTAGAATAAGCTAATAGTCTTTTTGCTTCTAAAATAACTCTATCCAGTAAATAACGCTTTGCTGTAATTCCTGTAAACTCTTTCACTAAATCAGATAATTTTCTTCTAGATATACTTAATTGACTTGCGTAAAAATCCATACTATGGTTAGTCATAAAGTTGTTTTCCAAAAGGTTTAAAAAGTGAGTGTATTGTATTTTGTTATGATTATTGATTTCTCCTTTTGTTGTGTCAATTACAACTTCTCTAGCTTTGCGTTCAATTTTAAGAATTAAACTAATGAAAAGGTGTTGTACAATTGCTTTACTAGTAAAAGCACCTTCTGGTTCGTAATATTCTTTTAAAAGTATATTAAAATGTACTTTTAAATTTTTTATTCCTTTTTTTTTGAATTCAATATATTTTAAATCAGATATATAACCATTCAATTTTGAGTAATAAGATGATTTGTAATTAAGACCCGCGCTTGGGATAAATTCATTTTTGTACTTTAAAGAATAACCAACGGCTTCTTTGATATTAATAATTTTAAAAATTTGGTTTTTTTGGATAAAAAATAAAGTATTTGGTTTTAAATTAATTATTTCATCATCAATTTTAAACTCTCCTTCTCCAGAAAAGAATAAAATAATTTCCTTATAATCATGCCTATCTGTCTTCTCCTTCTCCTTTTTGATAGTGCAATTTGTAGGTAAAGGAACAATTGTAAATGCTGATTCTTTGTTATTTCTAATCATACTTTTTTCTAAACAATAATAATGGAATTTAGTGTTTTAATTTTTAAAAATCAATAAATCAAAGCTCAATTAAAACCTAATTAAGAATATTTAATACTTACTATCGACTTCCATTTACATTATACTGGCATGTTCAAATAATCTACTTACAGAACGAATTAATTACAAGGAGACAACTTTTGCAGTACTGTGAGTTAGACACTTTCGCTATGGTTAAAATACTTGAGGTTCTTTTTTCTATCTAATCTTATTTCCAAATATCACCAATGCTAAAATAGTAGTTATACCAACAGATATAGGTGTTATTATAGATTTGTTATTGGTTTCTTTGGGTCTTTCTGTTCCAATTAATGACTCTGCAATTTTCAGTCGACTTTTATATTTCTCAACTTCTACCAATGCCTCTTTTAAGGCATAATTAGATTCATCACGGTCGTGAATGGCTTTATTAGAACGTTGTTGCATATTGAGAGCATATTCATCAGTAGTATCCCGTTGAGCTTTTAACTTTTGTATTTGCTTATTTTTTAATTGTATTTCTCTGTCTAGTTTTACTTCTTTAGGAGTAGGGTCTCCAATTGTCTCATACCCATTTTTATGATGTTCTATAAGTGTTAGTGCCCAGTCAGATATACTAATATTAAATTTACCGGCAAGTTTCACGTATTCAGCTTTTTGAGCTGCAGACACTCTTGTACTAAGTGTTACGTTTCTATAATGCATGTTGTTTTCCATAAGTTTTGTTGTTTATAAATTATTAATCTACATCGCGTTTACTTTCTATTTACACGCGTCTACTTCTGTCACTTTATTTTTACTCACTTTTCGTGATTGTTTAAAAAAATAAAAATTATTTCCTTTAATAATTCTCTATTGACTTTGTATGATGAAGTCCATTGATAAGTGCAATATATTAATTAATTTTTAGAAAGTTGTACCATTACAGCGATTTATAGATAACTTTTTCGTTTCTTTGTATTTATGGAGAGTAAATTTGTTTTAGATACTTATTTTGGTGAGTTATCAGACCCCGATAGTTTGATTAATTATATATACACACCATTGTTTTTAAAAACAAAAGTTGATGTACAATATTATGAGATTTTAAACTGGGAGAGGTTTGGTTTACTGGATATTGACCTTGGTTTAAGTACCCTAAAAACAGACTATAAAAAAACAGCGATAAGCTTTGTGCAGTATGTTTGGATTAAGATGATTGAGTCCTTAAACAAATATGGTTTTTCCTATGATGACATAAGGGCAATTAGAGCCAAATTGCGTCAAAAATTGCATTTCGAGCTCAATTATAACCAAAATATTGCAGACAATGAAGCATTACAAACGTCAGATAATCATAAAGAAGGTTATATCACTGAGCTTGAAAAGCTGGTTTTGTCAACTATCGCTCATAAAAAAAACTATACTTTTTTCTTTTATAAAGATGTACCTGCAGATTATTTTTTGTTTTCAGATGATTTATTAGAAATGTTTCATTCTAGCAATGAAAGTTATTTTTTTCTTGACAAATTTAAAAAAGACCATTTTAGCTTTTCATTCTATAAAATATTTGAACCTTTTCTTCATGGTGATTTACATCAATTTGATAATAGGTCAATTTCAATTCTTTCAGTTGAAGAAGATAAAG
>CAJQQC010000178.1 GCA_905480385.1 uncultured Winogradskyella sp.
CCAGTAACTAAACCTTTCAAAACAAATATTACAACTAACGCTATTACTAATCCTAGTACAGCATAGGTAATATAAAGTATGTTATCAATCATAGCCTCAGAGCCAGTCATGATCATCAGCGCAAATATAGAGCCAAGAATCGCGAGAGCAAACGCTACGATTTTTATTATTTTGTGAGTATTCATAATTTTTTCAGTTTTAAATTATTACTTTTTGTGTCTAATCAATAGATCCATTAACGTGATAGAAGCATCTTCCATATCGTTAACAATACTATCAATTTTAGCAATAATATAATTGTAAAAAATTTGAAGAATAATTGCCACCACTAAACCAAATACTGTTGTTAAAAGTGCTACTTTAATACCACCTGCTACTAAAGAGGGTTGCATGTCACCAGCTGCTTCAATCTTATCAAAGGCCTGAATCATACCGATTACCGTACCCATAAAACCAAGCATTGGTGCTAGTGCAATAAATAATGATATCCAAGACACATTCTTTTCTAATTGACCCATTTGTACACCACCATAAGCTACAACTGCTTTTTCAGCAGCGTCGATATCTTCATCCGCTCTGTCTAAACCTTGGTAAAAGATAGATGCAACAGGACCTTTTGTATTTCTACAAACTTCTTTAGCTGCTTCGATACCTCCCGATGCTAGAGCATCTTCAACATTTTGAGTTAATTTTTTTGAATTTGTAGTAGAAAGATTTAAAAAGATAATTCTTTCAATAGCGATTGCTAATCCAAGAATTAAACATAATAAAACGATGCCCATAAATCCTGGACCACCTTCAATAAATCTCTTTTTTAATTCTTGATGAAACCCTAAATCCTCAGCATCTGCTGTTTCAGATTGAGCTACGTTTGTAACGGTTGTTTTTGCGGCTGCTACGGTTGTTGTTGCGTTTGCATTAACAGTTCCAACTGCCATTAAACATGTAATGGCTAGGATAGAAAATAATCTTTTCATTGTCTTGAATCTTAATTTTATTAGTTAAAGTGTTAAAGATATAAAAAATATGTAACTATGTAAGTAAAACATCAGCAGAGAGGAAGGGATTCGAACCCTCGAAACGCTTTTGGCGTTTACACACTTTCCAGGCGTGCGCCTTCGACCACTCGGCCACCTCTCTGTAAGTCTTTTAAAAATTACAGAACGCCAAATAACAAAAAAATCTTCAAACACTAAAATTATGGACGTTAATTTTAGGACATTTCACCACGTAAAGACGTTTCGTATATCGATCGAAATTCTAATGGATTAATATTCTGCCCTATGAGATACATAAGCTTGGTAATTGCAGCTTCTGTTGTCAGGTCTTTTCCTGAGATTACACCTATACTTTTGAGTTGAGAACTTGTTTCATATTGTCCCATATTTACGCTTCCTCCAGAACATTGAGTTACGTTAATAATATGGACACCTCTTTTTATTGCTTTTTTAAGTAATTCTATAAACCAAATCTCTGTAGTTGCATTCCCCGAACCGTAAGTTTCTATAACCAATCCTTTTATGAGTTTGCTTGTTAAGACAGCTTCTAAAATAGGTTTTGCTATGCCTGGGAATAATTTTAATATAGCGACATTACAATCCATCCTCTTATTAACCTTTAAAGAAGCTTCAAGATTTGGCTTTAATAAAAACTTGCTATTTATATTTAAGTGCACACCAGATTCTGCTAAATGTGGAAAATTTAAAGACTCAAATGCTTCAAAGTGCTCTGCGTTAATTTTTGTAGTTCGGTTTCCACGATACAACTTATATTCAAAATATAAACCTACTTCCTTTATTACAGGTTTTCCTTTTTCCTGGAATGATGCTAATTCAATTGAGGTAATAAGATTCTCTTTGGCATCTGTTCTTAAATCACCAATGGGTAATTGAGATCCTGTAAAAATGACTGGTTTAGATAAATTTTCGAGCATAAAACTTAATGCTGAAGCTGAATAACTCATGGTATCACTACCATGTAATACTACAAAACCATCAAATCTACTGTAATTCTCTTTTATGATATCTGCAATATCACACCAATACTTTATGTTCATATTAGAGGAATCTATAGGTTCCTTAAAAGAAATCGTTTCGATATCACAATCCAATAATCTTAATTCAGGAATCCGTTTTAAAAGATTACCAAAATCGAAAGCTTTTAGTGCTCCTGTATCAGGATTTTTTATCATCCCAATAGTACCACCTGTATATATTAAAAGTATGTTTGGTTTCTTCATATCATATATTACACTCCAAAAATGGTTTTAGAGTTTTCGGTTGTTGCATTTGCAATGTCAATTTTTGAAATATTATAAAGTTCGGATAATTTATCTACAACCTTATTTATATATGCACTCTCATTACGTTTCCCACGGAAGGGTTTCGGCGCTAAATAAGGTGAATCTGTTTCTAAAACGATATGTTTTAAGTCAATTTGGTTAATAAACTGATCTATTTTTCCGTTTTTGAAAGTTACTACACCTCCAATACCTAATTTCATGTTATACGAAATAGCTTGTTTTGCTTGATCAAAATTTCCAGTAAAACAATGAAAAATTCCGAATAGATCGTCACTCTTTTCATCTTCTAAAACTTGAAAAATTTCATCAAAAGCTTCACGACAATGAATTACAATCGGAAGCTTGTACTTTTTTGCCAAATTGATTTGAAATCTAAACGCTTCAATTTGAATATCTAAAGTGCTTTTATCCCAATATAAATCGATTCCTATTTCACCTATAGCATAAAAATTTCGTTTTTCTAATTGTTCTACCACATGCTTAAGTTCATCCTTATAATTATCTTTTACAGATGTTGGATGTAAACCCATCATTAAAAAAACTTCATTTGAAAACTCTGCTTCTAACTGATACATTGAATTTGTATAACTAGAATCAATAGCAGGAATAAAAAAACGTTTGACGTCAGAATCGATAGCTCGCATTATCATTGCACGCCTATCTTTATCAAAGGCTTCACTATATAGATGTGTATGCGTATCTGTGATAATCATAACGCAAAAGTAATCGTTTATATATTATATTTACGTAAATAAAAAGTGAAAATGCTCAAAGATTTTCTAATAGAAAAAGGCTACTCAAAGATTAAACTAAAGCTAACCAAAACCAATCATTTTGAAATAAGGGCTACTATTAATGGTGTTAAAGGTCGTTTTATTTTGGATACAGGTGCTTCTAGAAGTTGTGTTGGTTTTGAAGCAATCGAAAGGTTTAAACTAAAAGTTATAGACTCTGAAATAATGGCTGTTGGAGCTGGAGCTTCTAATATGCAAACAAAACTCTCAAAATCTAACACTTTAAAAATTGGTAATTGGAAAAAACAGCGTGTGGCATTAATTCTCTTTAACCTTACTCATGTAAACCTTGGCTTACTAAAACACAACGCAGATGCTGTAGACGGTATTATTGGTGCTGATATTCTAAAAAAAGGTAAAGGCATTATTGATTATGACAAAAAGTACCTTTATCTAAAACTATAGTTTTAATATTTTCTTGAGGAAGAAAAATTAATATTTTCATTTTAAAAACATTGTATTAAATCTTAATTATATATGTTAAAATAAAAATGGGTATTTATACGTATATGCAACTGAATTATTATTCCGAAATTTACACCAGCTAACAATCAACATGTTTCTTTTAGGGTAGTTATTTGAGAATGAAAAATAATAATGGTAAAATATTTGTGTTACTGCTTATTTTGAGTAGTGTTATTATAGTAGTTGCAAACATCTCTATCCTTTTTTTTAGTTAATTTTAGTTTAGTTAGCTTTTAGGTATTGAGTGTATCTAAAATAATAAAGCGTAA
>CAJQQC010000179.1 GCA_905480385.1 uncultured Winogradskyella sp.
TAGAACTAGATAAAAACTTAAAATTTGAAGATTTAAAGCAAATACAAGAAGGTTTTAAAGTTCAAGGTAAACTAGTCTCTGTCGAAGAAATAAGTTATATCGATGGAGAATCTAAAAACAAGATTGGTATTAAAATCAAGAATACAGGAAATACAATTCTCCGTACTATTTTTGACCACTTTAATTATGATATAGTAAAAATAGATTGTGTAGCTATTGCCCACTTAACAAAAAAAGACATACCAAGAGGTCACTGGAAACACTTAACAGTTCAAGAGATAAACACCTTGAAGATGATTTAAAAAAAAGAGTTGAAATTTATTTTTCAGCTCTTTATTTTTGCTTTTAAGTAATAGAAGGTATTTTGGTGTCCTGTGTTATTCGATATTTGTTCTTTCGATAATTAAAGAGGAAAACGAAGCCACTCCAATTTTTACACTCTCCTCGTCAACTCTAAAATTAGGTGCGTGATTCATAGCAATTATACCATCTTTAAGATTAGAACCTCCCAATAAAAAATAAACTCCAGTTACTTTTTGTTGAAAGTAAATAAAGTCATCATTAAAATAAGGGATTTGACCATGAGCTTTCAAAACTCTATTGTTATAAATAGTATTGATGATTTTTATGGCTTTATCTGTAAGCTTTGTATCGTTTAATACAGTCTCGTTTTCTTTAAGGTATACTATAGAAATAAAATTATTTTTAAATTCTGAATTGTTTATTATCTCTTCAATATCTGGTAAGATATTTGGTAAATTAGAGGTGCGTGTTTCATAGAGATTGGCTTTTGCATAAAGTTGATTGCTATCTTTTTCAATAAGTTGATTTTCCGCTAAAAAACGATAATTTTTAAAAGAGGTATTAGGATTACTTAATCCAACAAGGTTATCAAAGGCTTTTTCTTTATCCCAAGGATTTGCCCATCATTTTTACGAGCCATTTCGTTGCTAATTTTGGTTTAGAGCGAGTTGGCTTCTTCTATGGATAACTTATCGCTAAATGTCATCTGTATGCGTTTTTGGTCAGAAAAATATATCTGTTGGCTTACGTTTTGATATGGACTAAGCGGTTTTTAGTTTCATTTTAGTTGTATACGAATTGAACCCAAGTAATTTTTTTCTTAAAAAATAAAAGGAGAGTTTTAGCTCTCCTTTTATTAAATCAAATATTATTTTACTACTGATAATACTGCTGTTACAGTTGTAATTGGAGCAATATTAGTTCTAATGAAAGTAGCACTTTCGTTAGGGCCAAGTGCAATACTAGTATCTCCAGATGAAAGAACGCCAAAAAAAGTAATCATGGCCGTCCCAGCATTTATAACTGTTATTTTTTGGTCAATATCTCCAAATATACCGTTTACCAAAACATCTGATGTTGGATTTGCAATAATTATAGTTTTATCTGTCGAATCAAGACTTGTAAAATTTAATGGTGTTTCAGAAACAGGTGTAATTGTTAAAGCGCCATTATTAATAAAAAGATCTTGCGTCTCTAAATTTACAGCTTTTAAGTTACCATTAACTTCAAGGTCATAGTTTGGTGTGGTAGTTCCAATACCTATATTTCCGTTAGGTAATATTTGCATTTGGTTTAGTGGGCCAGTTTCAAAAATTAAACTACCAGTTCCGTCACTATTATTATCTGCAATTATTGTTGTACTTCCTGTATTCATTGTATTGGCGCCACCAGCTCCATTTAGGTTTGTAAGTCCGCTAATACTACCTTTAAAACCATTTGCTACTAGTGTTCCAGTAGTTTCTAGTTTTTCAGATGGATTAGCAACCGATAAACCAATAGACCCATTGCTTAACATATTAAATGCGTTTTCTGGGGCATTAGCACTTATTCTAAATAATGACTTGTCGGAATTTAAATATCTGACCTCGAAAAAATTATCACCGCCATCATTGGTATCGTTGATACCAATACGAAAGTCTGCCGATGGAAAACTTGCACTAACACTTGTATCCTCAAATCTTATAGATGGAGTAGGTGATACTAAAGCTAAGGTGTTGTTGCTGAGGTCAAAACTTTCATTAATCCCAGATCCTACACCAAGATGTGCTATGATATTAGCATCATTCAAAATAACAATATCCGTATCAGGATTAGAACCCATTATTGTCGGGTTGTTAAGGTTATCACCAAATAAATAATCGTCGAATCCTGTAAAGTTTGGAATACCACTACGATATTTTAAAATACCAATCTCATTACTAGGGCTCAATGAAGCCTCAAAAAGCAGACCTCCATTAACTAATAACGGAGCATCACTATTTTGTAAATCTGAAGAAGTACCAATACCAACATTACCACCAGAATACGACAAGTTGTTTCCTGTTTTTGTCCATAATACTTCAACAGCCGTTCCTGCTACTGTTCCAAAACCCGGAAATCCTATTTTGGCAGTATTAACGTCAACATCGGTTTTTGTGGCATCTATATCTATTGGGTTTGAGACCGTCAAAAAATCTATTTTATCTCCTTGTTCTGTACTTATCGTTGTTGGCTTGTTAGACAAATTATCATAATTAATGGATAACGCTTCACCAGTAAACTGTGACGATAAGGTCTGAGGCACACTATTTAGAGTAGTAGTTTGTAGTAACGTATAGCTAGTGCCACCGCTTGGATCTACACCGACTTCTAAAGTAAAACTTCCATTAATCCAGTCAATAGTGTTCAAATTACCTATTGAAATGGTTCCACTGCCAATATTTAGGGCAATAGCACCAATAACATCTGTAGTTGTAGTATGCGTTTCTTCGAACACAATTGTAACTGAATTAGTTTCTACAATTCTAAAACGCAATGAAACAGGCGCATTTATAACAAGTTCATCTGATGAATTTCTCAAAATAGATTGAAAACTCATATTGCCAGAATTTTGACTATATAAGTCAGAAGTAAAAAGCAATATGCAACTAAAAAGTAAAATATATCTTTTCATAATTTTAATTGTTTTTTGCTATGCAATACCACGACGTTCCATCAAAATAAAATGTCGCACTTTGGTTAGCTGCTAATGAAATACTTATGTTACTTGGCAATAAAACAGGTTGAGTACCGCTATTATGACTTATGGTCTTAACACCAGTTCCAAGATTTATGATGGTAACTTGTTGTCCAATTAGACCATTGCTAAAACCTTGTATGGTTTGCACAATACTGTTATTAAAAGTAACAGTTGATTTGTCTGATGCATCTACTTCTAGTGTTGCAGAGACATCATCAGTATTTGTAGTATTACCAAATCGTAAAATATTTACACTTGTTGTTCCAGATAATTCAGCAGAATTAAACTTCACATTTCCATTGACATCTAATTTTGCAGTAGGTGTGCTGATACCAATGCCTACATTTCCACTATTGGTTATTGTAAGGCGGTCCATATTTTGAGTTTGCAATGAAATTTCACCAACACCGTTTGCATCAGAGTCTGAAATGATAATGGTATCTTCAGGGTTTGACAAACCTCCAGTACCAGTAGCTAATCCTGTTAGTCCTGAGCCATCACCAACAAAACTAGTGGCTTTTACAACGCCATTTACTTCTAGTGCTTCACTTGGTGTTATCGTTCCAATACCTACATTTCCATTGTCTGCTATAAAAAAGAAATTGTCATCATTTGGATCTGATGGATTAGTTATTGCGCTTAGTTTAAAAGGTGTTTTATTATTGGTAATATCATTGATTCCAAAAAAAGAATCTCCACCGTTAGAAGAATTATTAATCTCTATTTGCCAATCGTTTGCCGGCATTGTTCCATTTGGGTCATCACTGTCATCAAATAATATCCGTAGGTTATTTTCTTTTAAAATCATAGTTTCAAATCCAAAATCCTCTCCGTTAAAAGTATCTAATCCAATTCCAATGCTACCATTTATTATTACATCTGTAGAGGTAGTGGTATCACCACCTACAGTAGACCAAGTAGACCCACCTAATACATGCACATTACCTTCACTGTTTATAAACTCAAATTTACCATCACCATTACTGTCATTATAATACAATGTACCATTTTGTGTTAGTGGATTTGCAGGACTTGTAAATTTTATACCACCACCGACATGCAATCTTGCACCACCAAAATCTAAGTTAGGGTCAATACCAATAGCAACATTACCAGCATCGTAAAATGCATCATTATTAGATTTGCTCCAAATAGCATTGTTACCCTCTAAAGCAAGTCCAGCTGTAGTGCCAAATCCCGGGAATGAAATCTTGGCATTATTTGCCACCACATCCATACTAAGTTGATCTAAATCAACAAATATAGTTACAGTTAATAACGCTAATTTATCTATTTGTGCTTGGGAGATGGTTGTGGGTAAATTGGTTAAGGTATTATAATCTGCTGTTTCTGCTACTTGCGCAGTTTTACTGTAAGTTGCAAATGGAGTACTTGTTATTTCAT
>CAJQQC010000180.1 GCA_905480385.1 uncultured Winogradskyella sp.
GATATTTTTTGGAGTAACTCAGAGTCAAATAAGTTATTAAAAGGTTGAAGTGTATCTTTTGAAATCATATTTCAAAAATAAGGATTTCAATTTTTGATATAATTTGTTTGGTTGTAAATTAATAAAAGTATTATATTTGCACCCATTAAAAAAAGGCCTCGTGGCGCAACTGAATAGCGCACTTGATTACGGCTCAAGAGGTTACAGGTTTGAATCCTGTCGAGGTCACAAAGGGAATTACGTAAAAGTAGTTCCTTTTTTTATACCTAGTGTTGCACTTACTCTTACACCTTTATTATATTATTTTTCTGAGTTGCTATTATTTTTTTTTGAATGCTGTTCTTTTTCATATTTGGGTTATGAATAATAATTTATCAAGGAGTTTATTCGTTTTATCTATTGCTTCTCTACTTAGTTTGGGGTTTCTAATTCGGTCGTTTGAATTGTCTTTTATAGCTATTTATTATTATTTCTCTTGGAATTTTTTTCAATGAACTTTTTTTGGGTTCTTGTTTTTTATAATATTATAGTAACGATCCATATTCATATAATTTTTTTATATTCGATTCATAAATAAGATGTAAAAAATTTAATTTCCCAAAATTTTATTGATATATCCAACTAATTTGTATTTTTCAAATTTTGACTACAACAATTTATATGAGTCTTCAAACATTTACACTCACATCTAGGGAAATAATTTTAAAAAAATAATTTACTACAATACTTAATTAATAATGAAAGAACTAATAAGATATCATCAAGATTGGATTTATGAAGTCGAAAGAAATTTAGGTAGAGTCTCAAGTAAACATTGGCATAACATTTAATTTATCATAAAAATGTAAATGGAACAACCTAACTTATCCTATATAGAAACTACGTCTGGAGATGATAAAGCTTTTAAATATAAGTTGATAGAAATTATTAAGTCTGAGTTTCCGTCAGAGAAACAAGTCTACTTTACTAATATTGAATCTGTAAATTTTAAAGAAACAGCTGAAATTGTCCATAAACTTAAACATAAAATTAGTATTTTAGGGCTTGTTAAAAGTTTTGAGATAGCTGTTAAATATGAGAATAATCTCAATAATAATAACACTGAGGGCAAAGAAGAATTTGAATCGATTTTACAGTTAATTACAGATTTTTTAGAGACTTTATAATCCTATTTTATGAATTGTATTATTATTGATGATGAAGCTACTGGGAGGGCTATAATATCTCAACTATGTTCAAATGTTGCAAGTTTAAATTTATTAGAAGAATTTTCAAATGCAATCCAGGCTATAAAGTATCTAAATCAAAACCAAGTTGATTTAATATTATTAGATATTCATATGCCAGATTTTACTGGTTTTGATTTTATAGAGACTTTAAAAAATCCTCCAAAAATTATTCTTACGACATCAGATTCAAATTTTGCTATTCAGGCATTTGAGTACGATTGTATTATTGACTATTTGGTAAAACCAATCGCTCCAGAACGGTTTCAAAAAGCTATTCTGAAAGCTGAATCTCCACCAAGTAAAAAAAAACCTAGTGTAGAAACTTCCACAGAGAAAGTTGAAATTACCTCAGGTAACGATCTATATGTTAATATAAATAGACGACTAATCAAGATTGATATTCCTAGTATATTATTGGTTGAAGCAAAAGGCGATTATATTCATTTAAAAACAGAAGATAAAAATTACACAGTACATTCTACACTAAAAAAAATCGAAAAAAAATTACCAGATAGCTTATTCCTTAAAGTGCACCGTTCATTTATTATTAACATTGATAAAATAATTGATATAGAGGATAACAGTGTTTTTATCAAAAAAGATGTTATTCCTGTAAGTCGATCAAATAGAAAAGAATTAATAAGGCGTCTAAATCTCCTATAAAACCATTTGTCGACAGAAAACTACTACCTACCTATATATTTTCGTAATCCAACGAAAAATAAAAAAAAAGTCCATAAGTCATAGTAAATTTATTATTAATTTCTAATGAAATTTTTAAATTTTTCATTATTAAATCCATTAATAATCCCTCTTGCAGAATAGATTTAATAGTTGTGAATCCAACCGGTTCACTACTAATACACAACAAAATTGTTGGTGCATTTAAATAATGACCAAGAAAATTACATTTAAGTCGCTATGGAAACTTTTACCCCAAAAAAGTTAAGAATATTAATTTCAATTCTATTTGTAACAATGTGCTCTGTCGCACAAGTTAATGTAACTGAAGACTTTGAAACTGGTAATTTTCCTTTCACCCTATGGCAAGATGGGGGAGATCGTTGCTATTTAGATACTAATTCTGCTGTAAATGGCAATAATTCTGTAAGACTAAAAAATAGAAGTAATAGTGCCACTACCTACACATCTGATATTGATTTGACAAGTTACACTAGTGTTAGTATTTCTTTTGATTTTAAATTTTCCGGTTGTGAAAATGGAGATGATTTTTTTGTAGAATATTCTGAAAATAGTGGAGGTACTTACACAACAATAGGAACATATGCTTTAGGTGGATCATATAGCAACAATACAATTTACAATGTTTCCATTCCAATAATAGATAC
>CAJQQC010000181.1 GCA_905480385.1 uncultured Winogradskyella sp.
ATCAAAATTGGTTTTAGTTCGCTTTGCAATACTCGTAGAAAAACGTATTAGAACACGTTTGGTTATAAAATCTATGACAAAAGCAATCAGTAGTAAAGCAATTAATAAGGCTAGCATATTCATATACTTTGCATTATTAATAGACATACCTTTTTCAATTAATAAATCGTAAATATAATGTTTCATCGGATTGGATAAATTTCAATATAAACCTAACAAATATATGTTAAGCGGAATGTGGTTTTAAGAATTTCTTTTCAACATAAAAGGTTCCGAAAGGAATTACTGAGGCAAGCAATACTATGATGAAGTCTTTTTTAGACCATTTAAAATCTGGTTTTAACCAAATAGCCAAAACAATATAGGCGACAAACAATAGACCATGTGGCATACCTAGTAGTTTCACATATTGCGGGTCGCCATTCAGATATTTAATTGGTACGGCAACAAATAACAAAAGCAAATATGATATGCCTTCTAAAAATGCAGTAATTCTAAAAATATTAACCATAAAAATTCAAATTTATAATATTACAAAAATACAGTAGAATTGGAGATTACAAATTCATTTTAACAGCTTTTAAGAATAAAATAAAAACTAATATTCTATTAATTATATTTACATATTATTTTAAAATAAACTACAAATTCTGATGATTTTTATTAAAAAACAACTCATTATTTCGCTTTGCTTATCTCTCTTTTTAGGCTTTAATTTTTCTGAAGCACAATCTAAGCGTAAACGCAAAAAAAACACAAAAACTGAACAAGTAAAACCCAAAGAAACTCAAAAAAAGAAAGGTCAATTTAAAGACTATGATAAAGTAATTACTGAAGATGCGATTACTGATGAAGGCCTATTTAAAGTGCATCAAGTTGATGAGAAGTATTTTTTTGAAATCCCAAACAGTTATCTAGATACGGACATGTTGTTGGTGAGTCGATTTTCAAAATTACCAACAGGATTGGGTGGCGGTTATGTAAATGCTGGTACAAAAACAAATACAAGATTGATTCGTTGGGAACGTTTTAAAGATAAAATATTAATAAAAGAGCGCTCTTATAGTGCTGTAGCAGACGATAGCTTACCTATTAATATTTCTGTACAAAACAATAATTATGAGCCAATAATATTTGCTTTTGATATTCAAACAATTTCAAAAGATTCTTCTGCGGTAGTTGTAGATGTAAGTTCTTTTTATGGTACAGATGTTAAAGCAATTAGTGGTTTACCAGCAAGATATAGGCAGCAATATAAAGTTAGAAATTTAGACAAGTCTAGAAGTTTTATAAACTCTATGAAAAGCTTCCCTAAAAATATAGAAGTGATTCAAGATTTCACTTACAATGCAGCTAAACCACCATCTAACGGAGGTATTGAATCGATAAGTATTCAGATGAATCAATCTATGATTTTGTTACCAAAAGATAAAATGCAGCCACGTTATTTTGATGAAAGAGTAGGTTGGTTTACCTTAAGCAAATACGATTATAGTAGTGAAAAACTAAAGGCTGACCGTAAGACTTTTATTCGTCGTTGGAGATTGGTTCCTAAAGATATTGAAGCTTACAAACGTGGTGAATTGGTTGAGCCGTTAAAACCAATAGTGTATTATTTAGATCCAGCTACACCAGAGAAATTTCGTTCTTACATGAAAGAAGGTGTTGAGCTTTGGAAAAAAGCGTTTGAAGCTGCAGGGTTTAAAAATGCCATTATTGCCAAAGAGCCACCAACAAAAGAAGAAGATCCTGATTTCAGTCCAGAAGATATCCGTTATTCAGTCATTAGATATGTAGCTAGTACAACACGTAATGCAACTGGACCAAGTGTTTCTGATCCAAGAACTGGAGAAATTATTGAAAGTGATATCATCTGGTATCATAATCACTTACGCTCTTACAGAAACCGTTATTTGTTAGAAACTGGAGCAGCTAATCCATCTGCTAGAACTTTAGACACACCAGCTGAAGATATCGGAGAAATGATGAAAATGGTAATTGCTCATGAGGTTGGACATACTTTAGGTTTACCTCACAATATGGCTGCTAGTTATGCTTATGATGTAGAAAATTATAGAGATGGTGCTTTTACGCAAAAAAATGGAATTGCGGCTACTATTATGGACTATGCACGTTATAATTATATTGCACAACCAGGAGATCAAAACATTCGCTTTATTAGACAATTAGGACCATATGATGATTATGCTATTAATTTTGGATACCGCTATTATCCTGAAGCTAATTCTGCAGATGCTGAACGTCAAGTATTGGACCAATTAGTGTCATCAAGATTTGGCGATCCTAAATATATGTTTGGAAGTCAAGGCAGTCGTTTTGACCCTAGGTCACAAACAGAAGATATTGGTAATAACAGTATAAAAGCAAGTACATATGGTTTAAATAACTTAAAAATTGTTGCAGCTAATCTGCCACAATGGACGAGTGATCAAACTAATAATTATGATGACTTAGGAGAATTGTATGGCGAAATGCTTGGTGTTTGGAGTAGATATATAGGTCATGTAACATCACACGTTGGTGGTGTTTATGAAGATACCCAAAACCCTTCTCAAAAAGGAGATGTATACACCATGGTTCCAAAAGTGCAACAAAAATTGGCAATGCAGTGGTTACATAAAAATGCTTTTGCTAGTCCTACATGGTTAGTTGATAAAAATATATTAAGTAAAATCGATTATGCTGGCTATACTGAACGTTTACGTGGTTTACAAGCCAGGCACCTTAACCGTTTAATGAGTTTCGAAACCTTAGGTAGACTCATCGATTACAATGCGTTAAATTCTGATAATTACTCTGCTTTAGAAATGCTTCGAGATTTGCGAAAAGGTATTTGGTCAGAAGCGAATTTAAGTCAAAACGTAACTGTTTATAGACGTAATTTACAACGTGCGCACATTGATCAATTAGCAAACCTTATGACTGACGAAATGAATAGAGCGCGTTCTCGCAAATACTATAATGTCAATCAATCTGATGTTAGAGCTTTGGTTCGTGGCGAAATTAATGTTTTAAAACAAAGATTAAGAACAGCTACTAACGCTGCAGTAAATACAGAAACAAAATACCATTACCGTGATGCTATTGCACGTATCGACAATATTTTAAACCCAAAATAGATAGATTTTATTCGGATAATGAATAGAGAAGATTACAAAATTCATATCGTTGGTGCGGGAATAAGTGGATTAATAGCTGCAAAAACCTTGGAGAGTCAAGGCTATAAACCAGTAGTAATAGAAGCTACAGACAGTAT
>CAJQQC010000182.1 GCA_905480385.1 uncultured Winogradskyella sp.
CCGTATCTGATTTGAGATGTGTTTTTTTGACAATCCCCCTAATCCAAAATGTGCCTATGAGTCCACTCACTAAAGCACCAAGTAGTAAGATGTTAGTATCTTTTGTGCCAGTAATTAAAAAAGCAATTGCAATTCCTGGAAGCGCAGCATGACTTATAGCATCTCCTAAAAGACTTTGTTTTCGTAGTACAGCAAAGCTGCCTAACATTCCTGTTACGGCACCCAAAATTGCCGTCCCAAGTGTAATGGTTCGCAGAGTATAGTCATTAAAGACCAGAGAAAAATATTCTTTTAAGTCCATTATTCTTGAATGCTTACTTTGTAATTAATACCGTAAGTTTTAGTTAAGTTGTCATCATTAAAAATATCTTTTACTGGTCCAGTTGCTATTTTTTTTACGTTTAAGAAAGTAACCCAATCAAAATATTCTGGGACGGTTTGTAAATCATGATGAACAACAATTACTGTTTTTCCTGCTTTTCGTAATTCTTTTAGAATATTGATAATAGCAATTTCGGTAGTAGCATCAACACCTTGAAAAGGTTCGTCCATAAAATATATAGATGCATTTTGCACCAATGCTCTTGCCAAAAAGATCCGCTGTTGTTGTCCACCAGAAAGTTGACTTATTTGTCTGTTCTTGAAAGGTAGCATCCCCACTTTTTCTAAAGATTCTAATGCCGCTTTTTTCTGTTTTTGTCCAGGACGTTTTATCCAACCCAAACTACCGTAAGTCCCCATCATAACAACATCTAATGCTGTCGTTGGAAAATCCCAATCTACACTCCCTTTTTGAGGTACATAAGCAACTAATTGCCGCTGTTTTTTATAAGGTTTATCATAAATACTTACGCTACCTGCAATTGGATTTAGTATACCTAAGATTGATTTTATTAAAGTAGATTTCCCGGCACCATTTGGACCAACAATAGCCATAAGTACACCTTCAGGAATTTCTAAATCAATATCCCAAAGCACTGGTTTATAGTTATAAGCTACGGTAAGGTCGTCTATTTTTACAGCTATTTTTTGATCCATTATTTTAGCGCATTAACAATGGTATTTACATTGTATTTAAACATTCCTATGTAAGTACCTTCAACGGTTCCAGAATTTCCTAAAGCATCACTATACAAAATTCCTCCAATTTCAACCTTGTGATTTTTAGCTTTAACTGCAGCGACTAAAGCTTCAATAGTTCTTTTCGGCACTGAACTTTCAATAAAAATAGCTTTTATTTTATTTTCAATAATGAAACTAGATAACTTCTGCACATCTTTCACACCAGCTTCTGTGGCAGTAGATAAACCTTGAAGCCCAACAACATTAAAATCATAGTTTTTTCCAAAATAGTTGAAAGCGTCATGAGCAGTTACTAAAATTCTTTTCTCTTTTGCAAGTGTGCTTATTATAGTTGAAACATCAGCTTCGAGCTGTGTTAGTTTTGCTAAATATTTTTTTTCATTTTCCAGGAAATTAGTTGCGTTTTCCGGATCTTTTTTTGTTAATATATCAGTTACTTGATTTGTGAACTGTTTAAAAAACGCAATATTGAACCACACATGTGGGTCATAGTTTGAGGCAAAATAATCTGACCCAATGAGCTGTGATTTATCTAAACCTTCACCTAAGGCAACTTGAGTTTTATTTGTATTTCCCATTTTTTCGAAAACCTCTACAAGTTTCCCTTCAAGATGCAGACCGTTGTAAAAAATGATATTAGCGTTAACCAATTTTGAAACATCACCTTCGCTAGCTTTATAGAGATGTGGATCAACACCACTACCCATTAACCCCTCGACTTCAATAAAGTCACCACCAATATTTTTTACTAAATCGGTAATCATAGTAGTAGTCGTAACAACTTTGAGTTTTCCGTTAGATTCGATTTCGTTTTTACAGTTGTATAGACATACAATTGCTATTAGTATAATTATCTTTCTCATTATTTTTTTGGTTTTATTCTATAGCTTAATCCCATACCAACAAGTAAATCTTGTCCATCTGTAATACTTGTACCTAAATAAGCATCAAATTGTAAATCGTTTGACGCTAAGTATGTAAAGCCTGCATCCCAAAAATGATTTGCTGAACTATCTTCAGGTAAATCACCATAAACTTCGGCGTACATTCCCCATTTATCTGAAATGCTATAACCATAAGCAAGTGTATAAATGGCTGCTGCTTCTGAAGAATCATCGCTCCATTGTGCCCCAATATTATAACCTAAACTTGATTTTTCGTTTAAAGTATGAGATAGTGATAGTCTAAAATCGACGCCTGTTGTTTCTGGTCTATAGTCTTGTCCAGCACTAAAAACAGGAAAAACATGTCCAATCAGTGCAATTTCTGGCATGGCACCATTTTCTTCAGCAATATCTAACTTTAAACCGAGTAGTAGAGGAGAAAGTCCGCTTGTAACATTATCTAATTTATTACCGTTGACAGTGGTTACACCTTCTACAAAATCCCAACCTAAACGTAATTCAAGATTATCTAACAATCCATAACGGATAAGCATCGTATTATAGGTATAGCTTTCGTTTTTTATATTATTGGTTTGAAAAGATTCATAAAGACCTCCTGTTTCAAATTGTAAAACACCTTTTCCAACAGTAGAAGATGCTTCAGTAGCATCAGGTCTATCTGTCACCAAAGGGTTGTCTAATTTACTGTTTGAATTTTCCTGTGCTATACTTTTTAAAGAAATAAAAATTAAAAGTGAAGCGAATAAAATTTTAGTTGATTTCATTTACATAGATAATTTGAGTGAAGTCTTGATTAAGAACAATTGTATTAGTATTGATTATTATTTGAGTCATTTGGGAATTTTTAAATTGCTTTTTTACAGCTATTTTATTGCCATATTTAATACCGTTAAGTGCACAAAATTCAAAGAATTCTTTGTCTGTACTTATTAATCGAGAGATTATATAGTCTTTATTTTCATTGGCATTTATTAATGCAATTGAAGTGTCTTTAGTTGTAATCTCTCCATTTGCATTTGGTATTGGATCGCCATGTGGGTCAAACTTAGGATTTCCTAAATAGGCACTAATTTTTTCTGCTAGAAAATCTGAAGTTTCGTGCTCTAATAATTCTGCTTCACGATGAATTTCATGTAAAGACATATCGAATGTCTTATGTAAAAAAGCTTCCCATAGACGATGTTTACGTACAACGTTAAGTGCCATTTTCTCTCCTTTTTTAGTTAAACGTAGTTTTTGGTATTTTTCGTAGTTGAGTAAGCCTTTGGTGTCTAATTTTTTTGCCATATCAGTAGCGGCAGCACTAGATATGCCAAGTTTTGATGCTATATTGCCAGGTTTTGTATTGGCAATATCATGTTTTTCGTTGTTGTAAATGGCTTTTACAAAGTTTTCTATGGCTACAGACATTTTAATCAGTTTAATTATATTTTTAAGTATGCTTAAAAATTTTTCAAAAGTAACTAAAATATTTGATAGTTTACATAATTAACTACATTTTTGTAACGGTCATAATAAAATAAAGTTTGTTGATGTCACAACAGATTATCGTTATCCAAATACTGTGATATGTGTTAGGGAAGGAAAAGCTTATATAGAAGTTGAGGTTTATAAATCGAATAAACTCTTTTTAAAAAAGTAACTCATGTTTACTTCAATGGTTTTACTAACAAACGGAAAATGGAACCTGCTCAATTCAAATATTATAAAAGTTACAGGGGTTGCATCACATCCCTATGCAATTACGGATAATCAGATTGCAAAAGAAAATTATAAACTCAAATTACTATTTGAAGAGTTAGTCAAATAATTTAATGACACCCACAGTCATTACTACCACAGGTTTTTGTAGTCTTCTTTTTAGGTGTCCAAACAAACTTTCGGACTAAAAAAACTACAGCTATTGTTAGCGAAGAAAAAACAAAAATGTTTTGAATAATGCCGTTCATAATGTTTTAATCTTATTTTAAAAACTGATAAGCAATCAATGCTACAATATAAGCAATTGCCGTCATAATAGTTAATTGTAGTATAGGCCATTTCCAACTATTGGTTTCACGTTTTACAATAGCTAGTGTACTCATGCATTGCATCGCAAATGCGTAAAAAAGTAATAATGAAATCCCTGATGCTAAATTAAATAATGGCCCACCTAAAATTGGATTAACTTCTGCAGCCATTCGATTTTTAATGGTAGCTTCTTGATCACTTCCAACACTATAAATGGTAGCTAAAGTTCCAACAAAAACCTCTCGAGCTGCAAAAGAACTGACAATAGCAATTCCTATTTTCCAGTCGTAACCTAATGGTCTTATTGCAGGTTCAATCGCATGGCCAGCGATACCAATAAACGAATGTTCAAGTTTATGAGAGGCTATTTTTTGTTCTAATTCTATTTGAGATAAATTATTTGAAGCATATTGTTCAGTGACAATCTCTTCCGCATTATTGAATTCTGTTCCTGGACCATAAGAAGCTAAAAACCAGAGTACAATTGAAATAGCTAAAATAATTTTACCAGCTCCAAAAATGAATGATTTGGTCTTTTCTAATACCGTTAAAGCAACATTTTTGAATAAAGGTAATTTGTAGTTTGGCATTTCTACGACGAAAAATTTCCTACTTTTTATTTTTAGAATTTTATTCAAAATCCAAGCAGAGCCTACGGCTGCTCCAAAACCAATAAGATAAAGTAGCATTAAGGTTAATGCCTGATAGCTTAATCCAAAAAATCGCCCTTCTGGAATTACTAAGGATATAATAATTAAGTATACAGGTAAGCGCGCCGAACATGTTGTAAATGGTGTGACTAAAATGGTGATTAAACGTTCTTTCCAACTTTCAATATTTCGTGTTGCCATGATTGCTGGAATAGCACATGCCGTTCCTGAAATTAGTGGTACAACACTTTTTCCACTAAGCCCAAAACGTCTCATAATGCGGTCCATTAAAAAGACAACACGACTCATATAACCACTTTCTTCAAGTACGGCTATAAATAGGAATAAGAATGCAATTTGAGGTATAAATATCACGATACCACCAAGCCCTGAAATAATACCTTCAGCTAATAAATTGGTAAATGCACCAGCCGGAAGTGTGTTTTTTGTCCAATCGCTCAAGGACGCAAACGCATTGTCTATAAAATCCATGGGTACACTTGACCAATCGTAAATGGCCTGGAAAATGGTTAACAGAATAATTCCAAAAATTAAATAACCCCAAACTTTATGAGTTAATATTCTGTCTAATTTAATGCGTAAATCTTTAGCCGTTTTTAAGTCAATTGTTTGGCCTTCCTTTAGCACATTGTTTATAAACTGATAACGCTTTATGGTTTCTTTCTGTTGTAAACGTTTTAAATCAGAATCTTTTTTTGTTTTAAAAGAAGAAGTATCTTTTATAGTATTTCTACTAATTTTCCCAAAATTGACATCCTGTGTAATTACTAGCCATAATTTATAAAGTGATTGATTTGGGAACGCTTTTTTGAGACCTTTAAAATAATCTATGTCGATATCTTGAGTACTTAAGCATGGCTCAATAGATAAATTTTGATAATTTGAAATTAAATCTTTCAAATTATCTACTCCTTGTTTTTTTCGGGTACTGATAAGTGCAATTTTGGTATCTAGTTGCGCTTCAAGTTTTTCGATATCTAGAGAAATACCTTTGTAAGCCATTCGATCAGACATATTAATTACCAAAATCGTAGGAATCTCTAAATCTTTAATTTGGGTATAGATGAGAAGATTTCGTTTTAAATTTTCGACATCTGTAATAACTACAGCTACATCTGGATAATCTTTATCATTCTTATTGAGAAGCAATTCTATAACTACACTCTCGTCTAATGATGAGGCATTTAAACTATAAGTTCCGGGTAAATCTATGATATGTGCCTTAACACCACGTGGTAATTTGCAAACACCTTCTTTTTTCTCGACAGTAATACCTGGGTAATTCCCTACTTTTTGATTAAGACCAGTAAGCGCATTAAATACTGATGTTTTCCCAGTATTTGGGTTTCCTATTAACGCAACGTTGATTTGTTTAGGCATCGTTGGTTTCGATTAAGATATGAATAGCAGTTTCTTTTCTAATAGCTAGATGTGTACCATTAATATTAAGATACATAGGGTCAGAAAATGGAGCAACTTGAACTAACTCAACCGAATTACCAGGTAAACAACCCATTTCTAGTAATTTTAAAGGAATTTTTTTTGAAGAAACATCTGTTATTATGGCATTTTGACCACGTTTAAGCTCTGCTAAAGTCAAGTGTATTCTTATTTAGATTAAATTTAAAGAAGCAAAAATAAGTCAAAATTTTCAGTCTGTAATAGGCTTAACATATTTTATGAGCCTCCGAAAGCTTTAAGAGTCTCAATATCCTCTAATAGTCGCTCTATATCTTCGGATTGTGTACCGTCATAGAAACCTCTAATCTGGCGTTTTTTGTCAATAAGGAGAAAGTTTTCGGTATGAATCATATCATAAATATCTCCGTTACCATCTTCTTTAACTGCCAAATAACTTTTTCTTGCTAGCTTGTAAATTTGTTTCTTTTCACCTGTGACTAAATTCCACTTGCGGTCAATAACACCTTTCTTTTCTGCATAAGCTTTTAGTACCGGAATGCTGTCTTTAACAGGAGTTACAGAATGTGAAAGTAACATGACATCATCATCGCTGATAATTTCTTTCTGTATTTGATACATGTGGTCCGTCATTATTGGGCAAATTGTTTGGCATGTTGTAAAGAAAAAATCGGCCACATAGATTTTGTCTTTATAGTCGTCTTGCGTTATGGTTTTTCCGTTTTGGTTTGTGAGACTAAAATCTGCAATAGTATGGTATTTGGCAACGTGTCGAATACTTTCATCTACCATTTCGGCATTTACATTTTCAGGAGACCAAATAGGTAATGGTTTTTTTTGGTTATAAACATTGTAAATAATGGTAATAATAATGATGCACAAGACTGAAAAGAAAGCAGCAAATTTTTTATAACCTTTAAAAAATGTAAGTAGTGACATAAAACTTCTATTGTTATCTTTACAAAGATACATCTAGCTTCAATTTCTTGTATGATTTTTATCAGGATTTAACGTTTAAAGTTATTCGATTTGATATTGCTGTTAAAAAAATGTTGAATAGAAAGTCAATAATTTTCTAAGTGCTTGTAAAAGTTTACTTTTGTCAATCGAAATTTTGAAAACGTTACATGGAATTTATTATAAAAATATCTCAATTTTTACTCAGTTTATCCTTACTCATTGTTTTGCATGAGTTAGGTCATTTTATACCTGCAAAATTATTTAAAACTAAAGTTGAAAAATTCTACCTCTTTTTTGATGTCAAGTTTTCACTTTTCAAGAAAAAAATTGGAGATACAGTTTATGGAATTGGTTGGTTGCCTCTTGGTGGTTACGTAAAAATTGCTGGAATGATTGACGAGAGTATGGACAAGGAGCAAATGGCTCTGCCACCACAACCTTGGGAGTTTCGCTCTAAGCCTGCTTGGCAACGTTTGATTATAATGCTTGGTGGTGTAACAGTGAATTTTATATTAGCTTATGTCATATTTGTATTCGTTGCATTTACTTACGGTGATACAGATATTGAGATAGATAGTCTTAAAGGTGGTTATTTTATTGAAGATCCAGTACTCTTAGACGCAGGTTTTAAAACAGGAGACAAAATTTTGGCAATTAATGACCAGAGTATCAAAATGGACACCGAAATAGGACAGTACATTATTGGTGCAGAGCAAATGACTGTCCAAAGAGACGGTGAACAAAAAGTAATTACTTTACCAGAGAACTTTTTAGGCCAATTATCTGATGAAGGCAGTAAAAACTTATTTAGATACCGTTATCCTTTTATCGTAGAATCTGTTCCTGATTCATCAGCTAACGCCTCAGCAGGTTTAAAAGAAGGTGACCTTATTCTGGGTCTTAATGGTAAAAAAATTGAGTATTTTGATTTATTTCAAAGTGAATTAAAAAATTACAAAGGAAAAACAGTACAAGCCGAAATACTTAGAGAGAATAAAACGATAATCAGAGATTTAAAGGTTAATAATGAGGCTAAGCTTAATATATATCGATTAATAGATGCCAAGCGTTTTACTGAGATGGGTTATTACGATGTTATAAAAACAGACTACTCTTTTGGTGAAAGCTTTGGTGCTGGTGCTCGTAAGTTTAACTCTACTGTTGTCAATTATTTTTCTCAATTAAAGGCTATTTTTAATCCAAAAACAGAAGCTTACAAAGGTCTCGGAGGTTTTAAAGCTATATTTGATATTTTCCCAGATATTTGGAGTTGGCAAGCTTTTTGGAAGTTAACAGCATTTTTATCTATAATGTTGGCAGTGTTAAACTTATTACCAATACCTGCTTTAGATGGTGGCCATGTGATGTTTTTATTATATGAAATGATTTCTGGTCGTGCACCTAGCGAGAAGTTTTTAGAGCGCGCACAAGTGATAGGATTCTTTATTTTAATTGCATTGGTCCTATTTGCTAATGGGAATGATATTTTTAAAGCTATAACAAAATAAAAAAAGCTCAAATTTTTTGAATTTTATTTTGGTAGGGAATAAAAATTTAATTTATATTTGCGCTCGCTTTAGCGAAAATAACCTTCCTCTTTAGCTCAGTTGGTTAGAGCATCTGACTGTTAATCAGAGGGTCCAAAGTTCGAGTCTTTGAAGAGGAGCATACAAAGCCATTACGAAAGTAGTGGCTTTTTTGTTTTTAAGTCTCCTTGAATGTCTTATACTTACTTAAGTTTGAAGGGGTAAACGGGAAATAATAAAGTGGTCCGAGTCTCGAATGGTCTAAATCAATAGCCTAAACTGATTTAACTATATTAAATAAATTCAGGACAAGACTAAAATCTAGCTCTTGAATATGCAATAAAAGCTCATTAATTAATTTTATACAGTTTCCTTAACCCGTATATCTTCTTTTAATTGCGTTAAACTTTTTTTAAGATTCTTTTTCTTAGCGTTCTCGTTTAACTGCTTAACTATTTTATCGAA